>JAYOMW010000067.1:0-16025 GCA_038121045.1 Opitutia bacterium
ATCCTAGGTCGTGCGCTCATCTGCTGGCAAGGAGATTGCCCATGTCGCATTTCCTTTGTCAAAGAGAGAAGTTTGCCCCGTATTGGTAGGGATAAAAAAATGAAAGATTTGAATCTTATAGCCGAACCGACCGAAGAGGAACTCCGTCAGGTCATCCGTGAATTGAAGTTCGTTGAGGCAAGCAACGAAAACCCCCAATTCCTCTCCCCTTCCCAAATCGAGAAATATAACGAACAAGGCTACCTTATGCCTTTCGACGGACTTTCCTCCTCTGAAATCTCCGATCTCAGAAACTTCTTTGATCGAATTCTGGCCGAAGCATTGGCTCAGGGAAAAAACAGTTATTCCATCAGCACGGCCCATCTTAAATTCGGCCAAATTCATGACCTGATGCGCCACCCGTCGATCCTTGCGCCGGTCAAGGATCTCCTCGGGAAAGATCTCGTAGCTTGGGGCGCTCACTTCTTTTGCAAAATGCCGATGGACGGCAAGCGCGTTCCCTGGCATCAGGATTGTCCCTATTGGCCTCTGACTCCCACCCGTACTGCGACGGTGTGGTTGGCCATCGACGATGCGACCCCCGAAAACGCAAACATGCGTTTTATCGCGGGTTCGCATCTCAATGGAGTCATCGATTACGAAATGAGCGATTCACCGGACCTCGTACTGTCCAGAGAGGTGAAAGACGAAAGCCGGTTCGGCCAACCAGTCGACGTTGCCCTGAAGGCCGGCCAGTTCTCCATCCATTCCGACTTGCTTCTTCATGGATCGGAGGCCAACCGTTCCTCAAAGCGCCGGAGCGGACTGACCATGCGTTACGCGGCCGCCGAGGTCAAAGCCTACTTGGGTTGGGAACAAAAAGGCATCCTGGTGAGTGGCGAAGATGAAAGCGGGCATTGGAGGAACTTGCCTCGGCCGCAAGACCCCTGAGCTTGATTGAAGGAGGGGTTGCCGTCCGCAGCTACTTCTTGAGCACTGCGATCGAGTAAAAACTTCCGCCCGTCTGAGGGCCGAGGCTGTAGGTGCCGGGGGCCAAGTCGACCTTGTAGACGCGAAAGGCATAATCGGCGTCGGTCTGCACGAGGTCCGACGTCTTGTTGAATTTCAGGGGGCCTTTCTTTAGCCATCCGACTTCCTTTTCAATACGGGTGTCAACCAAGGCAAGCAAGGTGGAAGGGTGCTTGACGGTCACGTCGTAGCGGGCGTTCGAACGATCCAGCTTCTTGTCGTTGTTGTAGGTCATGACAACGTCCGCGCCTCGAAGAGAATCCGGTATGCGGGAGAAGAGAAAATCCCGGTCGACGTAAATCAATTTACCTTCGATCAAACCGTGAGCCATCACCTTTACGGGTTTGGATTCCTTCCCGTCAATATAGCGTGCCACGGACTCGACCGCGCCACCAAGTTTCTTGGCGTTCTTGACCGCTTCGTCCAAGACGGAACTTTTCAACACCCCCGTCGGTATGGGAAGGACGGTCGTTCGGGGGACGAGCTTTTTCTTGGAATAGGCCGAGTATCTTCGATCCATGTCAGCCTCTTTTTTCGACAAGCCGTGAAAAAGAAAACGGTAGCGAAGAGTCAGGGTCTGGCCAGCCGGTAAAACCAATTCGCCATCGCCCTTGCTCCGCTTTGGACCAAACGGGTTGACGGCAATTAATCCGTAATCCCGGGCATGCCACCAGGAGGGATTGCGCAGGTTGGAGGGGTGAGAGAGGATTGCCACGCCTGCATCCTTACCCTCGACTTTGCCCCAATAATGAACCCAGTTGGCCCGCTGCCCCCAAATGCCTTTCCCTTCGACGCCCTCGCTGTTGACCGCCTGGCCGAACACTTCTTGGACTCCCTTGCCGGGGTTTGCGCTTAGACGCAAATGCGGATGGGTCCGCAGGCCGACGAAACCGTCCTTGTATTCGGAGAAGGTCAAATCGCCATGACTGGCGTGCATGTTCAATTCCAAATCGATGCAGGTAGCTCCGTCGATTACGCCAAACTGAAGTTCGCGCGTATCGCTGCACAAGACCTTTCCGGTACTGTCCTTCCATAAATTCAAGGTGCGGAGCAGGGCCCGGTCTTCGCCGCTACGCGTTTCGATGATGCGGACTTGTTCGGTGGTTCCGCAACTCCCACCCTCGTGCCAGAAATCCACTCCATTTATTCCCTGATGACCGATAAAGAAGGACTTGTGATGCGGATGATCGGTCTGTTCGCCTTTTCGTCCGTTCTCGATTACCGGCCAATCGCGCACCAGGCTTTGACCCGATGGGTTGTTGATCGGATACAAAATCGGATTGCTAAAGCCCTTGGTGCGGATCTCCGTCAGGAGTTTGCCGTTGGTCTCGACCCGGATGCGGTCGTCTTTGGTTTCGATGGTTACGGATTGATCCGATTCGGGGCGTCGTAGGCGGTTGAGGGTGTAAACCAAAGAACCGTGCCGGACCGATTCTCCTTTTGAGGATTTAACTTTTCCGAAGTCTAGGTCGTACAGGTAATTGGGAGTCAGTTCATGGAGGGTCAGACGAACGATCCGAGGATCGTCCCGGTCGACCTGAGCCTTCGAAGTTTTAATGGGTGTTTTTTCGATCGCTTCCCCGCCGTACTTGTAGCCATAGGCATAGCGATAGCGTTCCGCCTCGAATTGTCCGGCAGATACGCTCTGCGGGTCAACGGGCTGGGTGAAAGTCAGGTCGAATCCTTCCTGAGTGAGGCTGCAATTGAGCAAGGAAAAGGGAGTTTCTCCGGTAAAGCGGATTCGCTGAATCCCTTCGGACAAGCTTCCCCAACCGCGTCCGGTTTGTCCAATATACAAAACGTTTCCTTCGGGTGAGAACGCCAGACGGTTGTTTCCTCTTCGCAATCCGTTGCCCTTGAAGAAATGGATAGCGGCGCCTTGAAAAGCTCCATCCACCTTTTCAGGCATGCAACGTATGATTTGATCGCCCGATTGATCGGCCATTAGCATTTGTCCGGCAAAAGGTCCGAACTTTCCTTTCGTCGTATCGAAAACCGGTTCGGCGCAGGACCGGATCATTCCGTGAGGAAGGTGAAAGGCCGGTTTATTCCACAAATCGTCGAGGAGAATACGGGGTAAATAGAGGACGTTGCCAAAGGAAGCCATGCGCTCGTCCCAGACCAAACTCGAAGGATGGCCGGAGAAGGAGTCCGGCTTTACGTGATAAATTGGAGAACCTGCCCTCCAATCGCCTTGGTTGTCCCCGCACCAGACACCCGTTTTCGGGTCGAACTCAATGCCGTTGTGCATGCGGTAACCGGAAGAAAATGGAGTGATCGAGCCATCCTTTGCCCGGTGCATGATCCATCCGCGGTACTGAACGGCCGAATAATTGCGACCCATTCGTCCGATTTTCGAATACTTCCCCAACGGGGTGCTTGAGGTCGGCCCGTTATGCGAAGCGGTACCCCCGGCTATGTACAACCCGCCCTTGCCATCCGGGCAAATGGCGTTGGTTTCGTGGTAGTTTCCGCTCAGACCAATTCCCGTTTCCAATTTATTGTATTCGTCTGCAACCCCGTCTTCGTCGGTATCAATCACTTCGGTGAGCTCGGCCATCTGGCTTATGATCAGGTGACCGGGTTTCACGATATGCATTCCGCAGCCATTGTGAAAACCCGTGGCAAACCGTTTCCAACGAAACCCCTTCGGATCCTTCGAGGGCTTGGCGGTCATGACGTCGCCGCGCCGCAACGATATATAAAGCATTCCGTCGGAGTCGAAGTCGAGGGCTCCGATTTCGGGCGGCATGTCTTCGGGAAACTCGAGTGAGTCGATGAGGTAGCTCTTGGCTGCCGCATGGCTGCAGAGAATCGTGAGGCAAAGGGCAAACAACCACTTTCTTGAAAAACGGATGGCTTGGTTCATTGTAAAACTCCTACTTCAATGACTGGATGAATAAAACGAGCGAATCGACTTGTTTGCGGTCCAAGGGATAGGCAGGCATCATGCCGGGCGTAAACCCGGGAACCGTTTTGGCGTTGGGTTCGGTGATCGATTCGCGGAGGTACTCCTCGTTGGCGGTTACCATGCCGAGATCGGGGAATTTACGCTTTGAATCAAAAAGCCTTTGGAAAGTCGGACCATGGTTTTTCGCCCCGTCCAGCGAGTGGCATGCGATACAACCGTAGGTTGTGTAAAGAGTCCTCCCTGACTCTGCGCTCGCTTCGGCGATTTGGACGTTCGGTTTCTTGAATCCATGGTGCGTCTCGGCGGCATTGGGACTGAGCAAAACCTTCAGTTGCCCCGATTTGGATTCAAGGACCTCAAATGAGGTCTTCGGGTCATGGTAATGCAAGACGTCAGATGGCTTCGAGGATACGTATTTTAGCTCGACCGTCTGAGCGGCGGAACCGGGCCGGACTGAAACGGTGATTGTCCGTCCATCGACTTGATAAGAGAATTCGGGATGCCCCTTGATGCGCTTGTTTCCATAATAGTTAATTTTCCCGGATTGGGGCTTCCCGTTGATTTGCAAAGGCGCTTTTCCCTTTGCCTTGTAAAAGACCTGCCCGAATAGACGGGCTGAATAATTTCCATTTCGCCTCCCGCTTTGGGGCGAACCCCAATGGCTCTCCATATCGAGGAACCCATTTGCCCAGGCGTAGAGTAACCTGCATTCGGTGGTATCCCATACATAGGCCAACCGGGGACCATAGCTTACGCTGATGGCGGCCGGAATGACAGGGATCGTTCCATAGGATCCGCTTGTGGACAAACGTCCGTTGGAAGGGGAATAACGCGGGGACGGGAACCCGCGCGAGTGGTGGGAAAGAACTTCATCGTCCAAACCGAGACTGGGAACGTAGGTCCGGAGGAGGTATGGTTTTTCGAGCGTTCCCATCCTTTTGTTTTCATAGGTTATGTAATTGGGTTGAGCCGCTTTCGACGCCAAAGGCAAGAAGAACGAAAAAAAGAGGCAAAGCACGGGTTTTCCGATGGTCATGGCAGATAGATGATGGGATTTCTAGAGAAAAAAGGGAGAGAGATTTGCTTAGGACAGTCGGACCGGCAAAGCAATTACATTAATACTTCTTAGTCGGGGCAGATCGGTCCAATCTGCCCAATTTTTTAATTATGGCAACGGGGGAAGCAATCGGTTCATTCGACCCTTTTAAGTTAGGAGAAATACCGATCGGACCTGGCTTGGCTCAAAAGGGAAACCTTTTCTATTCATAAAGGAACATAGCCGTAGCGGTTGTTTCCGTCGAACTTATGACCCGAACCCAATAAGCTGAGAAACCTTCGGAGAATTGGTGCTCCACCGACTTGCCTGCACCAATGGCAAAAGTTTCGTAGGGCACCCATAACCCCGTGCCATCGACGTCGATTTCAATGGTGAACTCCGCATCCCTTTCACTGGACAAGAAGACGGACTTGTGATCATAACCGGTCATCAGATAGGGGAGGGAGGCAACTCCGGCGTTTACTTTAGAGTCCTTCCAAACGCCTCCTGTTCCGCGGGGTTTTCCCAGTTGCCAAAGGTCATCGATAACCCCTGCCCAAATCGCGGTTTTGCCATCCTTGCTCTTGAGGATGCGTTTGCCGTCCTCACCGGTCAAACCGGTCATAAAGAGCAAGCCGAAATGAGATGCATAGTCGTGAATCTTAAGGTTGTGGGTGGCGACCGGACGAATCTTGGCGAATCCCTGGGCATTGCGGGCCGGCAATTCGTAGAAAGTACCGCCGAAATTAAACAAGTCTCGCTCGGTGGCCACTTCACGGCACACCCTCGGGTGATGAAGAGCGGAAGCTTCTTGTTCAGCGATCTTCGGTTGACCTTCGAAGACCGCGACCTCGTATACGCGGTTGAAGTCATCGTCCTTGAAGACGAGGCGCAACCAGCGCGCTTTTACCGGTTTGTCCAAAAGGACTGGGATGATCCAGTCGGAGTTGCTCCGGATTTTTCCTTCCGGCACGGTTTTCCAAGCCCCTTCGTTCTTCACTTGGAGCTCAAAGTTCTTAACGGCATAATGGGCTTCGCGCTTCCATCCGGACGCAAGGTAGAGGCTGCGGAAAGTCTTTTCCTCCCCCAAGTCAACCTCCAGTGAACCGGGACCCTTGACGATCCATCGCGAGTTTTCTGAGATGCTGCCGTCCAATGCATGCATCGCGGAATAGTCCCCGTGCTCCCCGCTTGCCTTGACTCTTGCTCCTTTCGTCAGGCTTAAGGAAAGATGATCCTCGAGCGTCCCTTTCGAATCCGCTTCCTCATTTTCCTTGCTCATGTCTTGGTAGCCTCGGTCGATGGGTATTCGGTAAGCCACTCCATCCTCCTCCACGATTGCGGATGCTGAGTCCACGCGAATGCTGGTTTTGGGTTGGGCCCCTTCCGCCACGAGTCTCGCCAGAGTTCGGTCACCTGGGGTCAGTTCAAGCTGGTCATTCAATTCATAGTACTCGCCGTCCGCGAGCATACTCAAGACCTTGCGGTTGCTGCGGATAACCCCGTTTGCAAGGGCTTCTTTTTCCAAACTGGCCAACCCATTGAAAACGGGGCTGTTTTGGTTGCTTCGCTCATCTTTGTCCCGGTAATGAAAATGGACGGTGGCTTGCTTGACTTCTTCGGAAACCCGCAGGCGAACCCAAGCACCCCTGTCGCTCTCGTCAAAGATGTGAATCAAGGAACCTTTGACCCTGAATTTCTTGAATTCCTTCCATGAGCCATCCCCTTTCTTATCGATTTCAAGGGTGAACGCGACAGGCTTCTTACTCTCATGACGGATCACCATCATCCGGTGGTCATAGCCTGAAAAAAGATAAGGTTCGCTCACTTGCCCTTTGCCAAGATCATCCCGCAACCAAACCGAACCACGGCCGATTGCGGGGCCCAGTTTGTCAAGTTGGCCGGCGTCTACGAACCACAGATTGGAGTTCGACTGGAGAGGAGCCCCCTTGGCCGACTTGAAGGGCCGGTGGTTGAGAAACTCTTTTTGGGCGGAGTCGTCGCAACCGAACACGATCCGGTCTTTCCACCGGGCGAAATCCCCGATGACCCGAAGGTAGTTCGAGCGGGGAGCAATCCCCGAAGAATTTCTTTTTGAGAAACTTTTCGGAAAACGCCAAAAAGTCCCGTGCATGGTGGCGAGTAGGTTGCCCTGTCCGATCTCGCGGATACGAGGCCACTCGGTGTTCCAACCATGGGCTCCATCGTAACTGTGACTGCCCTTGGGCAGACGGTAGGAATGCCATTTTCCTTCATCGAAAAGCATAAGGATGACCGAGCGGGCATCCCAACCCATTGCCCAAATCGGATCGGTCTCCTTTGAATTTCCATAGATTCCGCCCGGCCCGGTTACCTCGGTGAACTGGTTTCTTCTGACCAGACTCCAGTCTCCTTTCCCCTGCCAGGAAGCGAGCGCGCCCGAAGTCGTGGTGGGATCAGTGAGGGCCGATTTTCCATGTTCACCGTTGTTGGAGTAGACCAAAATTCCCTGACCAGAGTAGAGGCCCTTGCCATGATAGCCCGGAAGCACGGTCCGGATGCCATCTCCCTTGAACGTCTCGTTGCGGTTACCGTCCTTGATATGTTCGAGTACTTTCAGGTCTTGGACGTCGACCGAATAAAGGCCTTCCTCCATGGTCGCAACATAGACTTTTTTTGCCGGATCTTGCAAGTGTCGGGCCGTGCCGGTGTGACGGCCGGGCATCTTGGAGTAGGGGATTGTCCGGACTTTTCTTTTTTCATCGATGAAATAAGGCCCGATGCTCAATTGTCCCGACTCCTTGTGGATCATGCGGTTGGCCGGCGTGCCTCCGATGCTCTCGGGTCGAATGATTTGCTTTAGATCGGGGGTAATCTCGTAGAGCTTGTCGGTGGATCCTCGCGGTTTGTGCGGCCCGTAGGTGATGACCCACAGGCGACCGGCCCAGGGAACCACCGCCCCGGTTCCGCATTCACCTTCCTCGTTGTACATGGTGAGGCTCGGGTATACGCCGGCAACGGCTACGGGAGTTGCGTTGTCGCCTTGGCCCCGCAAGAAATCAGTCAGCGAAAGGAAGGCAGCGATAAAGGAAACCGTGAGCAGAGAAGAGAAGTTCATGGGAATTCCTGTTTTATGGCCAAACGAACGGATGATTCCGAATTCCTCTATCCCTTGGACTTGAGAAACTGGCTGAGTCTTTGCTTTACTTTTTCGGAGTTAAAGAGGAGCTTTTTGTGGTTTTCCCGAACGTGATGGAGGGCGTTGGGTAAATAGCCTTCGAAGCATTTCTTGCTCAGTTTGCCCACTTGAGCATTCTTCCCCCCGATCTTGACAAGCAAGGCGTCGTCCTTGAATTCAATACGGGTTCCTTGCGGAAGATCGGTGAGCGTGGATTTGGAAATTCTTTGTTGGTCAGGTTCGGTCAGGATCATGGTCAGGGTAATGAGATTACCCTCGGCCTGGATGAAGGGGAAATCCGCTTGGGTCTTTTTTTCGATCAAATCGACGGTTTCCGAGGTGAAGCTATTTGGGGTCTTTTTCTTCTTTTCCTCCCGCATCTCCTGCAGGCGTGCTTTCAACTGACGTCCGAGTACCCGATTGGCCAGAGATATGACTCGGGAGCTATTTGATAGTTTGAGCGTCTGAGCACCGCAAAGGCGGCCCTCCTTATCCTCGTAGAAACCCACGTTCTCGATATCCACGTTCTTGAGGAGGGCTTCGATCAAATCTTTTTCAGGTTTACCGAACCTATTGTCGTCGGGCTTGTTCTTGAGCATTTCCTTGAGGGCCGACCGTTTGTACTCGAAGATCCAGTTGCTGAAGAAAAAGGCCTGCTTTTCATTCATGACCGATGCGAGTTGCTCGATTTGCAACTGGTTAAGTTTTTCAGGGGTGGCCTTGTCGTCCGGGCTCTTTTGCATGTTCTGACCTCCTTTGAGGTTTCCAAAGATGCCTTTGTAGTTGAGGGTCATTCGAATCTCGTCCTTGTCCTGATCGTGGTGGTAGACGATTTCCTGATTCTCGAACTCAATGCAACCGCTAAAAAAAAGGCTCAGGCATAGCCCGAAAAAAGATTTGAATATGGTTTTCATGCTTGAAGTCTTTTGTAGGGTCGAAAGGAAGCGAGGCTACGAGAAGTTGCGTCAGATCGAACTTTTGTCAGGCTTGGGGTTGGGGTAAAGGTTTCGGAAGGAATCAAGAGACTGTTCGTACTTTAGGTCCGGAATGATCCAGAGGTTGCGGAAAGAAACACCCGTTCCTTTGTGGTCTTGAATCATAAGAGGCCGCTTTCCATGCTTTTTGTAAGGTCCGCCGACTTCACCGTAGATCCAGGCGTCGTCGTGAATCAGGATTCCGTTGTGAAAGACGGTGACGCGCATAGGTTTTTCGACTTCACCCTTGTCTGAGAAAACAGGAGCTTTCAGTAGAATGTCATAGGCTTGCCATTCGCCTGGTTTACGGGAGGCATTCACCCGTGGCGGGTGTTGCCCGTAAATCGAACCGCACGTTCCATCGGCGAAGGTTGGATTTTGAAAACTGTTCACGACTTGGAGTTCGTATCCGGACATAAGAAAGATTCCAGAATTTCCATAAAGCTGACCTTTCCATTCCGGATTGTCCGAAGGCTCGAACCGAAATTCCAAATGAATGCGCGCATCTCCGTAGGATTGTTTGGTCAGGTTGTTTCCCTTGCCGCGGGGCATGACGCCCGTGTCGTCGAATTTCCAATCCGCGTTGGTCCATTGTGAGGCATCCAAAACGATTGCGTTTTTAGGTGCGGCCAAGAAACAATCTGCGGAGGGCAGTGGAGAGACTACGGGAGGAATGGGGCGAGACTTGTCGTTTCGATTCCAGCTTGAACCGACCAAGGACCAACCGACGTTTCTTCCCGGGCGTGGTTCCTTTGCCGGTCTGAGACTGTTCAAAGTGTAATAAATGGTCGGGTAATCGAGTAGCTTGGCCTCGGTGTTCTTTTGTTGGGCAAATTCGATTGCATAGACTTTTCCCGGTTGCAAGGGGACGTCGAAAGTTACGGTTTTACGATCTTTGGAAAGTTGATAATTGCTCGCTTTCAATACTTTGGGGTCAACGGGCGGGGAGCCGTAGGTGCTGTAATAAGGATAACTCCAACTGGTTACTTTGGGGATGCTCTTTCGTCCGATGCGCTGGGTGAATTTGACTTCAAAGCCGGTCTTGGTCAAACTTGCCGAATGAATCGCGAAGGGAATGGTTTTCCCGTCCCATTCGACATATTGTATCGCGGTTCTTTTTCCTCCCTTGCTGAACCAACCTCTTCCGACCTGAGCGGACCAAAGTCTCCCTTGGCCATCGAAGGACATTTTTACGGGGCCGGAATCCAGTCCGCGCAGGAAATCGACGCACCAACCTTGGTATTCTCCGTTTACTTTTTCGACCCCGGAGCGAAAGTAATTGGATTGTCTTTGGTCGCCAATGAACATCTGTCCTTCGAAAGGTCCGAATTTTCCTCCCGTGGTATCCCAAATGGGACTGCCCGGGGAATTGGCGATCGATTCACGGATCAACCAGACCGCGGGAGGAGTGCGGATTTTCTCAAAATCCTTGGCGGTTAACGAAAGCACTTTTTCCTTGCTGAAATCAGGACGAGCGGGGAGTGAAGCCGGGTGTCCGTAGAAATTTCCCTCACGAACGTGGTAGAGGGCGCAATCCGCAACCCAGTCACCTTGGTTGTCGGTTATGAACAACTCGTCCTTGGGACTCATTCCAATTCCGCAGGGTGAGCGAAAGCCACTGGCAAGTGGTTGAAAATGCCCTTTCCGGTCGGATCGGTAAACCCATCCTCGCCAAGGTGCGTTATATGACATGTTTCCACCCCCTTTTCCAAATGGTTTGCCGTCCGGCACGGTAAACTCTCCGCGGGCCGCCAAGTTAAGAGAGGCGTATTTTCGCCCTAAGGAATCAACCACCGGACCAAAATGATATTCATGATATTCACCGGATATTCCAAACGCATCGCTTATGCATTCGTAACGGTCGCACACGCCGTCCTTGTTCAGGTCAACCAGACGCGTAAGTTCCGGTTTTTGGGCAACGTAATAAGCTTCCTCCTTTGGGTCATAGTATATGCCATTGGGTTCCATCAGGTTTTCGGCGAATTTGGACCAAACTTCTTTTTTTCTTTCCCAAACCTCACCCTCCCAGGTGCAAATCGCAAGGGTGCCGTCCGGTTTGTGACATAATCCAAGTACGGAAACCGAACCGCGGGGAAGAGGTATGGATTGAATTTTGTATCCGTCTGGAATCCGGGCATTTAAAATCGCGAAACCGAACGAAAGGAGAGGGATGAGAAATCTTTTCATCTTGTTTTTATATCTGAATTAAAAAGAGAGTTTGAAGGAATTTTCACCTTGCGGACTGACCATGAAGCCCTTTGGAGTCCCGTCCACGAGAGTAGCAATTTTCACGGAGTCTCCGACGCTTTCGTAATGCAACAGATTGAAACGCTCACCTTCCAATATCGTGCGGGCGATACCTTGTAATTCTTTCCCTTTGATTTCGGACTGTTTTTGACTTCGGTTGTCAAGGGACGGGGTTTGATTGACAAAAGCGGACTCCCAACCCTTGATTATTTTTCCGCTGGTCGAATCGTAAGCGAGGAGAACCTTGTTGGGCAAAAGCAACAACAAAGTCCTCGGAGGCAAACCTTCTATCCACTTGCGAATCACTTTTGCCTTCTCGCCGGAGCGAACGACTTTGGGAACGTTGCCCTCCAAACTTTTTCCCGTCAGCATCCAATGCGGGCCGTTGAGTTTTTGCAACCTGACTCCGAACCTCATCGAATGGGCAGTTGGTTCCTCGTGCAGAATTTCCAAGTCGTGGGTTCCGGAAGACAATTCAAATTCTTTGTTAAAGTGAGTGTCCTTCGGCTTTTTGTCATTGCTGTAATGGACTTCCTTTCCATTTACCCAAATCGAAGTTCGCCCCCGCCCGTTAATATTCAACTGATACTTGCCTGGGGACTTTATGAACAGCTTGGACTGACCGCGCAGAACCCCGTCGAACATTCTTTCCACATAGTAAAAGTTCTCGGGCAATTTCTTTTGGGAAGTTGATTCAATGGAATCAAAAAGGTCAGGGTGGAGTCTTTTTCCTCTGAAATAGTCTCTCGGGTAGGTGGAGCGCAGAGTCTCTCGATTGCCCTCCTGTTTGCCGACGATGAATGCCGTTAGAGAATGAAGATCCTTTTCAGGGTACACTAATTCATAGGCGATCATTTCGGTACCGGAAATGCCCTTGGCAATGCTTCGATAGATCGCTTCGTAGGAATCTCCGTTTTTCCAATACGAATCAGTCAAGCTTGGACCGATTCCTCCATCGAGGTTGACCCCGTGACAGTTGAAGCAAAGTTGCTTGTAAATAAGCTCGCCACGCTCGATTTCGGAGAAAACGGGCTTACTCAGAACGAGCAGGAAAGAAAGCAAAGAAAGTTTGAATGCTTGCATGGGCGAATGGAGTCGAGAGTTTTGGAACTTTGGGATTTAGAGGTTTCAGATGATGGGAGCAAAGCCCATCAATCAAATTAATTCTTATTTGGTTTGCATAATAATGTCCAACCTTAGGTCAGGTTGGCTGATTATTCTTCGAACGCGGGATGAAGTCGTCTCCACGTGGTTGAGTACGTCCGTTGCGTTCGGTTTTCTTCCTTCGAGCAAAAGCGGGCGATCAAATTCATCTCTTCGGCTTTTCGCATCCCCTTTTCGGGGCCGAGGATCATCAAGGCGGTCGCAAGGGCGTCTGCGTCGCGGGCGGTTGGTGCGAGGACGTTGACCGCAACGAGATTATGCTCAACCGGTCGACCGGTTCTTGGGTCAAGCAAGTGAGAAGCAGGGACAGCCGAGTTTGGATTGGGCTTGGATTGCCTGTAAGTTCCGGAGGTGGCAACGGAATAGTCCAGCAGATCGACGGCGGACCAGTCCTCCGTTTGGTCGCGGGGCCCGTCCTCCAAGCCAACCGCCCATCCTTTTCCTGACTTTCCATTTCCTCGGGCTCTGATCTCCCCTCCGATCTCGACCAGATAATTGTTGAAACCCCTGCCGTCGAGCATCCCGCAGACTTGGTCGATGATTTCACCTTTTGCCGAAGCCGATAGATCGATTTGAAGGTCGGGTCGTTTCTTGCGGATTCTGTTGCCGTTCAAGATTTCCAATTGGCTCAAACCTACTTGCTCGAGCGCCTGATTAATCTCCTCCTCCTTGGGAATTCTCAACCGGTTTCCGGAAATCGGACCGAAACCCCAAAGGTTTACAAGCGGAGCGATGGTTGGATCGAAGGCACCGTTGGTTTGCTCATGCATCCACTTCGCGTGCTTGAGCAAGTCGTGAAGCATGGGGGGGACCAAAAAGGGTTCGTCGGAAAGGGATGCGTTTATTTGGTAGAGTTTGGAATCCGGTCGCCAATGGGAAAAGATTTTTTCGGTTTCCTCGATCTTGGCCGCAAGCTCGGTCTGAAGTTCATCTTCGTCGGTTGGCTTTGAGCTTATAAGCTTTACGGTCCAGGTCGTGCCGAGAGCTTGGCCTTTCAGACTAAGAAGTTTTGGGCTGTCTTCGACTTCGTTCACACAACTTGTAAAAAGGCAAAGCGAGAGAAACCAAAGGAACCGGATCATGTTTCTTCAGGATAAAGAGTAGAGGACAAGGGCTAATGCGAGGAGGCCGAAGCTTAAGTAATCTCTTGTGTTCCATCCTTCGTCTCCCCTCTTGAACTCGAATAGCTTCAGCACGGTTCCAGTCGGACATCCGTAGCGACAATATGCCATGGGAACAAAGGCCGAGGCAACGAGGCTGATAAGTGCGATGGCGATGGTAATTCCCCCTGCCACTTCCCATACGTAGGCGTCGAACGGTTCGAGGATAGCGACCGTATGAGCCGAAGCGGTAAAGGCAAGAAATACGACCAGAACAAGCAATCCAACCGGAACGTATTTGAGTATACCGTCCAACCCTTTGGGAAGACGGACCGGTTTTTTGCGGAACTTTCTCATCCATTGCTGGGCGGCTCCGTGGGGGCAGAGTTGATGGCAGTAGAAGGCTTTCCCGGTAGCCATCGGAACGAGTAAAGCGGCAAGGCTGAGCATTGCTAAAATCGGGGCTCGTTCCCAAGGTACGCCGCTTTGGGCCCAGCCCGCAAAGAGGGCTTGGGAGAGAATGTCTCCATTCATCAAGCCAAGGTAGCCGACCAACAAAACCTGAAGGCAAATTCGGAAGAATTTGGTTTTGCCCCGTTTGCTGAAACCTACGAAACCTGCGAACAAAAGGACCGCCAAAGAACCATAATCCCTTGCTTTCCAATTGATCGAAGATTGTTCCGCATTCAGGACTCTTGTTCTTTCCAGCTCCCAACTGGCCGCTGTTTTCACTATTCCTTCCGCCATTGCCATGCTGGTCATGGTGGCCCCCGAAACCCCTTCGACTTCTTCTTCGGTCAAGTTCATGTCGGCTAGTTGAGGAATCGATCTTCCGGTGAACAGAGAAGCGAAGTAAGCGTCGTCCTTGGGGTAGTCCGCATAGGGCTGGTTTTCGAAGCTTGAGCGAATGGTCATGGCTTTCAAGGTTCCGTTGGATTCCATCACCAAAAGGCTGTCGACGGGACCTTGGTAGCCAATGATCTGATCGGCATGGGGGGAACTCCTGCCGACCATGCCGAGTTTTGTATTCGTTGCGTCATAAACGTCCAAAAGGGAAGGGTGGGTGGCCGAAGGGATCAATTCGGAAGCGGTGGGGAAATAGTCGGTGATTTCATCAAGTTGAATCGGGTTTGGAAACCGGCTTGCCTTTTTTTCTCCTCCGAAGCGCAAGGATATGGCGTCCATAATTGCCAAGCTGGTCAAGGTTGCTCCCGAAACGGCTTCCAACTTTTTGGATTGAGCCAGGTCTTGTCGGGTCTTCCCCACGAATTGTTCGAAAAAGGCGGGCTTTTCAAGAATCGCATCGACGTGATCAATGGTATCGCCACTAGAACGGATTGAAACCGAGGAAACTTTATGATCTTTGTCCCAGACGACCAGAAGATTGGTGGATCCGGAAAATCCGATGGCTGAATCTCCAGCAGGTGAAGTTTGGGTGACGGTTCCCAAAGGCTTTCCTTCCGGGTCAGCCGCCAGAAGCTCGGATTGGTTGTCGGAGCTGGCCTGGAGGGAAGAAGTCGCCGGAAGAATTTGCCTTACTTCCTCAAGTCCGATCGGTTGCCCTTTTTCTTTTAATTCGAGCAGGAATTCCCGATGGGATTGATGAATCAAGCCCACGATCAGAGCGAGGGAGATGAAACGGCAAAAGTGGCGGAATCCTCTCACCTAATCTAGAGCGGGGACTCTCTCTTTAGTCGATTGAAACCAGTTGGGCGGCGTCTACGTGAACGTTGCCCTGAGCTCCTTTGGCGGAAAGCTCGACCAGGACCTTTTGCCCTTTTTTTAGGGTGACTCGGCCCACCGAATGAAAACCGTTTTCAAAGCTTGGTTTGAGTGTCATGTTTACGACCGTGGTCAGTTTTGTAGTTTGATCACCGGTTCTTATTTCGACCGGAACGGATTTCCCCCGGTTGGGATGGGGTTGGTAAGCGATGCGGGCGTCATATTGACCGGCCTTCGGAGCTTCCAGAGTGAAAGTGGCCGTGCTTTCAGGGTCGCTGGAGTACTGGTAACCGTAAGAAAAATAGGGTTTGAGTCCCTGTCCCCTTGTCCATCTCCCCTTGAAAACTGCCTGTATGTCATCGACGACACCGGGAAATTTTTTGGGGTCCAATCCATTGGGCGCGCCATACGGTCCGGCCAATTCCATGGCGTCTGAAGGAATGGTGATTTTGTCATCGACCGACGCGCGAAAGGCTTTGCCCGGCAATTTGATCAATTCGATCAAGTCGTCCAAGTAGCTCTTGTAGACGTCTCGGGGCAAACAGTCCCGCTTGATGCAGATCGAGGCGGCTCGCCCCACGACCTCGCCCATCATTCCGCAGGTCTTCATGACCCGCACGGTTCCGAGAGCCTCGTGTGTTACGCTTACGCAACGGCCCGCCATGAAGAGGTTTTCGATGTTGCGTGAATAGAAACAGCGGTAAGG
>JAYOMW010000068.1:0-6499 GCA_038121045.1 Opitutia bacterium
GCTCAACCCTCAGCTTGAAACGGAACACGTGACCATAGCGGAGAGGATGAAGGAGGCGGGTTATGCCTCGGCTTTTTTCGGGAAGTGGCATATAGCCCCGAGCTCCGGGAAAGGTGGGAAAGTAGCCGGTCCGGTTTCCCCAACCGGGCAAGGGTTCGACTTGAACGTCGGAGGCACTTCCTACGGAGGGCCACCGAGTTTCTTTTCCCCCTACCGCAACGCCGAGCTGCCAGACGGGCCCGACGGCGAATACCTTCCCGACCGCCTGGTCGATGAAACAATCCGCTTTGCCGGTGCGAACAAGGAGAGGCCATGGATGGCCCATTTGTGGTTTTACACCGTGCACTGGCCCATGCAGGCGCCCAAGGAGTTGCTCGAAAAATATGCCGACCGCAAAGGGCCTGGTTTGAACGACACACGTTACGGAGCCATGATCGAGGCCATGGACCTGGCCATCGGTCGGCTCCTCAAGGCCTTGAAAAAGATGGGCATGGAAAAGAACACCCTTGTGATCTTCACCAGCGACAACGGTGGGTTCGCCGGGGTATCCGACTGCCGTCCGCTCAGGGAATCGAAAGGTCATCTCTACGAAGGGGGCATTCGGGTACCCCTGATCGTTCGTTGGCCCGGTCAGGTTCCTCCGGGAAAGCTTTGCAACACCCCGGTCATCAGCATGGACTTCTACCCCACCTTCCTCGAGCTGGCCGGGTTGAAACCGAGTGGCAAACCGATCGATGGAGAGAGCCTCCTTCCCCTTTTCAGGCAATCGGGAAAACTCACCCGCAAAACAATTTATTTCCATTTCCCCAACTACGCCTGGCACATGGGCAACCGCTTGGCCGGGGCGGTACGGGAAGGAAAATGGAAAATGATCCGCAACTACGACGACGGTTCCCTCGAACTCTATGACTTGCAGGATGACTTGAGCGAAAAAAGAAACCTCGCGAAGAAAAGCCCCCAAGTCGCCAAGCGCCTCAACGGAAAACTGTCCCGGTGGCTCAAGGAAACCAACGCCCCCATGCCCGCTCACCTTACCCATCCCTAAGATGTTCCGAAATCCCACTCTTTTTCTCTCCCTGCTTTGTCTCTCCCTTGCCAAGCTGCTCGGCTCGGAGATCATCGAAATCAGCGCTTCCGCTTCCCAATCGGGGAATGGCCCCAACCATGCCATCGACGGAAACGCAAACTCCAGGTGGTCATCCGAAGGCAAAGACCAATGGCTTCAACTGAAGCTCGACAAGAAAGCCATCTTTTCCTCTTTCGAGGCCGGGTTTTCCCGGGGTAACCGGAACTATGAGTTTTCCGTTCTGGCTTCCATGGACGGAAAAAAATGGAACGAAATCTACAAGGGCAAAAGCCCGGGTAAGGGAGATCGAACTTCCAAATACGAAACCCCCGAAACTTCCGCTCTTTTCATCCGTTTCGTCTCCCGGGGAAACAACGAAAACAAATGGGTAAACCTGCACACTTTTCGGATCAATGGGATTTCGGTTTCCAAGAAACTGGCCAAGGCCTCCCCTCCCACGAAAAAAGATCCAAGTGGGCTGGAAGTTTCGGTTTGGGCGGAGAACCCGCTCGTCGCCAGTCCGGTGGCCATCAGTTTCGACGAACAAGGCAAGGCCTACGTCACGCGGGTCCGGCGCCGGAAGATTTCCAGCCTCGATCTGCGCAACCACCGGGCTTGGGTGAAGCACGACATGTCGATCCGCAGTTTGGAGGACAGGCTTGCCTTCTACAAAAAGGCGATGGGGCCCGAACCATTCCCGGACGTCAGGCCCTACTCGCCACCCGACCGCAACGGGGACGGCAAAAGAGATTGGAAGGATCTCGCCGTACAAAAGGAAGAAATCCTCCGCGTCCAGGATACGGACGGGGACGGAAAGGCAGACGAAAGCATTCTCATCGACGACGACCTCGCGACTCCATTGACGGGAATCGCCGCAGGGGTCCTGTGGGCCGAGGGCGCGGCCTATGCCACGGTCGAGCCCGACGTTTGGAAATACGAGGACTTCGGCCAAGACGGAAAACCCGCCAAGCGGACCCTGCTCAGCCGGGGCTATTCCATCCACATCGGGCAGGGAGGACACAACGTGTCCGGTCTGACGATGGGCCCGGACGGGCGGATCTACTGGTCGGTTGCAGACAAGGGAATCAACGCCACGGGGAAAAACGGAGAACGTTTCTTTTACCCGGACCGGGGAGGAATCATGCGCTGCGAACCGGACGGTTCGAACCTCGAGCTCTTCGCTCTCGGAGTTCGCAATGGGCAGGAACCGGTTTTTGACGAATTCGGGAACCTGTTCAGCGTCGATAACGACGGGGACTACCCGGGTGAAAGGGAGCGCTTCATCTATATCGTGGAAGGCGGAATGACCGCCTGGCGCCTGCATTGGCAATGGCACGGCTATCAGGACTTTGCCAAGGTATCGGGGGAAAAGCCCTACAATGTTTGGATGAAGGAAGGACTCTTCCGGCCCAGGTTTCCCGGGCAAGCGGCCTTCATCGTTCCCCCTCTCGCCAACTATTCCAACGGACCTTGCGGCTTCGCCTACGATCCGGGTACGGCCCTGAGCGAGCAATTCCGCAACTTCTTCTTTCTCGCCCAAGGTAGAAAAATGACCGCCTTCAAAGTCCGTCCCAAAGGGGCGGCCTTCGAGATGTACGAGGAGCGGACCATCCCCGGAGGCGGAAGCAGCACGGGGGTTGCCTTCGGACCCGATGGCGCTCTTTACGTCACGGATTGGATGAACGGCCCGAGCGATCGCGGCAGAATTTGGAAGATCGACTCGATCGAGGGCAAAGACGACCCGGCCCGCAAACGGACGAGCCAGCTCTTGGCCGAAGGCATGGGCGGTAAAGACGAAGCCTATCTGGTTGCCTGTTTGGCGGAGCCCGATTCAAGAGTCCGCAAGGCGGCTCAATTCGAACTGGTCAGACGGAAAAAGACATGGGCCCTTCTTGTCGTTGCCAAACAAACTGAAAACCAATTGGCCCGCCTCCACGCAATCTGGGGAATAGGCCAAGTGGCGAGAGGCTGGCCCGACGGGAAGAACAAGGATGCGGGCGCGGTCGCTCCCCTGCTTCATTTTCTCGAGGACAAGAATGCGGAAGTCCGGACCCAAGCGGCCAAGGTATTGGGTGAGTCCGCTCACGCTCAAGCCCTTGAGCCTCTCGTTGGCTTGCTCAAGGACTCATCCCTTCGCGTCCGCTTTCATGCCGCCGTTGCCCTGGGAAAACTCAAGTCGGCCAAAGCCATCGACCCTCTGCTCGAACTGGTCCGAGAAAATGATGACGAAGATGCGTTTCTGCGCCATGGCGCAGTCATGGGACTGGTCGGTTCGACTCAAGCCGACCCGAAGGTTCTCCTTGAGACAATAAGCTCACCCCATTCCTCGGTTCGCTTGGCCGCCATCCTGGCCCTGCGCAGGCACGCTCACCCCGGAATCTCTTCCTTTCTCAAGGATAAGGATCTCTACTTGGTCACGGAAACGGCCCGAGCCATCCACGACGACTTTTCCATTCCCGATGCCCTGCCCGCCTTGGCGGAGATCCTCGCACGGCCCGATCTGGAAGGTGAAGCCCTCCTCAGGCGAGCGATCAATGCCAATTTCCGGGTGGGTCGTCCAGCCGATGCCGAACGCTTGGCCCGCTACGCTGCCAATCCATCCTCTCCCGAAAACATGCGGACCACGGCTCTTGCCTGCCTCGCCCTTTGGGCCCAACCTCCTGTTTTGGACGCGGTCGAGGGACGCTACCGGGAATACCCCGCCCGTAGCCCGCAGCCGGCCGCCAAAGCCTTGGCCAAGGTCGCCGACGACTTGGTGCAGAATGCATCGCCCAAGGTTCTCACCGTACTCTCCCGGGCCATCGAAAGGCTAAAGGTCAGGGATCTTCTTCCGGTGGTTCACGCCGCTTACGAATCGAAAGAGGCCACCCCTTACCTGCAAGCTCAGTTGCTCGGCACCATGGCCGAACTGAGTGACCCGGCCCTTGGCAAATTCGTCGAATCAGCCCTTGAATCAAAGGACGCCCGACTCCGGGCAGCCGGACAGAAGCGGGCCTGGGCGGCGGGGCTCTCCGGGGTGGAAGTCTTTGCCAAGGCTTTGGAATCAGGCACCTTGACCGAAAAACGATCCGCCCTCGGAAACCTCGCTCAGTCCGATGACCCGAAAGCCGACACGCTTTTGGCCAAACAATTTGCCAAGGTTGATCCCGATCTGGAGCTCGATCTTTTGGAAGCATCCAGAAGCGCCAAAGGAACGCAGGCCAAAGCCAAAGTCGAGGAACTCGAGGACATGCTGGCCAAGCAAGGTCCCCTCGGCCCCTTTCTTCCGACCTTGCGGGGCGGAGATGCCCGCAAAGGCAAGGAACTCGCGATGGGACACCCGGCCGCCCAATGCATCCGGTGTCACAAGATCGGTTCGACCGGCGGGGTGCTCGGTCCGGACCTCTCCCAAATTGCCTCCCGTCTAACCACGGAAAAAATACTGGAATCTTTGGTCAATCCGCAAGCCGAGCTGGCGAAAGGCTACGGGCTCCTCGTGGCAACCTTAAAGGACGGAACCACGGTTTCAGGCTCGATTGTCAAAGCCGATCCGAAAAGGTATGTCTTGCAGTCCGGGCTAGGAAAGGAATCTACGCTTGACCGATCCCGCATTGCGGAGGAAGTTCTGACTTCCCCCATGCCTCCGACCGGAGCCATTCTCTCGAAGACAGAAATTCGCGATCTCATCGCCTATCTTGCCAGCCTCAAGTAAAGAATCTTTCAGGTTCATTTGCTTACGGCAGGCTCGCCAAATCGGTTTCTCGTGAAAACCCTTGAAAGCGGGAAGGGACAGGGGGCAAAAGTGGAACCCATTTGCCTAAGGCAACCTCCGGTAATAGAGATCTTTCAACATAACAACATTGCTGTCCGGGTGAGACTGCAACGCGAAATAGCTTTGCAGTCGAAAAATGCAGGGAATGAAAAAATACGTCGTGACTTGTCCATTGCGGCGTGCATTACTTCCTTCATGACAATTCAAAGATTACCCTGTCTTTGGGCATTCCTGCTCGTTCTCGCTTGCCCTTTGGTTGCAGACCCCGCCAACGTTTTGCTCATTTTGAGTGACGACCACCGGTATGATTTCATGAGCTTCATGGAGGAAGCCCCGGAATTCCTCGAGACCCCGAACCTCGACCGACTAGCCAAAGAGGGAGCCCATTTGGCCAACGCTTTCGTCAGCACTTCACTTTGTTCCCCCAGTCGGGCTTCCATCCTGACCGGGCAGTACATGCGCAACCACCGGGTGGTGGACAACCAAAGGCCCGTACCGCCCGGTACCCGCTTCTTTCCAGAATACCTCAGGGAAGCGGGCTACCGCACCGGTTACGTCGGGAAGTGGCACATGGGCCATGAAGACGACACCCCCCGCAAGGGCTTCGATCACTGGGTAAGCTTCGCCGGGCAGGGAACCTATTTCGATCCGACTTTCAATATCAACGGCAAAAGAAAAGACTTCAAGGGATACAACGCCGACCTGCTGACCGACCAAGCCATCAGTTGGCTCAAGGAAGTCGGACCGGCCTCCAAAAAAGGAAAACCCTTCTTCCTGCAGGTCGGATACAAGGCGGTCCACTACCCCTTCCAACCCCCGCCCCGCCATGCCAAGCGCTACGAAGGCAAGAAGATCGATTACCCGGAAACCATGGCCAACACCGAAGAGAACTACCTCTCCCAGTCCCTCTGGATCCGGGAAAGAAGATACGGAATCCACGGCATAGACCACATGGAAACGGGTGCCCTGGACAAGGACCCGGTCCCCTCCTTCGACGAGCTCTACCACAACTTTTGCGAAACCGTACATGCCCTGGACGAAAATATCGGGCGCGTACTCGACCAACTCGACAAGCTGGGAATCGCGGAAAATACCCTGGTCATTTATCTTGGAGACAACGGGTTTGCTCTTGGCGAACACGGGTTCTACGACAAGCGGGATGCTTTCGAGGAATCGATCCGCATACCCATGCTCGCCCGTCATCCGAAACTGATCAAGGCAGGAACCCGAGTCGAAAAGATGGCTCTGAACGTCGACCTGGCCCCCACCATTCTGGAATATGCCGGAGTGGACCTGCCCAAGAAGCCCAAGATGGACGGTCATTCTCTTCTTCCCCTGCTCAAGGGACAAAAGAACAAGAAAAAATGGAGGGAACATTTCGTTTACGAATACCATTGGGAATGGAACTTTCCCGCCACCCCCACGACTTTCGCCATTCGAACGGACAGCGAAAAATACGTCTACTACCACGGCGTGTGGGACCGCAACGGTTTCTACGACCTGAAGTCCGATCCTCACGAACGTCACAACCTGATCCGCGTTCCCGCTTATCAGGACCGCATCCTCGAGTTGAGAGAAAAACTCTTCGACGAACTCGATTCCTCAGGCGGGCTCTCCATCCCGATCCGCCGGCCGAAGAACGAACAGTTCTACGACCGCAAACTTCGCCGCTGACGGGCAGG
>JAYOMW010000068.1:6599-8038 GCA_038121045.1 Opitutia bacterium
CTACTCAAGCCCGTCGGTTACCAGACTGGAATGGTGGGGAAATGGCACCTGGGAAAAAACCCGATGAAGGACGGACCCATTCAGCGCGGCTTCGATGATTTCTACGGAACCATGGCGGGGGCCGGATCCTTCTATGATCCCTATACCTTGACCCGGAACACCGAGTTCACCGAGGTCGACGAGGAGGACTACTATTACACCGACCGGATCGGGACCGAAGCCGCTCGCCAAATCGGAGAATTTGCCAAATCGGACAAGCCGTTTTTTCAATACGTCGCCTTCACCGCCGCCCATTGGCCCATCCATGCCCCCGAGAAATCCATTCAGAAGTACCTCAAGACCTATGAGGGAGGATGGGAGAAACTGCGCAAAGAACGATATGCCCGTATGCTCAAGATGGGAATCATCGACAAGGAGCGCTGGCCCCTTCCCCCACTCGAAGAACGGGTCAAGCCTTGGGATACCATAGACCACAAGCCATGGCGCATCCGAAATATGGCGATCTACGCAGCCATGGTCGACCACATGGACCAAGCGGTGGGATCGATCGTCGACGCCATGGAGAAAAACAAGCGCCTGAACAACACCTTCATCATCTATTTTCACGACAACGGGGCTTGTCCCGAACACCTCGGGGGCAACGGATGGAATACGGCCAACAACATACTGGACAAAGCCAAGAAAGCGGGCAAGACCATCGCCGTGGGCGACAAATACGACGTCCCGATGGGCGGCCCCATGACCTACGGAAGCGTGGGACATAATTGGGCGAACGCCCAGAACACCCCCATGCGCCGTTACAAGTCAAATGTCCACAACGGAGGAGCCTGCACGCCCGCCATCGTCCATTGGCCGGCCGGACTCAAGACCCAGCCCGGCAGCATCTCCAAGCAGCGCGGTCACGTGGTTGACCTGATGGCTACCTGTTTGGAACTTGCGGGAGCCACCTACCCGGAAGAATTCAAAGGTGAGAAAACCAAGCCCCACGAAAGCCTTTCCCTCGTTCCGATTCTCAAGGGAAAATCCGTCGATCGGGATCATTCATACGTTTTCAACCACAGCGGGACGCACGCCATCGTGAAGGGAGAGTACAAGATCGTTCGCGAAGGCAAGCGGCCCTGGGCGCTCTACCATCTGGCCAAGGACCGCACCGAGACCAAGAACCTCGCCAAACAGGACCCCGGGCGGGTGACCGAGATGGCCGCCATCTGGGAAAAGCGCTGGGGGAAGAAGAAGTGAGACCTTTTCTCCCTCATTCAGGAAAGACTCCGATTTTTGATCTTCGAAGAACTTGATTTTCAGATCACTCCCATCGGGGAGCTTTCGTTGCGCAGACGGAGAATTCCCAAGTTGGGGGAACTAGACGTCTACGAAGTCAAGCTGGGAGAGGACTACCTGATGTCCAGTCTGTTTCATGAAGCGGAGCGTCAACTGTCCAA
>JAYOMW010000068.1:8138-15836 GCA_038121045.1 Opitutia bacterium
GCCCGGCACTTGAAACCCGATGGGGTATTCGCTCTTTGGGCGGACGGAGAACCCGAAGCCTCCTTTGCCGACCGCTTGGGCGCGGTTTTCGGATGGGCCGAGGGCCATACCATCGAGTTCGACAACCCCATCACCGAGGACAGCTCGAAGGGTGCCGTCTACGTTGCCAAAAACTCCGGGCAGAAAGAGGAAACCCTTCTGGGAAAAGGAGATTAAAACCGACTATTTGCTCTCGGGAAGCTCAAGGATGGTGATGTTCTTGAACTTGACCGGATCACCGTGTCCGCAAAAGCAAAGGTGACCGCTGCGGCGTTTGGCCCCCTTGTGGTTGGGTTTCTCCTTGTTGATCTCATCCAAGTTGGCATCGAGAATCTCCACGCCGTTCAAGACTACTTTTACGCTCGGCCCGTTGACCGTGACTTTTTGTCGATTCCACTCCCCTACAGGCTTCAGATGTCCGCGCTTGGCCGCCTTCAAAGTGTATAAGGAACCATGGTATTGATAGTCCTTGAGTTTGGCATAGCGCTCGTGTGAGTTGTCCAGGATTTGTAGTTCCATTCCAGTGTAAGCGGCATCTCCACTCCCCGGGTAGTGAACGCCCAACCCGTTGTTTCCGCCCGGCGGGAGAAGAAAATCAAACTCGAAGACATAATTCGAATATTCTTTTTCGGTGACCAAGTTCCCGCCTTTGCAGACAAGCGCTCCGTCCTCCACCTCGTAGTTCCCCTTTTTCCAACCGGTCAAATCTTTGCCGTTGAAAAGGGAAACGCTCTCGGGAAGCTCCAAAATGGTAATGTTCCTGAACTTGACCGGGGACCCATGCCCGCAAAAACAGATATGCCCGCTCCGGCGTTTGGCTCCGTTGTGCTTGGGATTTTCCTTGTTGATCTCATCCAAGTTGGCGTCGAGAATTTCCACGCCGTTGAGCACGACTTGTACCTTCGGCCCGTTAACCGTAACTTTTTGGCGGTTCCATTCGCCTGCAGGCTTGAGGTGTCCGCGCTTGGCCGCCTTCAATTTGTAAAGCGAGCCATGATACTGAGAATCGACCAACTTGGCGTACTTGGGGTGCTTGTTGTCCAAAATTTGCAATTCCATGCCGGCCCCGGAGGGTCCGCCCTTCCCCGGGTAATGAATACCCAACCCGTTGTTACCGCCGGACGGAAGGAGGAATTCGAATTCAAAAACGTAGTTGGCATATTGCTTTTCCGTGACGAGGTTGCCTCCTTTGCAAACGATGGCTCCGTCCTCAACAAAGTAGTTGCCACCCTTCCATCCGGTCAAATCTTTCCCGTTGAAGAGGGAAACCGGTTTCGCCGCGGACAGGAAAAACGGACAAAGCGGGAGTAAGGCGAAGAGAAATGATTTTCGGTATATTTTCATCATATTGGGATCAAGTTGGAGGGGTGAAACAGAAAAGCGGGCTAACTGAGAACGTCGTGAACGACTTTGCCGTGCACGTCGGTCAAACGAAAGTAGCGGCCTTGGTAACGATAAGTCAATTGCTCATGATCAATTCCGAGCAAATGAAGAATGGTGGCTTGCAAGTCATGCACGTGAACGGGGTTCTCCACGACGTTCACGCTGTAGTCATCGGTTTTCCCATAACTGAGCCCTGCCTTGACCCCGCCACCGGCCAACCAGTAGGTGAAGCAATTCGGGTGATGATCACGCCCGTAATTGGTCCTCGTCAATTTCCCTTGGCAATAAACCGTGCGGCCGAATTCCCCGCCCCAAACCACGAGGGTGTCTTCGAGCATGCCCCTTTGCTTGAGGTCGGCGAGAAGCGCGGCGGTCGGCTGATCGGTATCCTTGCACTGGCGTCGGACGTTCCCGGGGGCTCCCCCGTGGGCATCCCAGCCCCGATGAAAAAGCTGGATGAAGCGAACGCCCCGTTCCGCCAAGCGACGTGCAAGCAGGCAATTGTAGGCGTACTTGCCCACCTTTCGCACTTCCGGACCATAGGAATCGACGACGCTTTGAGACTCTGTCGAAAAGTCGATCAGTTCGGGCACACTGGTCTGCATGCGGTAGGCCAATTCGTACTGGGCGATCCGGGTACGGATATCGGGGTCGGCATAATGATCCGCTTGGGCTTGGTTGAGCTTGCCCAGAGTATCGAGCATACGGCGACGCTGGGAACGGGTGACCCCGGCCGGGTCGTAGAGATCGAGTATCGGATCCCCCTGTCCGCGGAACTTGACCCCTTGAAATCGACCGGGCAGAAAACCGGATCCCCACAGCCTGTCGTAAAGTGGCTGGCCAGATTTCCCCGTTCCGTTTGAGGTGAGGGCAACGTAAGCCGGGAGATCGGAATTATCAGAACCCAGACCGTAACTGACCCAGGATCCGATGCTCGGTCGCCCCGGAATGACCGAGCCGGTCTGGAAACAGGTCGCGGCTGGATCATGGTTGATGGCCTCTCCATGCATGGACTTGATCACGCAAATATCATCCACCACCTTGGCGAGGTGGGGCATGGTCTCTCCCAACTCGATCCCGCTTGCTCCATGCCTTTTGAATTTCAACGCGGTGGGGGCGACCGGAAAGCTTGCCTGACCGGATGTCATGGTAGTCTTGCGTTCATCGGGATAGACCGACTTGGGCACCTCCTTGCCGAACTCCTCATACAACCTCGGCTTGTAGTCGAAAAGATCGTGCTGAGAAGGTCCGCCCGACTGGAAAAGATAGATTACCCGCTTCACCTTGGGTTGATGGTGAGGCATGTCGGCAAAACCGCCCACCGCATTGCGCGGGCGCAACTTGTCTTCCTCACCGCGCAACAACCCGGCCAAGGCGATGGACCCCAAGCCAAGGGTCGTTTTTTCAAGGAAGGCGCGCCGGGAATGGGCGTGAGACAAAGCTTGCGTTAGGTTCATGATTTCAATTCAGGGAAATGGCCTCGTCGAGGTTGAAGATCGTGGAAGCAACCATCGCATAGGCTGCCAAAGTGGCGGAGGAAAGCTTGGGGTCGTTCGGCTTTGCGCCTACCTTGAGCAGTTGCCCGACGGCCTGTGGGTTTTTGGAAAAGATTTCCTCGTGATGCAGAAAGTCTTCTTGCAGGAGAGCGAGCTCCCTGCTCGATGGCGGGCGGCTCAGGATTGCCTTGAATGCATAGGTGATGCGTTCCTCTTCGTTTGCCAAGTCCGACTTTTTCAAGATCCGCTCGGCCAAGTGGCGGGCGGACTCCACAAAGGTGACGTTGTTCATCAGGGTAAGGGCTTGCAGGGGGGTGATAGTCTGATCCTTGCGAACGATGCATACTTCGCGTTCGGCGGCATTAAAGGTAAGCATGGTGGGAGGCGGAATGGTGCGGCGCCAATAAGTGTAGAGGCTTCTGCGGTAAAGCTTGTCTCCCTTGTCCTGCTTGTAAGTGTTGTTGGAAATCGACCTCCATATGCGGGGCGGCATATAGGGCCGGACCGAAGGACCACCGATCTCAGGCACCAGCAAACCGGCTGAAACCAAGGCGGAATCCCTGATCGCATAAGCCGGAAGACGACGCCTCGGTCCTCTGGACAAAAGCCGGTTGTCGGGGTCCGAATCCGAGCGACCGACGGAAGATTGACGATAGGCGGCCGAGGTCACGAGCATCTTGTAGGCTGCCTTGAGATCCCACCCTCCTTCGATGAATTCTTTGGCCAACCAATCGAGTAGTTTGGGATGGCTCGGGTGCTCCCCCTGAACTCCGAAGTTTTCCGACGTCTTGACCAAGCCCAAGCCGAACAATCTTTGCCAAAGCCGGTTCACGGTAACCCGGGCAGTCAACGGATGTTCGGGATCGGTGAGCCAGTTGGCCAACCCAATCCGGTTTTTCGGCCACTGTTTTTTCCAACCCCCGATGATTTCGGGTACGGCGGGCTGCAGGGGTTGGGATTTGTCGGGGCGTTCGTATTGTCCTCGCTCCAAAAGGTAAGTCGGCCGAGGCTTGGGAAGCTCGTGCATCACCATGACGGTGTTTGCCCCACCGGGCTGAGGACGGGGGACGGAAGTCTGCGCCACCTTGATCTTCATCTTCTCAGGCACCACGAACTTGTTCTCCCCGGGCTTGAGATCAGGCCAGCTCTTGGGAACGGGAACGAAAGGCGGGCTGTTCCCGTTGTTGGGACCAAGACCCGCTTCGTCGATTCCGTTGAAAAAGGCAAACAGAGAATAGAAGTCCTTTTGGGAAACTGCGTCGTATTTGTGATCGTGACACCTCGCGCAATTCATGGTCAGTCCCAGGAAAGTGGTTCCGAGGGTCTCGACCCGGTCGGCGACGTATTCGACGATCCATTCGTCCGGGATCGAACCTCCTTCCGAATTGATGCGGTGGTTGCGGTTGTAACCAGATGCCACTTGGGTCATGAAGTTCCGGTCGGGAAGAAGATCCCCCGCCATTTGCTCAAGGATAAAACGGTCGAAAGGCATGTTTTCGTTGAAAGCCCGGATCACCCAGTCCCGCCAAACCCACATGTAACGGATACGGTCGTTTTGGTATCCGTCGGTATCGGCATAACGGGCCGCATCCAGCCAATAGGACGCCACCTGTTCCCCGTAGTGGGGAGAGGAAAGCAGACGATCCACCACCTTCTCATAAGCATTCTCCGACTCATCCGCCACAAACGCATCGATTTCCTCGGGAGAAGGCGGCAAGCCGGTGAGATCAAAAGTGACCCGTCTGAGCAAGGTGTGCTTGTCGGCTTCCGGGGAAGGCTTCAGTCCTTCCTTTTCCAAACGGGCGAGAATGAAGCGGTCGATCTTTCCCTTCGCCCATTTTTTGTTTTTCACTTGGGGCGCAAGAGGTTTTTCGGGAGGAACGAAGGCCCAATGCCGATCATCCTCCGGCCAATCCGCCCCAGCCTTCAACCATTGAACCAATTTGGCTCGGTCTTCGGGCCGAAGAATCCGCTTGGATGAGGGAGGTGGCATTCTCTCGTCGGGGTCATCGCTGAGCAGTCGCTCGATCATTTCCCCGTTCGTAAGGACACCTGCCTTGAAGGCCGCCGAGCGGTCGTCAAGCCGGAGCTTTGCTTCGCGAGCTTGCCCATCCGGGCCGTGACAATGGAAGCAGGCATCCGACAACAGAGGCCGAATGTCTTGAGTAAACGACCAGTCCTCAGCCAGAAGCGAACCATATGACAGCAAGCTCACGGAAAGAAGCAGCAGGCGTAAAAACATACCAATATTCAAACCGATGGATTCCCTTTCAGCAAAAGAAAAAAAGACCTTCGGGCAATCCATGCCCAAAGGCAGAGCCTCTGAAAGTTTCAGGTTCAGCTGATGATTTCCTTGATCAAGTGACCGTGCACATCGGTCAGGCGCCGGTCGATGGAATTATGGCGTACCGTCAGTCTTTCATGGTCAAGACCGAGCTGATGGAGCATCGTGGCATAAACATCGTAGACTTGGGTCGGGTTTTTTCGGTCCAAGGGCTTGTAACCCCACTGGTCGCTTTCCCCGTGGGTCACCCCACCCTTGAAACCGCCCCCGGCCAACCAATTTGTGAAAACAAAGGGGTTGTGATCTCGGCCCTTACTTCCCTGACTGCTCGGCATCCTGCCAAACTCAGTGGTCCAGTGAATGATCGTATCCTCAAGCAGGCCCCGTTGTTTCAAATCCTTGATCAAGGCGGCCGCCCCCCTCGCCATACCCATGGCAAGGGATGGGTGATCACGGGTCATATCTTCGTGGCTGTCCCAGTTTCGTCGGGGGAACCCATTGTCATTGCCACTCCATACCTGAACAAAACGAACACCCCGCTCAATCAGTCTTCTCGCAATCAGGCATTTCCTACCAAAGTATTCCGTTTCTTCTTCGGGGTTAATCTCTTTGGGATACTCCTTTTTAGGGTTTTCCAAACCATACATTTTCATGATGTATTTGGGTTCCTTGGATAGATCGAGCGCATCCGTCGCCGACAATTGCAATCGGGCCGCCAATTCATAACTGCGGATGCGGGAATCAAGCCGCGGGTCAAAAGGACGCTTTTGCTGGTGCATGCGGTTGAGCCGGTTGAGCAAATCGATTCCCTCCCCGTGACTTTTGTCGGTCACGAAATCAGATTGTGGATGCAAATCTTCAATTGGGTTGGCCCGCTGCGGAAAAATCGTCGTACCCTGCGTATGAGTAGGCAAAAAGGCCGAACCCCAGTTCTTGGGCCCGTTGGAGGCAAAACCGCGGTGGTCGGGAAGAACCACGAAGGAAGGCAAGTCCTCGTTCTCCGAGCCCAAACCATAGCTAACCCACGATCCCGCGCCTGGAAAACCGGGCAACTGAAAACCGGTGGCCTGCAGGTAGGTGGCCTGGCTGTGAACACCCGTCTTCCCAACCATGTTATGAATGAAGGAAAGATCGTCCACCACTTCGCCCAAGGGCTCCACGATCTCACTCATAAGCTTTCCGCAAGCACCATGGCGCTTGAACTCGAAGGGGGACTTCATCCACGGACCGAGCCCGTTCTGAAAAGCCTCGACGTGCTCTCCGAAATCCGATTTCTCGCCATGGCGTTTAATCAACTCCGGCTTATGATCGAACATGTCGATGTGACTGGCCGCCCCTGCCATGAACAACTGAATGACCCGTTTGGCGCGGGGTGGATGATGAAGATGGGACGAAGGGACAACCGCGCCCTGCAAGGGTTCGCGGGCGAGCATGGATGCGAGAGCCAGGCCCCCGATGCTCCCTTGCTTGAGAAAATCCCTTCTGGTTGCCGTTGCGTTCATATCAATCGACGTAGGAAAATTCGGAAAGATTATAGAGCGCCCGGCAAAGGTTTCTCAATCCATGCTTGTCACCGTAGGAAACAAGTAATTTCTGCTCGTCCCCATTCGGAAAGCGACCCGTCACCAGCTTGTGCCCCAAGCGGACCTGCGAAGGAAGGTCCTCGGCTTCCTTCTTCAGTCGGGAGGCAAAGTGGCGGGCCATGGCGAGGCTGAACTTGTTGTTGAGCAGGCTGAGGGCCTGGAGGGCGGTCAGGGTCTCGTTGCGCTTCGGGGTACTCTGCGAGGAGTCGGCGCAGTCCAGGGTCGTCATGAAGGGATTCGGTTGGGAACGAACGATAAATCGATAAATCGAGCGACGATGGCTCTTGGCGTCCTCCGGATTGAACTTATGATAATAGTAGTGGGGGGAGTGAGCGGTATGCTCCAAATTAAAAAGGTAAAATCCAGGACCCCCCATTTCCAGATTCAATTTTCCGCTGACCGTGAGGATAGAGTCTCTCATTTCTTCGGCCGAAAGTTTCCTGCGGTTCATCCGCCAGAGGAATTGATTGCTCGAATCGATCTTGGCCTTGGCCAAGTCACCCAGAGAGGATTGCCGGTAGGTTGCGCTCATCACGATGTGTTTGTGAAGCTTCTTGAAGGAACCGCCGGAATCGCGAAAGGAAAGGGCCAACCAGTCAAGCAACTCGGGATGAGTCGGTTTTTGTCCGAGCGGGCCGAAGTCATTGGGTGAGCCGACTATGGGCTCACCGAAATGCCATTGCCAAATCCGGTTGACGATCGTTCGCCAGGTGAGCGGATGATCTTTTCGCACAATCCATTCCGCCAAGGCGGCCCGACGGGCCGATTCGTCGTGGACCTCCGGCAAATCAAATTGCCAAGGTTCGTCACCAAACAAGGGGAAGACGCCGGGACGGACGGATTCACGCGGTTGATTGACCTCTCCCCGGTGAAGAACATGAATCATCCGCGGCTTGCCTTCCGTGGGTTTGAA
>JAYOMW010000069.1:0-15408 GCA_038121045.1 Opitutia bacterium
CAATTTCTCGACCAAGGGCATGACGAGGCTTGGTTGACGCTGCTCGTCGTGATGGCTATTTCCCTCGTGCTTGGAGTTCACTTGATCGTGGCGATCGGGGGCGCCGACATGCCCGTGGTCGTATCCATGCTCAACAGTTATTCGGGTTGGGCCGCGGCCGCAGCCGGGTTCATGCTCAAGAACGACTTGCTCATTATCACCGGAGCCTTGGTCGGAAGCAGTGGTGCCATTCTCAGCTACATCATGTGCAAGGCCATGAACCGCAGCCTTGCCAACGTCATTTTCGGGGGTTTCGGCACGAGTTCGGGTTCGTCTCCGGGCGGCGGAGGCGACGTGGAGGGAACGATCACCGAGACCACCGCCGACGAGGTGGCCGAGGAATTGAAGGAGGCCAAGGAAGTGATGATCGTGCCGGGGTACGGCATGGCGGTCGCACAGGCTCAGCACGTGGTCAAGGACATCACCGAGACTTTGCGGGCAAAGGGCGTGAACGTCCGCTTTGCCATTCATCCGGTCGCCGGCCGCTTGCCCGGGCACATGAACGTATTGTTGGCCGAGGCCAACGTTCCCTACGACATCGTTTTCGAAATGGACGAGATTAACGATGATTTGCCCGAGGTCGACGTGCTTCTGGTAGTCGGAGCGAACGATATCGTCAACCCATCCGCCTTGGAGGACTCGAGTAGTCCGATTGCCGGGATGCCCGTGATCGAGGCTTGGAAATCCAAATACGTGGTGGCTCTCAAGCGGAGCATGGCGGCCGGGTATTCCGGGGTCGAGAACCCTCTCTATTTCAAGGATAATACGGATATGCTCTTCGGGGATGCCAAGGATACCTTGTCCGCCGTGTTCTCCAAGCTCGGCTAAGCTGAAAAAACCAAGCCGTTTGCTATTCGCTTGCCCTGCGGGCTCTCGATAAAAAAGATGAGGGGATGCGCTTTTTTCCATCATATGTCTTTTCCTGCCTGCTCGTCGCTTACTCGCTCCCGGGTCAGTCCGTATACCAACCCAAGCTGGTAAACAGCAAGGACGGGTCACACCACGATTTCCCCTTGGGGGTGCTGGAGGCCACCGGTCGACTCAAGGATGGGGAAAAGGAAATCCTCATCATGGACGTAGGCAAGGGAGGAGCAGCTCAGAGGGCCGGGCTCATGGCAGGCGATCGTGTGATGATGATCGAGGGCAAGACACCGGATGCCTTTTCCAAGAAGACGGACACCGGACTGGAAGGGCCTCAAGCTCTTTTGGGGAACAGTTTGGATCGCAAATCATCTTCTTCCAACCCCGTTCTTTCGCTTCGCGTACGAAGGGAATCCGGACAACGGAATCTGACCGTTGATTTGCCCAAGAGTTCGTCCTTTTCCTTCTCCCGTCCCCTTGCATGCCCGAAGCGCAAGAACTTCCTGGCTGAAATCGCCCGTCACCTGGTCGAGGTCCAGGAAAAGAACGGTCGCTGGAAGCCCGGGGTAGGAGGGGATGCCGACGTTTACACCACCGCATTCTGCGGTTTGGTCCTCCTTGCCAACAATGATCCTGCCCACCTTTCTTCCATTAAGCGGGGGATCGAATTCGTAAAGAAAGCGAGCATCGATTCCATCAACCCGGACGACCCGAAAGTCGGCCCCAAGAACTGGCAGACTGCGGCCAACGGAATCTTTCTTGCCGAATACCAGCTGGCCACGGGAGACAAAACGTACTTCGAAGACCTGAAGACCTGTTGCGATCTGTTGGCCGAGAGAGTCACCGAGAAAGGAACCATGGGTCACCACTACTCCATCCCTTACAGCGGAGGCGGGCTGATCGTAATCAACGTCCAGGCCCACTTGGCCTGGGCCTTGGCCGAAAAGTGCGGGCACCCGATCGACGAAAAGGCTTGGAAGAATTCCTTTTCCGAGGTGAGCAAATCCTTGGACCGTAAGACCGGGGCGTTGGGCTATTCCTCCCGGGCTCCGGGGAGCCCCGACATTTCGGCCCGCACCGGCGCCATGGCCACCGCCTTGATGGTGGCCGGAAGGGATAAGAATTTCGCCAATTCCCTCGCCGAATCCTTGGTCCGCTTCAACGGTCGGATGCGCCACGCCCATGCCATGTCCTCGATCGGGTTAATCTTCGGGTTTTCAGGAATCAAGCAAGGTTCTCCAAGGAAGTATTCCGAGGTAATGGAAACTTGGGTTCCTTACCTCGAACTTTCCCGTTTGCCCCGCGGGGGAGCCGCTTTTTTCGGGGGGAAGCGGAACATCGGGGGAGACCAGTACCTGGGGCTTCCTTCCATAGGCAACGCCAGCGTGGGTATGATTCTCGCCAGCGCGGAGAACCGGCTCTTCATGCACGGCGGAACCCGGAAGGGTTGGTTCGGCAAAGCCAACTAGGACTTCTCTCGTCCCAATTTTTTTATGTCAAAGTCCTTTTCGACCGTTCTTTTTTCGTTTGTTTTGTCCACCTTTTCAGCTCGGGCGTAAGGCAAAAGGCTTGTTGAACGGTTGCTAGCCGCGACGCGTGAGCAATGAAATTTGGGTGCGCGGGCGGATTCCCCAACGAGTATTAATCCTTCCCGAACTGCTCAAGAACAGTGGTGTGCACCTGATGCCCAGCGGCAAGGTCGTGAAGCGTCCGGCGGATGCTCACTTCATCAAATCTTTGAAGTAAGCGGGTTGCGAAGATATCGTCACGTCATGCAATGAAGTTTCTGGGCGCGAGTCTAATTGTTTGAAAGATCCGGCATGAACTTCATAATCAAACCATCGTTTACTTCGTTATGAAATCCTTGTTTAGGGCCTTGCCGTGTGTGGTCGTTGGCTTGGTTGCGTTTCCTTTGTCCGGCGAGGTTACGCATGGAGAAAAGCTATTTGCCCTCAAAGTGAAGCCTCTCTTCGCACAGAAATGCATGGCTTGCCATGGCGACGATCCGAATAAGATCAAGGGCGATCTTGACATGCGTTCGCGTGAATCGCTTCTCCTCGGCGGGGAAACCTACGAGGATGAAGTTTTGATTCCGGGCAAGGGAGAAAAAAGTTTTCTCTATATCCTCTCCACCCGTGTGGAAGAGGACATGGAAATGCCCCCCAAGGAAGCGGACAAGTTGACCAAGGAACAGACTTGGTGGATTCGGGACTGGATCAACGAAGGTGCTCCTTGGCCAAGCGAAGAACGGGTTGCCCTGATTCAGAAGAAGTATGCCGAAGGGGAACAGGTGGTGACCTCGAAGGCTCTTTCCGAAGATTGGCAGAAGCGCCGCTACGAAACCAAGAAACTTTGGGCTTACCGGCCACTCAAGGTGGAAAAAGTACCCGGAGGGGAAAACCCGATCGATTGGTTCGTGAACCGGAAACTCAAGGAAGCCGGGCTCAAGCCCGCACCGGATGCATCTCCCCGCGAATTGTACCGTCGCCTGTCCTTCGGTTTGACCGGGTTGCCTCCTGATCCTGCTCGGGCAACCAAGTTTGAGCGAGAGTTCTCCCAATCCAAGGACGTGCTCCTTGATCATGCCGAAGAGTTGATGGCCTCTTCTCATTACGGGGAACATTTCGCGAGGCATTGGCTGGACGTCGCGCGTTATGCCGACTCCGCCGGTTTTGCCAACGACTACGCCCGTCCCAATGCTTGGCGCTATCGCGACTACGTCGTACGCTCTTTCAATCAGGACAAACCTTATGACCGGTTCGTCAAGGAACAGGTCGCAGGGGATGAGATGGATCCGGAGAATCCCGAGAACCTTGTGGCCACTGGATTTTTGCGCATGGGCCCATGGGAACAAACGGGCATGAGCGTATTCAAGGAAACACGCCAGAGGTGGCTGGACGACGTGACCGACTCGGTGGGCCAGACCTTCCTCGCCCACGCCATGCAATGCGCCAAATGTCATGACCATAAGTTCGATCCCGTCCCGACCCGCGACTACTATGGAATGATGGCGGTTTTCTCGACTACCCAGTTTGCCGAGCGCAAGGCGTCATTCCTTCCTTCCGAGTCCAAACTTGGATTCGCTGGCTTTCGGTCGTTGACCCAGTCCAAGATAGACGGCTACGAGCGCCAAAAAAAGGAACTGGCCCAAAAGATCGCCCGCTTGAAGAAGACGGAGACCGGAAAGGCCAAGGTGGGGGACAACGGGCTGGATCCCGGGGACGAAGCTTCCCAGTCACGCATCTTCAAAAACCTAGCCCGTCACCGCATCGAACTTGATCGCGTTCAACCGGTCACCCATGCCGTTTTTACCGGTAAGACCGTACCGATGAAAAACGTTCAGGGTCGATTGAAGATGCCTGAGGATCCTTGGGCAAAGGGCTATCTCGATCCCGACGTCATCTACGATGGTGGCAGCGTCTATTCGCAAGGTGATGCCGTGAAGCCGAGTGGATTGAGCGCTGCGGAATCCCTTGGAGGCATGGAAGCGAGCCCTTTCCCGGCGGGTCGGGGCAAGCGGCGCCTGGCGCTGGCCAATTGGATTGTGGACAATAAAAATCCACTTACTGCCCGGGTCATGGTCAATCGTATCTGGTCTTGGCACTTTGGGCGGGGGATTGCCGGTAATCCGAATAATTTCGGAGGTACCGGTGAGTTGCCCACCCATCCTGCGTTGCTTGATTACTTGGCCGACCGGTTCATGAAGAACGGATGGTCGGTCAAGAAATTGAATGCCTTGATTCTGTCCTCTGAGAGCTATCGTCGCAGTAGCCGTCACCCGGATCGGGAATCTCTCGACGAGAAGGACCCTAAGGGACAATTGTACGCCCGTTTTCTGCCACGCCGGTTAGTCGCCGAGGAAATCCGCGATTCCATGTTGGCGGTGAGCGGCGAATTGAATCCCAAGGTCGGAGGTATTCCGGCCCGGCCCGACCTTAATCCGGAGGTGGCTTTTCAGCCCCGCCAAATCATGGGCGGAACCGCATCGGTCTATGAACCGGACCCTTTGCCCGGCCAAAGAAACAGGAGAACGATTTATGCGGAGAAAATCCGCGGCTTGAGGGATCCGTTCTTGGAGGCCTTCAACCAGCCCGGGCCGGATGCTTCCTGCGAACTCAGGCAAAGCTCCACCGTGGCGCCCCAAGCGTTGACCCTCTTGAATGCGGAAGAAGTCCATGACCGGGCGTTGGCCTTTGCCGCCCGCCTTCTGAATGAGAGGAAGAAAGAACCGGCCGTCATTCAGAGAGCCTTCGCCCTTGCCCTCGGGCGTTCCGCTTCTGCGGACGAGCTGTCGGCTTGCATCGAACGCTGGAAGCAGGCCACCGCAACGGAGAAAGAAAAGGACCCCGTGCCCAAGACCTATTCCCCGAAAATCAAACGTACCGTCATGGCCGAGAAGACTGGCGAGCCCTATGATTTTTGGGAACTTCTGCCCGTGTTCGAATCCTATCGGCCCGATCTGCAGGGCAGTGAGGTGGATGCCAGGACCCGCGGACTAGCTCACGTCTGTCTGGTACTCTTCAACTTGAACGAATTTTCCTATCTTGATTAGATGAAGCCCGAAGCATGAGTATCCACAAACCCAACCTGGTTGCCAAGCTTACCCGCCGCGAAGCCCTTTATGGCTTGAGCGGGGGGCTTGGTTCGCTGGCGTTTTCCTCCCTGCTTCAGGCCGAGGGTTCGTCCCGGCAAGAAGTGCATCACCCGCCCAAGGCAAAACGGTGCATCTTCCTCATGATGGAAGGCGGGCCATCGCACATCGACACTTTCGACCCCAAGCCCGAACTGGCCAAGCGCCACTTGCAGAAGTTCAATCGGAGCGGAGAAAAGGAAAGCGCCATGTCCTCGGGCGAGCGCTACTTTGTCCAAAGCCCCTTCGATTTTCTTAAGGCGGGGAAATGCGGAGCGGATGTCTCGGCGGAATGGAAGCACCTCAAGGAACGGGTGGACGATATGTGTTTCTACCGCGGTTGCCAAGTCGAGTCCGTCAACCACCCGACGGCCTGCTATCACGTCAACACCGGCAACCGCTTCGGTGGGGACCCGGCAGTTGGGGCTTGGGTAACCTATGGTTTAGGCACTCTCAATGACAACCTTCCCGGGTTCGTGGTCCTTCCCCGCACAAGTTATCCGCAGGGCGGGGCCTCCAATTGGTCAAACGGATACCTGCCTGCCGACCATCAGGGCACTCCTTTGCGTCCCGAGGGCAGTCCGATTCTCGACTTGCATGCCCCGGACGGCATAACCCGCAAGGACCAAAGGAACAATTTGGACCTGCTGGCCAAGCTCAATCGCAAGCATTTCAAGGGCCGCCCGGATCAGGGAGAGCTCGATGCCAGGATGTCCTCTTACGAATTGGCCTACCGGATGCAAATGGAAGTGCCGGGCATCCTTGACCTCAAAGGCGAATCCGAAAAGACCAAGGAAGCGTATGGCATTGGGGACTCCAAGACGGATTCCTTCGGCCGCAAGTGTCTCTTGGCTCGTCGCCTCGTGGAGAAGGGAGTTCGCTTCGTCCAGGCCTATGCCGGGAACTGGGACAGCCACGACTATATTGAGCGGGCTCACGGCTCACTCATCCGCTCCGTCGACAAACCCATCGCCGCCCTGCTCGGCGACCTCAAGGAACGCGGTCTGCTCGAGGACACCTTGGTGGTCTGGTGCGGTGAGTTCGGTCGTACCCCTGACAATGGAATCCGGGGCGGAGGCGCCAGCTATGGGCGCGACCATAATGCCAAGGCCATGACCATGTGGTTTGCCGGAGGCGGAACCAAGGCCGGGCATACCATCGGGGCGACCGATGAGATCGGGGCCGAGGCCATAGAGTGCGTCCACCATATCCGCGACGTCCACGTCACTTGGCTCAACCTGCTTGGACTCGACGACAATAAGCTGACCTATTACCACGCCGGCCGGCACAAGCAACTCAGCCAGTTCGGTGGCGAAGTGATTAAGGAATTGATCGCGTGAAGTTTTTTTGACGCTTCTTTTACCCGGAAAGGACATTTTCAGGGCCGTTCGCTCTTGATTGTCTTTCTCCGAAACGTGTCTCTCGTTCCTACGAAAAAAATCATGAAAAAATTTACCCTCTGCCTTCTTTTGCCTGCCTTTGCTTTTGCCGGAGCCTCCTTCTCGTTTGGGGATAAGGAAACCAATTCTTCCGGCGGGTTGGTGGTGACGTCTGATCCAAGGCCTCCGATTTACCGGACTTTCTCACTTGGCAAGGAGTCCAAGCAAAACCTTCATGAAATGACCCTGATCATTGCATGGAGCCCGAGCCAAAAAGGACGGACGGGGAAATCCGGATATCAAATCTGGGGAGACGAGAGGATCCTTTCGAAAAAACAACTCACCCAGAGCCTTCGAACCCTGTATGACTCCTATGCCGATTGGGAAGACCGGAAACCTCACGTTCTGGTCATGGGAAATGACTGGGCTGCGGGAAGCGAACTGAATTCCTTGATGAAGAAGCTCTCCAAGGACCATTCGATCGATACTTTCCGTTACGGATCCTCCTTTGCCTTTGGGAAGATTGAGTTCAAGAGAAGGTGGCCTGATTTGGATGAGCCTTCTCTCGAGAAAATTGCCAAAGCCATAGACGGTGTCCTCAAAAAAGAAGAAGAGTAAGCAAAGCATGGCTTGTCCGGTTGCATTCGCAAAGGAGGAAAACCTGCGGATGAAGCCATTTCCAATCAAAGGGTGAACCTGACGGTTTGGACATATGGCAGCAAGGGGAGTATTTCTTGGTTGTCCCATGAATAATCAAAGGATTTAAACGATCGCTTGAAAATTCTTAAACACGTTCTCTCCGCAAAGCTTTTCGTCCTTTGGAATATCGGATGGTCCCATGATACAGTGACGACCAAGCCCATTGAAAAAATGCATGCTCACGATACCTTCGAGGCTCATGCTCACGTGGGTTGGGAAAGTCGTTATTTTTCCGAAGGGCGTGATGCCCTCGATGGCGAATCCCTGTGGGCCGGAACCTTGGAGATTGGTTACGATCACTTTTCGGGAGGAATTTGGTACGGAGAATCCTCGAATAACCTCTATGACGAATTGCAATACAGTCTGGCCTTGACCCAGCAGGCCAATGGTCTCGAGTTTTACCTCGGATACACCTATTTGGTTTTTGCCAAGGATGACGATTCGGATGAGGAATGGTCCGCAGGGTTGAGCTATGGAGAATTGCCTTATGGCTTGGAGACGGCCTTGGATGCAACTTATTCTAAAGATGCGGGCGGAACGTTTTTCGAATGGTCGACCAGCAAGGAATTCAGTCCGAGCGAAGAGTTTCAGCTATCCGCATCAGGCATTTTGGGATGGAACGATGGATACGTATCGGATGGTCATGACCAAATGAACTTCTTTGCTCTTAGAACGGGAGCTGAAAGAGAACTGACGGAAAGTTTCTCATTCGTCTTTCACGGAACGCAAAGCTGGGCGATCGATTCGAACCCATCCTTGCCGGGCGACTTGCTATTGAAAGATTTTTTCCATTTTGGCCTTGGGCTGGAGTGGTCCTTTTAGGCTTTTGCATTCTCAAGCGCCCCCTGGAGGGATTGGGCTAAACAGCAAACAATGCGTTGCCATTCCTCCGGCAATGACAAAACATGGGGTGATGCATCTGAATATGTTTTCACTGAAATTCCTTCTCATTGTGCTTGGGTTTGGGGGCACGAGCGCCTTCGCTCAGCGGGCAGCGCCCGACGACGGGATCAAAATCGAACGTTTGCCCGAGGCGAAGGTCAGGGAAATGATTTCCCTCAACCCCGAGTATTGCCTTCATGGAGAGCCCGAGACCGGGTTCAAGGGCAAGCTCCCTCTCCTGATTTACCTGCATGGAGCCGGAGGGGTGGGCTTGGACATCGGGAAACCCAGAAGGCAGGTCGGGCCCTTGCTTGGCCCTCTGAGGCAGGCATCCATCAAGACTCTGATTGTGGCTCCGCAGGCAACCGGAAGCCCCAAGCGGGAGAAAGGAAAGGGCGGTTGGCAAGTCACCGACCTCGATCTTTTGCTCGCTCATCTGCTTGAGACCCTTCCGGTTGATGCCAACCGCGTCTACCTGACGGGAAACAGCATGGGTGGATACGGAACCTTCATGTGGGCGGGATACCGCCCCGGCCATTTCGCCGCCATTGCACCCATGGTCGGCGGAATCGGCCCATTGGGTCCCAAGGACGTGACCAAGGATCTCGATCTCTGGGGGCGCAACCTGGCCAAGCTTCCCATGCGGGCCTACTATGGAAGGAAGGACCGGGTGGTGCCTGCTGACCGCGGAGACATGATCATGAAGGCGATTGGAAAAGCCGGTGGCAAACAGGCCGAGCTTATCGTCTTCGAAGACAAAGGGCACGACGCTGGGCGGGTTCCCTATTCCCAACCCGAGTTCTTCACATGGCTTTTCAGTCACAAGAGAAAGAAGTGACGACGCTCGGCTTGCGAGTCGCCCGTTTTGGGATTCGCGCCATGGTCGCTTTGTGCCTTGTGGCCACCGCCAAATCGGAGGAACGGAAGACCCCGTCCTTGCCCAAGCCCAGCCAAGTGGACAAGCCCGAGATGATCCGTTTCATCAAGCCCGACCCCAAGGGTTTGCCGGGTATCGTAGTGGACGACGTGGATGCCAAGCTAATCGGGCAATGGAAGCATTCGGTCCATACGCCTCCCTTCGTTGGTCAAAGCTACCTTCACGACATGAAGGAGGCCAAGGGCATGAAGTCCGCGACCTTTGTGCCCGACCTGCCCAAGGGCGGGCTCTACGAGGTGCGCATGTCCCACAATTCGAACGTCCGACGGGCCAATGGGGTTCCGGTGACCATTCGGCATGCCGATGGGGAAAGCACGGTCAAAGTCAACGAGGGCGAGCCTGCCCCCATCGGAAAGCTCTTTCGTAGTTTGGGCGTATTTCGTTTTCAGAAGGGTCGGGAGGGATCCGTCACCATCGGTACCACGGGCACCGATGGAAAATACGTAATCGTTGACTCCGTTCAGTTTCTGCCGGTCAAGGGCAAGCGCTAGGCCATTGGCGAGAAGAGGGTGTCCTGGCTGACTCTTCCGCTAGGCAGCATCTTGCCCCCTTCCCATGCTGAAACGGCTTGTCCGTTTGCCCACCGGCTTACCCGGTAGAGAGTGGCAAATGCAAAATCCGGAGCCTTGCCACCCTGTCCTCCCACGACTTCCGCCCCGAGACGCACGTTGTCCTGCATCCAGGCGGGGAGGCCGAGGTGAAAGGCATTGCGCTTCAATTCGCCTTCATGGTGGGAGAGGGCGCCCAAAAGATCTCCGACTTCTTCGGGCGTATTCTCGACCATCAGGTTGGGGCTGGGCATTTGTCCCCAGTATTCGGTTTCGATCAGAAGGGAATTCAGTTGCGGTCGTTGACGCAGAGCGTCCACGGTGAGAAGATGTACGCCGATATGGGTGCGGTTCCAATCCGCTACGTGGGGAAAGAAGATGGCACGGGGAGCCCACTGGTCAATGATTTCGACCAGTCTGCCAACGGACTTTTCCCAACGAGCGGGATCCTTTTCCCTCGATTCGGGGGTGACCTGTTCGAACCCGCCCGGAATGGTTTCCTGAAGCTCGAAACCGATCCAATCACACGCCCCTCGGAGTTCTTCCAAACGCTCGGCCTGGCGTTCACGGTTGCTCCCGAGGGTCATGGCGACGTTTACGATCCGGACTCCGCTTTCTCTCATTAAGCGAAGGGCCAAGCCACCGATCACGCACTCGTCGTCCGGGTGGGGAGAAAGAATGAGAGCGACGGGGGCATCCTCCGCCAATTGCGTTTGGACGGGCTTGGGCATGCCTCCGAAGGGCAGGCTTCGCCCTTGCTCGTGCAGTCGTCTGAAACTTTGGGCATATTCGAGGTATGGGTTCTGGCTCATTGGAAAGGTGGTCAGTCGATGGAGGGAAGGCTGGCTGCGGCAATCGCCTGGCCATGCCTCTTGTTCTTTTCGTCGGGTTGATGAAAAGTGATTTGATCGTTTAAGTCTGGGAATTCTTTACGAAGGACTTTTTGGGCCTCCTCCAGAATAATCGTTCCGCCTTCTCCCGAAGTCACTCGCCCGAGGATCAAGGCATGGGAAAGGGTATAAAAAGAGGCATAATGAGCGACCCCATAGCCTAGGTAGGTTCCGATTGTCCGGTAGATTGACCTGGCTCGTTCGCATCCTTCCGCCATGAATTCCTGAACGTGCTCGAGTTTTTCGGGTAAGCCGAGGGCGGGATCGATTTCCAATCCGGCCTTAGGGATCAAGCGGCCGACAGCTTGCTGAGAAAAGTATTGAACCCCACAGCCGGCGTCGCCGCTCCATTCGTCGACCGGAGCTTTGGGCGAGTAGTCGACCGGAGCGAAGGCAAGTTCGTTCAGCCAACTGGTTACCCGGCCCTGAGCATCGACGTATCCGGTTGCCTCGCTGGTGCCCATGGCTATGCCGAGGACGGCATTTTGCTTCAGGCTCATGCTCGCGGCAAGAGCCGTGACCTCCCCGTCGTTGATGATGGAAAGGGGGACCTTCAATTCCTTTCCTATTTCGATGAACATCGGACTGATTTTTTCCGTGAAATCGGAATCCGAAATCCCTCGGAAGAGGGAGGCAACTCGCGGTCGATCATCCACGAAGACACCGGCCGAACTCCCGCCTATGGCATGGAGCTCGGGGAGGTGAGCCTTTGCCTTCTCAATCGAGTCCATGATGCCCGCCCTGTGGTATTCCGGATCGGTCTGGTGGTAAGGGTCCCAAGGTGTTTCCTCGCTGAAAGTGACTTCCCCGTTGATCACTGCGGCAACCTTGCGGTCGCTTCCCCCGAGGTCGAATCCGATCCGGCATCCTTCGAGGTTGCGGCCCAACGGGGAGGCCAATCCGCTGGGTTCGGGAATTTCGCCGCTTCTATTCGCGGCCAAGGCTTGTCCGTAGACCTTGGCCATGAAGTCGCTGTCGAATTTTCCGCACGGGTGATTGGAAAAACGCTTGTCGAGGAATTGCCCGACTTCTTGCGGTCCGTCCCAAAACCAGTGGCTTCCTCCGCATGCCCAAAGCATGAACTTGAGCAGACGCTCGACGTGCAGATGATTCAGTTCGGATTGCGGGTGGGTTTCGGAAAGAAGTTTTCCGGATTGGACGACCGTTGAGCCGTTTGGTTGCCGCAGGGCGATCCGGAAAGGTATGCCTTCCCCCGATTGTGCGACGAGGGAGTTGAAATCGCGAATCCAGAGGGAGGCCGGAACAAAGTCCGGATCCAAGGGAGGGATGACAGCTGGTTTTCCGAGGTTCATAAGTGCAGGGACGATCAGGGCAAGGCAGGTTTTTCATCCGTCACCTGGTGGATGCTGTTGTGGATGACCCGCTTGACCCCGTTTTCGAATTCGCAGTTTATTTCCATGCACCAGGTCGGGGCTAACTCGGGAATCTCAAGTTCCAGCCACTCGTTCTTGATTGCGTAACCGGCAACCTCGAGCTTCTTTGTGTCGTAATGTTTGGATCCGTAGCTGCGGGTCCGCTTGAGGTTCCATGAACTTACCGTAAAGCTTCCTTTTTTGGGGAGCTTGTCGCTAAACCGGATTCGAAGCTTTTTCCGTCTCGCTTCCAGTTCTGTCGGCATGTACGCGGGGTTTTCGGTCTTGCGTATCCGGTAGAGTCCGCCGTCTCCGCGTTGGCTGCCCGCCCAGGCGAACATCCCTGCCGCGAACAAGTCCTGAGTCTCGGGGTGAAAACGCCCGCGGTGAATGCCCGTGGGCAAACGGTCGATCGGAAAGGCGCAAAGTCCGCCCTGAGCCTGTCCGTCAATGACTTCATGAGGAACGAGGTAGGCCATTCCATATCCGTAGCTCAGGTTGAGAAGCCGGCCGTTTAATTCTCCCCACTTTCCGTTCTCGGGGACCCAAAGGAGTTCCGCCGGTGACCGGTCGAAGGCATTGGTGATCCAGGCAAGAGGCTGTTGCATGGCGCTGTCTGAGGTGTCCTCCACGTCGTGGTAGCCCATCATGTTTCCGTAGAACCCGCCTTCCTGCACGTAATTGATCCGATTCTTTGGATTCCAGTGACCTTCCTGGTCGGTTACGATCCAAGTGCCGTCCGGATTCAGGCAGACCCCGTTGGCGGCCCGGAATCCGGTGGCCACGATATCCGTCTTCTTTCCATCGGGGGAGACCCGAAGGAGAGTTCCGTGGTGAGGAACGAGAGCTTCCTTGGCATGGCGGGCGGATTTTGCGTAGTAGAGGTTGCCCGCCCCGTCGACTTGGAGGCCCATCGCGAATTCGTGAAAATGTTCGGTGACTTGGTGGTCATTGTTGAAACATTCGATCCAATCGGTTTCGAGATCCCCGTTCAAATCATGAAGGCGGGCGATTTGATCCCGGCAGGTCACGTGGATGACGCCGTCTATGATTTTCAGGCCCAAGGGTTGGAAAAGCCCGGAGCAGATTCTTCTCCACTTCAATTCATTGAGATCTCCGGAAACCCCGTCCACCAACCAGACGTCCCCCATCCAAGTGCAGACGGCCGCCCGGTCGGGGTTGTCGGCAAAAAAGTCAAACCCACCGAGCCTCATCCAGGAATTCCAAGGGTTTTGTTCCTTGTTCGGCACGGTTAGGACGTCGACGGCAAAGGGGTCGTCCTCGTTCCCCCTTTTCCCTTCCGTGGTGACGACTTGTTGGCCAAAACGGGACGGGCCTCCCTTGGTCAGGGTGAGGGGGTCGGTTGCTTCGGGCAGCAGGCTGGCGATGGTTCCCTGATCGGCCAAGGACAAACCCAAAACAAAAACCTGGGGTTGGTCGGATGCTTTGATTCTCAGGCAGGCAAATCCGCCCTTTGGTTCAAGCGAAGCCAATGGGCTCCCTTTCGCGTGGAAACTTACCTTGGCTGTTTCGGGGGCAAGGCGCGTGAGCAATTCGTCTTTCCCGGGTCCGACCCTCAAGGTCCGCGTCGTAACGGAGGCCTTTCCATATTCGATGCGCCCGGGCAGTTCGTGGATTTCACGGTCGCCCACCCGGTAATGCACGACCGTTTGGTCACCGTGCTGAAAAAGCCCCAGGTACTGAACCCACGAGCGGGGCAAAGGGCCGAATCTTCTTCCGTCCCGTCCGATGATTCTTCGGTCTTCCCAGTCCTTGGTCTTCGGGTTTTGCCAAGCAGGTTGATCGGGAGTGGTGAGGATGGCTTCGCCTTTGATCGAGGTGTGGGTGCCATGCGAACCGTCAAAGGCAATCCCCCTCCAATCGACGAATTCCCCTTCGTAAGCGGCGGCAACCCGCATGGTGTCCTCATCGTAAAGGATCCAGGATTTCCCCTTGGAAATACCTCCGGAGCCCTTGTCCAGACGGACGGCAATTCCTTTTTGGGCAATGTTCCAATCGGCGGGTGACCTTCCCTTGTTCACTTGATAAGTCCAAAACAGGGCCGTGCCGAAATCCATCTTTTGATAGGGTTTCGAACCCGAGGCGGGGAGCTCGACAACCGTCTCCTTGAAGCTGGAGAGCTTGGGGGGGAGCAACGCGAGATATTCCTCGTCGACCTCGAAGTATTGCTTGGGGTTGTTCTTTTTGACGAGGCTTTCGCGAACGTAATGAATCAAGGCGTACTTATCCTTGATCGAATATTGGGGTTGGGGAATCATTTGACCAAATCCCTTGTCGAGGGTCTGGAACATGCTCCAAGGATCCGATCCGTTTTTGAACTCGCCGGAGTGAAACTTAAGGGCAGTCGGTAGCGATCCTTCCGTCTGAGGAGTTCCGTGGCAAGTTATGCAGAGGCTATCGTACAATTTCTTGCCCCGTTCCAAGGCGAAATGATCGAGGCTGGCAATTTCTTCGGCATGGTCGGCCTTGCCCAGATCCTGAATCCAAGCCTCCCTGAATTGAACGTTGTCCGGGTTGGAGATCTCAAGCGTGACCGCGTTTCCGGCGAACCCCTTGCCCCCGATTCCATAAACGGTTTTCACGCTTTTCATCGAGTAGTCACTGGGAGGGAATTCGTTTGCCGGGAGTTTCCCGGAAACCATATCGGAAAAAACCAAGTCGGGCAGGGCGCCGGTCCAGTACTTCAAGTCGCGAACGTCTCCGTTCTTGAGCGGGGTGGCGAAGTCGTCCGCCCCCTTGGCGATCTTGAAAACATGGCTTGTCGGGTCAGGTTTTGAAAAGTTCTTGCGGGAACCCACGAGTTTGCCATCCAGGTAGAGCTCCACTCTCTTGTCCCTTGAGCGCAAGAGGACGATTTTTTCCTTCCCGTCGTTCACTCCGCGCCCGCCGTTGATATCCCCGACCCACCCAATGTCGTATACGAGCCTTTGGCCGCGGACGAGCAAAGCCTTTGCTCCGGCGGACCACCGACCACGGGGCGCGCAGTTGGCGAAAATGGTTCCGCCGTCGGTTGTTTTGAATTTTGTCCAAACCGTAAAGTCCCCGTCAAACCTAGGTTTGATGGACTCTAGAGGCGTTTTCGAGCCAAGGGAAAGTATCTTTTGCGGAACCTTGTCCAGAAAAGCCTTCAGAGAAAGTTCCGAGCCCTC
>JAYOMW010000070.1:0-15357 GCA_038121045.1 Opitutia bacterium
GATCCTCTGGAGACCAAGGCTCCCGCCTTTTTCGCCCTTTGCCGGAGCAAGCTTTTCTTTGACGACGTTTACGATTTTTACGTCAGGCGCATTCAGGATCCCTTCGCCCGGTTCATCGAGGTCATGGAAATGCTTTTCGTATCCGGCTTGATGGTCCGGGGGTCGGCAGGGGTTACGGGCCTTTTTGCTTTGTTGGGCAAAGCCTGTTACGCCGGTAAAATTCACGCCTATGCCTTTTGGTTCATTTTCGGAACCTTGGGCTTTCTCGCCTATGCCGCGGGACTTTTCGGAAAGTAAGGAGGATTGAGTAATGAACCTTGATCAAATTCTTCTTCTCGCTTCCATCGTGGTTCCTGCCTTGGTGTCGGTTCTTTTGTTTTCGGGACTGATCGACAAGGATGAATGGGCCAAGCAACTCGCTTTCCTCGGACTTGGGTTTCCCTGCCTTGCGGGGATCGTGCTTTTCATCAACTTCGACGGGGCGACCGACGGCTATTCCTTTGAGTTTCTCTATGAAGAAATGGGGCTTCAGGAACTTGGCATCACTTTTCACCTTGGGCTAAACGGAGTATCTTCCCCGCTCTTTGCCATGGCGGGGATCGTTGGTTTTGCCGCGGGCTTGGCTGCCATTGGCTCAGGGGCCGAACGGATCAAGCTTTACCTTGCCTTGCTCTGCTTCATGCAATCCGGGTTGATGGGACTTTTTGCCAGCGTCGACCTGTTCTTTTATTACCTTTTTCATGAATTTGCCCTCATCCCTACTTTCATAATGATCGGCTTGTGGGGTGGCCGGGACAGGAGAAGCGTTGCCTTGGAGATCACGATTTATCTGACTTTGGGAGCTTTGGTTTCTCTTGGCGGACTGGTCGCCCTCAACGTTATGGTCGATGCGGAAAAATTCGATTTCCCAACGCTTTCGAAGGCTTTGCTCGAAGCCGGACTCCTCGAATCAACCGAGGCCAAGATCTTTGGTCTCCTGCTTCTTGGTCTAGGTATTCTGGTCGCTCTTTTTCCTTTCCACACTTGGGCCGCACGGGGCTACGAGGCAGCTCCCACCTCCGTTTCGATGCTTCATGCCGGCGTACTCAAGAAGTTCGGGCTTTATGGTTTGGTGCAAATAGCGGTTCCTCTTTTGCCCGCAGGGGCTTTGGAATGGAGTCCATGGCTCATGTGGTTGGCTTTGGGAAACGTTCTTTTCGTCGGTATGGTTACGATTGCCCAAAACAACCTCAAAAGTATGGTCGGATACGGTTCGGTCATGCACATGGGGTATTGTTTTCTTGGTATCGCGACCATTTCTTCGCTCGGCTCGGGTTCGGCGGTCATGCTTATGGTTGCTCATGGCTTGTCTGTTTCCTTGATGTTTTTGCTTTCCACTTTCATCTATCGGCGAAGCGGAACTTTCGAAATGAACGAAATGGGCGGACTGGCAGGCAAGACTCCCGTTTTGGCTTGTTTTTTCGTGGCCGCTTCCCTCGCTACCATTGGTTTGCCGGGTTTCGGTAATTTTTGGGGTGAGTTCGGTGTTTTTCTTTCCCTCGGACACAACCCCGAGCACCGCTTTTTCCTTGGATTGGCCGCCTTGGGCATAATCATTTCCGCTATCTTCGGCCTGCGGGCCGTAGCGCGAATCTTTTTTGGCTCTTCGAGCGAGTCGCTTGCCGAGCAGGAGAGCAAAACCCCGATTCGTGATCTTGAGCTTGGCGAGATTTTGCCTGCCGGCTTGATTCTCGCGGCCTTGCTTTTCATTGGGCTTTGGCCCAGGGGGATTTCCGACCGGATCAACACCGAAATCGGTCCCCGTTACGAACGCGTCGATTACCTTGGTCTTTCTCAATTTACGCCCGCCTGTTGCTTGGTTGAGCCGGAGGGCGAAGATTCCAATCGAACCTCAACTGATACAGGAGGAGATTCGGTTGTCAAACCCTTGAGACAAACTACCGATCACTGAGATGGAAGCCTTCGTTACGTTTTACAGTTCCAATGATTGGACGGCCATCGGGCCTGAGATCGCTTTGGCTTTGGCTGCCATGACCATCTTGGTTATGGATCTCTTCGGTAAAGAAAAATTCTCGGGCAGAACCGGTTTGTTCGCCATTGCTTTTCAAGCGGTATTGCTGGTCGTTCATCTGATTTCATACGTTTCGGAAAACTCGTCGAACTCCTACTTCAGTGGTATGATCGAGCAGTCCTTGCAATCGGACGTCATGAGAAGCTTTTTCCTTCTTTCGTCGTTGATTGTTTCCATCCTTGCACACCGCTACTTGTGCAAAAACCGTTTGGCTTCCGGGGAATTTCATCACCTGACGATGCTAGCCACCGCGGGTCTGATGCTTCTTTGCCAGAGCAGCCACTTTCTCATGTTGTTCGTGGCCTTGGAAACGGTCGCCATCTGCTTTTACGTCCTTGTCGCTTACAACCGCAATGCATCCAAGTCACTCGAGGCCGGGATCAAATATCTCGTGTTCGGGGCCTTGAGCTCGTCCCTTCTCCTCTTGGGAATCGTTCTTCTTTATGGTGTCGGAGCCAGCCCCGAGGCGTGGGGGGCAAGTTATCCCGGTTACGAGAGCATGGATCCTCTGGCTTTTCAATATTTGGGCAATTTGATGGATGAAAATCCAGACAATCTTTTGCTTCGGGCGGGTGTTGTTCTGATTATTGCAGGCATTGCGTTCAAGGTGGGGGCGGCTCCTTTTCAGATTTGGGTTCCCGACGTTTATCATGGTTCCCCTATGCCCATTACCGCTTTTTTGGCCGTTTCCTCGAAGGCGGCCGGCTTTTTCGTTCTTTTGAACTTGGTGAACGGCCCATTCGAGGGGATGGCGGAGTTTCTCCTTCCGCTCCTTGGTTTCGTGGCCACCTTCACCATCTTTTTCGGCAACCTTGCGGCTTGTGCCCAACGCAACCTGAAGCGAATGCTCGGGCTCTCAGGCGTCGCCCACGCCGGGTACCTGCTTGTTGCCGTCATGGCTTCCATGACGGATGCTTTCAACGGGAACGACAATGATGCCGTTTGGGTGCTCTTCTTCTACATGTTCGTTTACCTTTTTGCTTCCTATTGTGTTTTCGGCGTTATGGGCTTGGCTGAATTGCAGGACGAGACGGAGCATGAATTCAGTCACTACGAAAACTTGGCCCAAAAGCATCCATGGATGGGATTCGTGCTTGTCTGCGGAATTGCTTCTTTGGCCGGAATCCCCCCTTTCGCTGGTTTCATCGCCAAGCTTTTGCTCATGACCGTCGCCTTCGAAGCTAAGTTGTACCTTTCCCTCACCGCCATGGTCATTGGCGTGGTGATATCGATCTATTATTATTTCGGTTGGATCCGCGAGGTCGTATTCAATCCACGACCTTCCTTCTCCGACGACGAGCCTGTTCATGATCCTTGGACTAAGTTGTCGGATATCCGCTTGTTGAAACTAGTCCTGATCGTTTTCGCCGTTGTCTCCATTGTCTTCGGCCTTTGGCAAGGTCAAATTGGAAACGCATTTTGACGGGCTCGGAGATTCCGTCGGTTTCGGAATAATCTTGTCCTCGGCTTTTGATTCCTTCATTTCTGACATCCTTGCGCCCGGGTGGCGGAATTGGTAGACGCGCCAGATTTAGGATCTGGTGTCGAAAGGCGTGGGGGTTCGAGTCCCCCCCCGGGCACCATCTATGGATGAATGGGTTAAGGTTCCCGCAAAAATGTCCGAAGTGGTTCGCCCAAGATGTGTGAATTTCCTTTGGCCGAGTAATAAAAAAAGGCCAAAACACCTTAAAATTATATCGGAAATCCGTTCTTGCTTTCGGTGGATCGGTTTACATGATTATTTTGATGAAATCTACTTGTCTTTCCGTCTGCAGACAAGGTTGGATGGGCGTCCCCTTATTCTTGCTCGGGGTTGTTTCTCTTGCCTTCAGTCAGCTTGGTCAGGAACCCCAACAAGAAGCGATGACAGCGGAGGAACTGTCCAGATCCGTTTCCGATGGCATCAAGCAATTGAAGCTTCGCATAAATGGGTTGCAGAAGGAGCAAAGCGGAACTTTCCTTGCCGAGCGCAAGGAAGCGATTGGCGGAAATCTTTCTCAGGTTTCCGCAATGAGGGGCAACTCCGATCCCACCGTGGTCAGGTTGCAGGCAAACTTGGAGGCCGTTGAGGAGGCTTGGAAGTCCCGTTCGCGGGAAACGGTTAAGGGTTTGTCCTCGGTCGAGGGTCGGTTGTTGGAAACATCCAAGATTTTCGATGATTTGGATGAGAATTTTGCCGGTCGCATGGATGAAGCAAAACCCGCTTTGGGGGTACTGCGGGAAAATTTGGCGAGAACCACGAACGAATTGGATGCCTTGGTAAAATTGTCTCAAAATGCGCAAAGCGATGCCTTGTCCGGTCTGAATACGCTGTTGAGCGAAAGTAACGAATTGGTTCGTTCGGCTGTTCCGTCGGCTCCAGTGAATCCACGATCAAGCATAGTGGCCCGACCCCCCGATCCTCGAACCAATCGGTTTGCCCCGTCTATCCGATCATCCGTCGGTCAAGTCGGCGCAGAGCCGGTCGAGGGCGTTTTGGACGAGGAATCTCAAGAGGTGATCAGGCGGCTCAAAAACGAACTCGCTGCATCCAAGTCCGTCCAGTCCGAGTTGTCGGCCGATACTGCTGGATTGCAGGGGGATTTGCGCAAGGCTTACCGTGAAATCGTTTCCTTGCAGGCCAATCTAAACGAATCCCAAATGATGGTAAAGGAATTGGAGAATTCGAGGCAGTCCTTATGGAAAACCGAAGACGGAAGTCCGCCTACTGCCCAAACGGTGACCAAGCAGATCAATCGATTGGAACAGGAACTCCAAAAGGCGCGTGAAGACCTGCGCCTTTCACGGCAAACTCTTTTGCTAGAGCAACAAAGGTCCAATGCCATGATCAGTTCGGTTACCAACGAGCTGGACAGAACCCGGCAGGAGTTGGATTCGGCTCGTACGGCCGCCGCTGCTTCGGGTGACGATTCCGGACGTCTTTTGGCCATGGAGCGAGAGCTTGACCAAGCCCGGAGGGCCTTGCGAATGGCTGAGTCCGCCCCGAAGGACAAGACTCAGGAGAGCTACTTATCTCTCCAAGACGAACTAAGGAAAGCTCTTGGCGAGATCACGCGAATGCAACTCGAACTATCTGAGAAGGATGTCTTGGAGGAACAATTGGCCAAGTTACGTGACTCTATTGATGCTTCCGGGGATCTTTCCAGTGGTACTGCAAGGGCCGAATACGTAAACAAGCTTCTCGTCGAATTGAACGCCGCTAAGCGCGAAGTCGTTCAGGCTAGATCTGAAAATCGCGAGGAACGCAACCGTCTGATCGAGCAAGTAGCGGGTCTTGAAGACGAATTGCAGGCCACGAAACTCGACTTGGAGCAAACTCGCAGAGACTTTCTCAAAACAAGTGAAGGAATCGCCAAGAGGGAATTCGAAGATGCCCTCACCATCCAGAGGTTGGAGGAGGAAGCGGAACTTGCCCAGGCTGCATTGAGGGATGCCTCGCTAGGCAAGCTACCCGCCATTCCCTTTGTCAACGAGATGGAGGAAAACTTGGCCAGCTCGGAAGCCCGCATCAACAAGTTGTCCGAGCGGTTCGAGGCCGAACAAGCCAAAGCCACTGAGGTGATCGACGGTTTGCGGGTGGAGTTGGATGCCGCTGTCCTGAGGCAAAAGAGAGCGCTCGACCAATTGGCCCGAAGGGAGATCGATCTGCAAGGCAAGGAACGCGAACTTCAGCAAATCGAACAGGAAAAAAGAAAGCTCAAGGAGGAGTTGGAGGTGGTTAAGGTCATATCGAGCCAACTTCAGGACCTCAATGACGTTCTTGAAAAGACCAAGACTACCCAAAGTTCCCAAAGCGGAAGTTTGGACCAAATCGTCAAATCTTTGCGCGAAGAGCTTAACCAAGCGAAGGTTGAATTGGTTTTTTCCCTCGAGGACCGGGACAAGATCCAAAAAGAATCCTCCAGCCAGATCAAGGCTTTGGAAAATCAACTTGAAAACACTAGGAAGGATTTGCTTTTGAAGGAGGAGGAGCTCGCAGATTTGGCCAACGGATCGGAGGAACTTATGCTTGATCTCAAGAGCGAATTGGATGCTACCAGAGAGCAAATAGCACGCATGAAAAGGGCGGGTATGGGAGATTCGGTTCAGACAGAAAAAGCCGTTTCCCAGCTGCAGGAAGCGTTGGGCACCATTCGGGTATTGCAGGAAAGTTTGGATGAATCGGAAAAAGTTCATTTGGAGGTGGATTCCCTCAAGGCGGACCTTGCGGACGCTATGGAGAGTCAAATGGCTGAGATTCAAAGGGCCGATGATGAAAAAAAGCAATTGCGCCAAAAGACAAAGGATTTGGAGGCGGAAATTGCCATGTTGCGTGAGGAGCGCGAGGGAACAGGCGTTGGCTTTCAAAAGCTCAATGCCGAACTAAGAGAGCAGCTTGAAGCTTCTCAAACTCAAATTGCCGAACTTGAAAAAAGAGCGGCCAAGGCCGAGGACGCTGGAATTACCTCCTTGGTTGAAATTGAGGAAGAGCTTGCCCAGGCGAAAAACAGAAATCAAGAGCTGCAGGAAGCCCTTTCCGATGGACTTGCGGGTAAGACCAAGACGATCGAGTTGTTGGAAAAGGATTTGACCAAGGCCCTCGCCCGACTCGATGAAGTGGAAGGCAACCAAGGTGCCGATTTAGAAAAAGTGAAAGATCTTGAAGCCCAACTGACCGATGCCAAGGAAGCTCTTGAAAAAGCCAATGAATCTTCCTCGGCAGGTGAGACCGAGCCCATGGCCCGGCAGGTGGCGAAGCTCGAAGAAAGCCTGCGTAAAGCCTTGGCCGAGATAAGCGAATTTGAAAACAAAGATGATTCGAAAATCAAGGAATTGGAGCGTGAACTTGCCATGACCAAGATTGAATTGGACGAGTCACAGCAAAGAAACTCCGTGCTGGGCGATAACTCGGAATCAGTCAAGTCCCTGAGGCTTCAACTTAAGGAGGCTTTGGCAAAGTTGGAGGCAATGGAAATTCCCGTGCCCGAATCGGCCGGAAATGACGTGATGGATTTCGTCGAGCTCGAGGAGGAGTTGGCGAAGGCTCAAAACACCATAGCTGAACTTCAGGCAAGGACCGAAGCAGAACGGAAGGGAAGAGCTGAGTTAGAGAAAGAACTTGATTTGGCTATGGACAAATTGGCCTCTTTCGAGGGAAAACCTTCCAAGTCGCCCGAAAACGGGGACGTAGAAGAGTTGAAGAAGTTGCTCGCTGAAAAAGACCAAAAGCAGAAGGATCTCGAGAAAGAACTTAATGCGGCGATTGAGTCGGTCAATGAGATGGAGGCGGAACTTGAACTTGCCAAGGCATTGGCTGGTGAAATGGAAGAGTTGAAAAGCAAGCTCGACAAAGCCCAAGATTCTTCAGTCTCTCCCCCAACTCCCTTGTCAAATGAAGAACGATTGGCTTTGCAAGGCGAGATCGATCGCCAGAAAGAGGAGATAAACAAACTCAAGACTCAAATTGACGGTGGCAGTGATGTCCTTCCCGTTCCAGCCGAAAGCCAAAGGCTGGCCTCTCTTCAGGCACAGCTTCAGGATGCCGTGGCGGAAAGCGTCGAGATGCAAACCGAACTTGAGGAGACAAAGAGAAGACTTGCCATGATTGAGGCCGAAGAGACTGCTTCTCGTGGTCAGCAGAGTCCCGAATTTCAAAAGGTTCTTTCAGATGCCAAGAACGCCGAAGAACAGGGCCAACTTCGAATTGCCGAGCTCACTCAGGCTCTTCGTGAGTCGGAGGGATTGCGAAAGGAGATGGAAAGCCTGTTGCCGCAAATTCAAGTTGCCCCCGCTCCGCAACCAGCTCCGGCCCCGGCTCCGCCTCCTAATATTGCCGCTGACCCCAGGTTCATTGAGATTCAGAAGGAAATGCTTCTTCTTCAAAAGGATCTTTTGGCGGCGCGCGGGTTGAAGGATCCCGAAGCGGAAAGTTTGCAGGCCGAGCTTGCTGCGACTCAAGCGGACAACGCCAAGCTTAATGAGGAATTCAAGAATGCAATGGAGGATTTTGGCAGAATCAAAGAACAATTATCCATCTTGGAGGATGAAAACCAAAGGCTGCAAACCGATGGACTGAGTGAAGCCCGAACCAGGGCAGAACAAGATCTTCTCGCCTTGCAAACGAAAATCGGGGACCTCTCCTCCGAAAACTCCAATTTGAGGGTTCAATTGGGCGAGCGGGAAAATCGGATCTCGGGCTTGCGCGACGAGCTTGCCCGCGCTCAAGTTAAAATTCCCGGCGTCGCCCCAGACAACGCAGCTTTGCGCGCTCAGATCATAAGACTTGAAGGCATAGCCCAGGCTTCTCAGGACGGTGAGAGCAGGGCGAAAATGGATTACCAAAGAGCCCAAAGCGATTTACAGGCGGCCAACCAGAGGATAGCTTCCCTTGAGTCAAGCCTCAGGCAGGCGGAATCCATGGCTCGAAACGTTCCCTCCAGGATGCCAAGCTTGGTGGCGCCTCCTCCGGTTCCGGTTTCTCCATCGGCCGCGACTCTGAGCAACGCCCAAATTGCGGAACTCAATAACTTGAGGGATCAGAATTTGCGCTTGCAAAATCAGTTGAAGGGAATGAGCCAAAGCTCGCCCCTTCCGGGACGAGAGCAGATTGACAGAAAGATCAGTGCCTTGAACCAGCAAAACCTTACGGCTCAAATTCAACTTGATCAAGAGAGAGCCCGCGTCGAAGACCTCCGTAAGCAACTTTCCGAAGCACGGGATATCAAACAGGAGGTTCTGGAGCGGGGCCAATCGGCCAACCTCAAGGTGGGCTTGCTGAATGAAGAGCTGACCGAAGCCAGGCAACGAATTTCTTCCCTTGAAAATGCATTGGTGGCCGCAAGGGAGGCAATCAGGGTTCTGAAGAACGCGAAAGATGGCTCCGAAATCAAGGTTTCCGTCCCTTTGTCGCCTAGTCCGGTATCCGTGCCGAGCAACCGGAGAAGCACGTTTTCTCCTTCCCCTCCGACGCCCCGCCCGAGCTTTCCGGTTGCTATGTCGGTTCGTCCCCAGCGCACTCCTTTTCGAGGTGGCAGCCCTGTGAGTGGGATCCTTCCGCGTGACTCCCAAACCACTCCTTTCGCCCAAACTGTTCCAAAGGGTGACGCAACCCTTCGCTTGCGCGCAGAAGTCCAATTTCTTAACAACAAGAACCGTCCCGCGGGCTTCACCGAATTCTTTTTGATGCAAGAAGACTTGGATTCGGTTCTTAAGTCATCCCGCATCCGCATTCCCGGCGGACAGGGCATCGATTCCTTTGCCGAGCTTTGGGCTCGTTCGGTTCAACGGGGATATCGTTATCCTGGCGTTGCGGCGGCTATCCGCAATTCCTTGGCCTCTTCCAGTATTGCCCGAATTAAGACGAATTCCGTTGGGCAGGCTAATTTGAGTAAGCTCAAGGCAGGTCGATATTTCGTCGTCGGGGCATCGACTTTGGGTCAAGTCGGGGTGGTTTGGTCCAAGCCCTTTTCCTTGTCCCCTGGTTCCAATGATCTTTCCCTTGATTTAAGGGATGCCGTTTGGGCGGAATAATCGAATCGGCTTTGTCATTTCCCGCTAGTAAGCGTTCGGTTCGAAATCCGTACTAAGCCCCTCGCTTAATAAGGTTGGCTTGGGAGGAACAATCAGTTTTTGAATTGCTTTACGATTCGGAGGTATCTGGTTGATTCAAGATCTCCTGCACGGACGGCTTCGGCAAACCACTTTGTAGCCTGCTCGTAATCCAATTCAACTCCCTGTCCCATAAAATAAAGAATACCAAGGTAGCGCATGGCTTCCGGCTCTTTTTTGATAGCTGCAATCTCGAACCATTTTTTCGCTTCCTTGAAGTTCTTGTCGGCATAGTGCCTGAGTCCGAGTTTCTTGGTCGCCAAGAGATCGCCGTCATAGGCTGCGTCCTTGAGACCATCCTTGGTCAAGTCGGTGATCCTCGACGAACTATGGCCCGTAGAGGCAGTAGAGGCAGGAGAAAAGGGGATACCCTGCGGTTTTTCGATCAGGGGCAAATCCATGTTTTTATCGCGAGGCGGGTTCGGTTCGAGGATTTGCCCTTGGGCAATTTGAATGGCAGACTTCTTTTGCTCATCGGGAACATAGGCGGCCGGAGGGTTTCTCATACGGTAAAGCTGATTTTCATACCTTCGAAGCTGTAGTTTGGCTTCGGGGGATTTTCCTTGAGACGCAGCTTTTCCAAGCCACTTTACAGCCGATTCCAAGTTCTTCTCCGTACCGTCTCCGGTCGCTAATTTCATGCCCAAGGTAAGTTGAGCCATCGTCAGCTGACGATCGGCGGCGGCTCGGATCCATCGTAACGCGTAGTCATCATTCTGGGCGACGCCATCTCCAATCGAGTAGGCCATGCCCAAGTAGAACATACCAAGAGGAAGTTTGTCACGGGCGGCCCGGGAACACCATTTGATGGCCGATTCCGGGTTCTTTTTTACCCCGATTCCAGAAAAATAAATCATTCCCAAGGTGGCTTGGGCGGTGGCAAAACCCAACTCTGCGGATTTTGAGAGTTCCCGGATGCCCTTGGCGAAATTTCGGGGAGGGTTGTCAATCTCAATCATGCCCATACAAAACAGGGCAATCGGGTCTTGGTGTTTCGCGACTGATCTTAGGTTGGAGTGCAGATATGCCTCATCATAGAGGAAGCGTCCCCGTTCCGAGTTTCCCCTTTCCAATTCCAAGGCCGCCAAGGTGCATAAACCAATGGAGCCTCGCTTTTGAGCGGCCAATTTCGCCCACCTCTCCGCCTCCGTCAAGTCTACGGCCAAGCCCTTTTCCCCAAACTTGTGAAAAATGGCAAGGGTTCCTTGGTAGTGAACGTCGCCTGCCAAAGCCTTCGACTGGATGGAGGCCAAGCTTTCTTGGAGAATGGAGTTTTTGGCCTTGGCTATTTGCATCTGCAGAACGCTGAAACTCACGATGCAAAGTCCGATCAAACGAGTCGGATTACCTACCGCCCAAAAAGAGCGACTGATTTGTTTGGAAAGCATGGGCAAAGAGTCCTGATTTCCTAACGTAATTGAAGTAAAATCAAGATTATTCTCGTATTGCAAGGATCCGACTTTATCTTTTGAGCATGTTTCGAATCTGTCCTCATTGTGATTTCGAATGGCATGACGCAGACGGAGATTCCTGCCCTGTATGCAATCCTGACGCCGGAGATGAAAGCGACAGCGCCCGCAGCAGTGAAAAGTATGACGGAGGGGCGTTTGGAAGTGGTTCGAATTCTTCCCGGCTCAAGAGTCTCTATCAGGCCCTTGGGTTGATCGCTTTGGTTTACCTCCTCTACTATCTTTTTGGAGGGAAATGATCCTAGCTAGTTGAGCTCGGCCGAGCCGTCGATGGGTTCGTCGGACGAAATTGGCAAAAAGGGGCCTTCGAAGGCTTCCTGGAAATTGTATCCACCTTCGAAGTCGGCTAGGGAATCGTTCTCGGTTCTTCCAAGGATTCCATGATCCACAAGGTTGAAGACAATGTCTCCGAAGTCCCTGCATTTTTTGACGTTCCAATGGTCCATGAGGGTCAAGGTCATCGGGCCGAATCTTTCCAAGGCGTAATCTTTGATTCCCTCAAGCAATTCACTTCCCGAAACATGGCCCTTGTTCTTGCCTCTGCTCTTTTCCATGGATTTCAGGGTATGATCAAGCGCTTCGCGTATGAAATAGTAGGCGCCTTTGCCGAACCTGTCGTCTTTTGCATGAATCTCATGGATCACGTCTGGAAAGTTCTTGTCGCTCATGGGGGGTTGTTCTAAGGATTGATCAGTCGATAAGTTTCATAACGAAATCCGCTCGGGCGTTTCAACACTCAAATTTAACTATGAAAGTATCTTACTCCGTTGCGAAGAATCGCGCATCCCCTCATTGCGTAACCTGGATTTACAGGAAAAAACGGCATAGGAAATTCTTTAAAAGCAGGATTGACGCGGTTCGCTTCCAGAACGAAAAGGAGAGGGAGTTGGGCGTGCCCAATGCGAATGAAATCGAAAACGAAGTGATCTTTCTGGCCCTGACCGAGATCAAGGACCGCCTGGACGGCATGGAGTCCAGGTTGGACAGCATGGAACGATCCTTTCTCAAGCAAGAATCTCATCTCGATGAACTACGCAAGCCCCCGGCTCCCAAAATCCTCAAGGTCTCCGAGGCGTCGAAGGTTTTGCGGGTGTCTTCAAGAAAGCTTTATTACCTTTTGGCCAAAGGCGTATTCAAAAGGTACAAGCTTCCCCATACGAGGACCACTTTCATCAAGCTTGATGAAGTCGAGAAGGCTTTGGGTTCGGACGACATCAGCGAACTCCTGGCTGGAAATTGAGCCTGTTCGGGGCATGATCTTCGAACTTTTGTTTTGCCTGCGAGTCGAAGATATGGAGAATCTTCTTTTCAACCGTATTTCTAACCACTTGACATATGAGTAAAAAATTTCCCGGAGGAGTCATTACCGGAGATGCTGTTCAAGCGATCTTCGATGATGCGCAAGACAACGAATATGCCCTGCCAGCGGTCAACGTAGTGGGCACGAGTTCGATAAACGCCGTGCTGGAAACAGCCGCCCGGGTAAACTCACCCGTAATGGTCCAATTTTCCAATGGGGGAGGAGTGTTCTATGCGGGTAAAAGCCTTTCCAACGAAAACGAGCAAGCCGCAGTGGCGGGATCGGTCTCGGGAGCCATGCACGTTCATGCCATGGCCGAGGCTTACGACGTCCCCGTAATTCTGCACACTGATCACGCTGCCCGCAAGCTTTTGCCCTGGGTGGACGGGATGCTTGATGCCGGAGAAAAGTTTCATGAGCGGGAAGGCAAGCCGCTTTACAGCTCCCACATGCTTGACCTTTCTGAAGAGCCAATCGAAGACAACTTGCAAACCAGCAGGGATTATTTCGAGAGAATGAATCAGCTCGGCATGACCATTGAGATCGAGCTTGGGGTAACCGGTGGCGAGGAAGATGGCGTGGACAACACCGATATCGACAGCTCCCGCCTCTATACGCAGCCCGAGGAAGTCAATCAGGCCTATGAGGTTCTTTCCCAAGTCAGCAACCGTTTTACCGTGGCCGCTGCCTTTGGGAACGTTCATGGCGTGTACAAGCCCGGAAACGTGGAGCTCACTCCGAAGATTCTTCTGAACTCGCAGGAATTCCTCAAGGAAAAGCACGGACTGACAGGCAAGCCGATTCATTTTGTTTTTCACGGTGGGTCCGGTTCGTCTCGCGAGCAGATCAGGGAGGCGATTGGGTATGGAGTCGTCAAGATGAACTTGGATACCGACATGCAGTGGGCGTTTTGGTCGGGTGTTCACGAATTCTACGGCCAAAACAAAGACTACCTTCAGGGGCAACTCGGGAATCCGGAAGGTGAGGAAAAGCCAAACAAGAAATATTATGATCCCAGAGCGTGGCTTCGCAGCGGGGAGCAATCTTTCGTCGATCGTTTGGTCCGTTCCTTCGAGGATCTAAATTGCATGAACCGAAACGCCGGTTGAGCTGGCCCGGTCGACTTTCCTCCCTCAACATCGCAATAAGCAAATGGAAAAAACGCAAAGCAAGTCGGTTCTCGAGCAAATCAAGGAACACACCGTAATCGTTGCGGATACCGGAGATTTTGATTCGATTCGGCAGTACGAACCCCGGGACGCAACGACTAACCCGAGCCTTATTCTCAAGGCTGCGAAGCAAGCCGAATATTCCGAGTTGGTCGAGGATGTCGTGAACAAGGCGAAGCAAGAGGGAGTCACGCAAGTTGAAGAAGTGATGGACCGCTTGCTTGTTCGTTTTGGTGTTTCCATTCTGGAGATTGTTCCGGGGCGCGTTTCGACCGAAGTGGACGCAAGGCTGTCCTTCGACCGCAAGGGAAGTTTGGCCAAGGCGCGTTCCCTTATCGAGCGGTATGAACAATTGGGGTTTTCGCGCGACCGGGTGCTTATCAAGCTTGCAACGACTTGGGAGGGAGTCGAGGTCTCCAGGGAACTTGAAAAAGAGGGGATTCATTGCAACATGACTCTTTTGTTTTCGATTGTGCAGGCTATTGCCTGCGCGGAGGCAGGTTCTCAGTTGATTTCTCCTTTTGTCGGAAGGATTCTCGACTGGTACAAGCAGAAGACAGGTGATGATTTTGAGGGAGCGGATGACCCTGGAGTCAAGTCGGTTACCGAAATCTACAATTATTACAAAAAATTCGGCTATAAGACGGAAGTGATGGGGGCTAGCTTTCGGAATACCGGTGAAATCAAGGAATTGGTGGGATGTGATTTGCTTACCATCAGCCCCAATCTTCTCCAAGAAATGAAAGAAGATCATTCCGTCCTCAGCTTGAAGCTTTCGGAGGCCAAGGCGCAAGAATCCGAACTTTCCAAAATTGAGATCGACGAAAGCGCTTTCCGCTTTCAAATGAATGAAGATGAAATGGCCACGACCAAGCTGGCCGAGGGCATCCGGAAATTTTCCGCAGACGTTTGCTCCTTGGAAAAAATGCTTGGCGAAATGCTTTCTTCCTGAGAATTCTTTCCTTGTTTCATCGTTCGCCTCGTTCGGGGCACACTCCTTTTCAACGAATTAGCGCATTTGTGTTTTACTTTTTTTAATTCAAGTGTACATCTTAGTATATGGAAGATAATACAGAGTCTGCTTTGCCCAAAAGAGTGGTACGCACCATTACCCTTACTCAGGATGATTTGACCTTGTTGGATGGCATAGAGCGCGTGATGTCAAAGACCGGGCAGAGAATCAAGACCGATTCCAAGCTCATCAGAGCCGCTATTCAGGTTGCTCATGCCACTCTCCACGACAAAGCCTACGATGTCATGGAAGTGGCCGAGAGGGTCGTTAAGGAAGACGGGCGCACCTTGAGCCGATTGTTGGAAAAAGAAAAGAAAAACCAATAATTGCCTAAAGGCTATAAAGGGAGTCGAGCAGTTCCTCGCAATTTTCGAATGCCGGGAAACTTGTCGTTCGTACCGTTAATACCGGTTTTGCCCCGGGGTTGTCGTCCCGCTTTAGGAAAACCGGGCGATTGGGCTTTGCGGAAAGGTTGCGCACGAGGTCATCCCAATCTTTTTCATCGGCCTTTATACAACAGAGCCCGATTTCATTCTCCGCTATGGCGGTCAATGCGTGCCCGATTCCGTGGGTGGACTTGGGAACCAGGGCCGAATAAGCGTTTCTGGCTTCGCAATAGTTCCGTTCCCATGAAGCTTCTCAGGTTAGAAGGTAAAGCGTAGCGAATACTCGCAGCATGGAGGAATTGCCGGAAGGAATTGCATTGTCGTACCAAAATTTCTTTTGGCCGGGAGCGGGGCAATCCAAGT
>JAYOMW010000071.1:0-9206 GCA_038121045.1 Opitutia bacterium
AGTTATTAGGACTCGTTTCTTGTTGTCTTGACTAGGGTTGTCCACCTTACCCACTCGAAAGATCTTAGAACGGGGGGGGTCATTGAGGCGGTTCTCCGGTTGGACGAAAGTATGCGTGAGCAGGGGGTTGAATCTTATGTGAGCGATGACCCGTTTGGCATTGCCCCGGACGTGACGCATGTGATTACTCATGGGTTGTGGCAATGGCCTGGAGTGGTGGCGAGAAAAAATTACTTAGCCTGCGGAGTCCCTTATTTTCTCTTTCCCCATGGCATGCTCGACCCGTGGTTCAAGCGGGCATTTCCATTCAAGCACTTCAAAAAACAGGCTTATTGGTGGTGGAGGCAAGGGAGAATTTTACGGGATGCTCGGGCCGTTTGCTTCACTACCGAGGAGGAACGAAGGTTGGCGCAAGGAACCTTCCGACCCTACCAAGCCAAGGAGCTTGTCACGGGATTGGGAGTCAGCGATCCACCGGGCAACGCCGAGAAGCAAACAGCGGAATTTTTCAATGCCTTTCCAAAATTGAAAGACCAAAGGCGTTTGCTTTATCTGGGGAGGATGCACCCCAAGAAAGGCTTGGATTTGTTGATTCGCTCCTTCTTGGCCGATTGTCTCGAAGGAGAGATCCTGGTTTTAGGTGGTCCCCTCGAAAAACCCGACAAGTTTTTGACGAAACTACTGAACGAAACAAAAGGGATGGAGGATAAAATCGTTTGGACGGGCATGCTGTCCGATGGATTGAAATGGGGGGCGTTGAGATCGGCCGATGCCTTGGTCCTGCCGTCCCATCAAGAGAATTACGGGATGGTGGTGGCGGAGGCTCTTTCGGTAGGCACGCCGGTCTTTCTAACCGACAAAGTCAACCTTTGGAGGGAGGTTACCCAAGCAGGCGCCGGCCTTGTGTACGGGGATGACCGGAGGGGCATCGCTCGATTGTTGGCGGATTGGCGAAATGATCGGCATGCCGGAATGAACGAAGCAAGCCTACGCTGCTTTAAAGAAAAGCTACACATACGCAAATGCGCGAAAAGACTGATCGAACGACTGGATGGTTCGGAGAGTCGGTCCTAGGTGAAGACCGCATGAAAATCACCATTCTTCAGGGAGCCTTTTTGCCGGTGCCGGCATTGCGCGGAGGCGCGATCGAGAAAGCTTGGGAAGCGCTCGGTCAGGCTTTTGCCAAACAGGGGCACGAAGTCACCCATGTTTCAAGGCTTTGCGACGGCTTGCCTCCAAGGGAAAAGATCGGAGAGGTCCGTCATATTCGCGTCAGGGGGGCGAATGCGGTTTCAGCGGCGTGGTTGCTTAAATTATTGGAAGTTCCTTATTTGTTTCGGGCCAGAAGGGTTCTTCCCGAGGCGGACATATTGGTTACCCATGCTTTCTGGGCGCCGCTTTTTCTTCCCAGGGATCGTTTCGGCAAACTTTATTTACACGTCGGACGCTTTCCCAAGGGACAAATGAAGCTGTACAAGAAGGCTTCCCGGTTTCAGGTGCCCAGTCACGCAGTCGCCAAGGCCGTAATCCGGGAAATCCCGAACCGCGAGAATTTGGTTTCCGTTCTTCCTTATCCGCTTGGTTGGAGCGTGCCGGAAGGCAAGCCTGCCCATGAACGCCCCAGGCGGATTCTTTATGCCGGACGCTTGCATCCCGAAAAAGGGGTTTTGGAGCTGATCGAGGCTTTCGGGGGCATTGCAACAAAGGAGAGAAAGGGATGGGTTTTGCGAATCATGGGTCCGTGGCGGAAAGATCAGGGAGGGGGAGGCCATGGATACGTTCGCTCGATCAATGTGTTGGCTTCAAAATACGGATCTTGCGTAGAGATTCTCGAACCGGTTTTTAACTCCAGGGAATTGTTGGAGCATTACAAGCGAGCCCGCGTCTTTGCCTATCCATCTTTGGCTCAAAAAGGAGAGACTTTCGGGTTGGCCGTTCTTGAGGCAATGAGTTGCGGTTGCGTTCCTTTGGTCAGCGACTTGGCTTGCTTCGCAGACTTTGTGGCGCCCGGCAAAAACGGTTTTGTTTTTCGCATGGACGATGACCGGATAGTCGAAAACCTTAGGTCTGAACTTCAACGAATCCTTGATTGCGGAAATAAATGGAATAATTTTTCAATGGAAGCGAGAAGGGTTGCCAAAGGCTTCCAAATCAAAGAAGTAGCGACGAACTACCTTGAAGATTTCTCCCGAATACTTGACCGAAAAAAAGTTCCTTTCCGTACCTAAAACCCTTGGTTCTCTTGTACAATGCCTTTAAAGTCAGTGGATGAAAAAATCCTGCGGCCCGCTTATCTTTTCTTTCATTGGAGGAAGCATCTTGTCCTGTGTTCTTGGTTTGTCGGCTTGGGCTGAAACCGGGGTTGCGGAAAAGCAAATTGAAGAGAAGGAACTCGAGCAGGTCTTGCTTTCCTCAACCTTTCTTGACCAAAAGGGAGACAAAGTATCGGCCGCGGTTCTCGAGGGTAAATTCGTGGGTCTGTATTTCTCGGCAAGTTGGTGTGGGCCATGCAGGGCGTTCACTCCCTCGCTGATCAAGTTCAGGGAAGCCCACAAGAATGATTTCGAAGTGATTTTGATCGGTGCCGATGGCAGTCCGAAAGCACAGGCCAACTACATGAAAAAATACAAAATGCCTTGGCTGGCGTTGACTAACCGGTCCCGCGAGGCAACGCAGATCAGGAAGTCACTTGGAGTGCCCCATATCCCTTACTTGATCATCCTGGATCCTGACCGGAAAATCGTTAGCAAGAACGGAACAAAGGAAATTGCCCGCTCGGGCGAAGCGGCGTTTGCTACTTGGAAAAGGTCCCCGAAGTAAAAAGGGAGACATTTAAAGTCGAACGGGTATCCCGGCGTCCCGCATCACTTGCTTGGTCTCGGGTATGGTGCATTCCCCGAAATGAAAGATACTTGCCGCAAGGACAGCGCTTGCTTTGCCGTTAATGATGCCGTCCGCCATGTGGGCGGGGTTTCCAACCCCTCCCGACGCAATGACCGGAACCTCCACTGATTCGCTGACCGAGCGGGTGAGCTCGAGGTCGAAGCCTTCCTTCGTTCCATCTCGGTCCATACTTGTCAGAAGAACCTCACCCGCTCCCCGGGAGACCACTTCCTGGGCCCATTCAACCGCATCCAAGGGCGTGACTTTGCGGCCTCCGTGGGTATAAACCCACCAACCGCTTCCGTCGTCTTTTCTTTTCGCGTCGATAGCTACGACAATGCATTGGTTCCCGAAGGTATCCGACGCATCGTTTACGAGAGAAGGATTCAGAATCGCAGCGGTATTAAGGCTGACTTTATCGGCTCCTGCCAAGAGCATTTCCCGAATGTTTTCAACGGTACGTATCCCTCCTCCGACCGTCAGGGGCATGAAGCAGGTCGAGGCGGTTTGTTCTACCACGTCTATCATTGTATTGCGTTCGTCGCTCGATGCCGTGATATCAAGAAAAACTAGTTCGTCGGCTCCCTGTTCCTCGTAAGCTTGGGCTACCAACACGGGGTCTCCAGCGTCCCTGATTTCCTTGAATTTGATGCCTTTGACCACGCGACCGTCATCAACGTCCAGGCATGGGATGACACGGGCGGATAACATGTCGGTTCAGTTGAATAGAGGACCGAACAAACTCAAAGGCACGTACGCAACCTACTCGTCCGCAAAGGCGACGTCGGGCTGGTAGGAAAGAACAAGCTTGTATTGCTGTCCTGGACGCATGTTCAAGGGGTGATCACGAACGAGATATTGGACGTAATGCATGTTTCCGGCATACCCACGGTAATCGGGGTCATCGGTTACGGTTTCAAAAGATCCCCAGGATGCTTGAAAGTCATCGACTTCGACATTGGCACGAAGTCCGGCATCCCCTTGCCTGAGGGTGGTTCCGAGGCGGTAGGTGGAATGGGGGGAACCGATGACCAAAGCCAATCTCATTTTGTCCATCGAAACCGGATTCTTGACCTTGAAGACAAATTCGGACTGAACCTTTCCATCGCCAAAAGACCATTGAACTTGGCAACTGCCCAAGCCGTATGCAAAAGATCCGTCCGTTTTGACCAAATCGGGTTGGTCGAAGCGCAGATAAAAGGACTTCTTCAAGCCAATACCGGTAACGCAGTTTTTTCCGTAATAGGATGGAACAATCACTTGGTCGCCGAAAGTAAGTTCGGGAAGCATGACCGGAAGGTATTTGTTGACCGGCCAATCGAAAATGCCCGAGCAGTGAGGAAAGGCGAGGCTGTCCGAGCTTAGATCCTTGCCGGGACCGATGAGAGGCAGCTGGTACTGAACGCCGATATTTTCGTCCCGAAAAAGAAAGAGCCCGTGTTCCTTTTTGTGGGATTTGTCAAAGATGATGAACCGTCCGGCGGTCTTGGCTCGGTTGGGAGGAGGAACGCCCAGGGAACCTCCGATTACGCGAGCCAGCCGCGACCATTGGCAAAGGTAGCGCGCTGCGTCGAAATTTGCCATGCGGGTCGTATGGTTTTCGACCGTGTTGCGTTCGGCGTCTCGAATCATGAGGTCACCCTTTTCCTGGTCAACGTAAGTAACGAAAAAGTATTGAAAGAGCCGCCTGAGCGTATCCAAGTAAAGGGGCATTTTATCCGAATTGATCCAATTGTCCCGCATCGCCTGCAAAATCATGCTGATGCAATGCAATTGCCCGTAAGCTCCGATGGAGCGACCGTAATTCCACCCGAGTCCGTCTTGCCGGGCGAGATCGGGTAGCATGCGAAGATATTTTTCCGCAAAGGTGCGCAGCTTGGGAAGCTTGCGATCCTTCAGGTGAACGTTGGCGTGAAGTTGCAAAGCCTGCCTGACGAAAATGAAAGAAAGGAGTCCGTAAATGTCGTATACGCCCGCAGGCCCATTCGGATCATCATTGCAGAAACCTCCCGAACTGTTTTTCTCGATGCCTTCCACAAAGAGATCGATTACCTTGCCCGTATCATCTTTCTTGGTCAAACCGAAGCTGAAGCGAGCGACTGACTTTGCAATGCTGAAGGCCTGAAAGTGGTCATCATATTCGGATTTCTCAAGAAGACTGCGATCAAGTTGTTCGCGCGTCGGGTCCAAGAGGCGTTCCCATACGGCGTTTCTCTCTTTGGATGCTCCAAAGGAAAGCAAGCCCAGAGAGGCGTAGGCGATGCCGTTGTCGTTTTCTTCCTCTACAAAAGCTTGTTGGGTGACGCATCGAGCTGCCAGGTCGTAAAGGTCATGCTCCCCGAGTTCGACCTCCCCGGTGGCCCGGAAAAATTCTCCTATGGCCAAAGCGGCATGACCGGGTTCGTCGACGCGGGCTTTTTCACCAGAAGCGGGAGTGACGGAACCGTCCTCGTTAATATGTTGCAAGTTATTGCTCAACAATGAGCGGGCGAGATCTAGGCACTGATCGGAGAAATTATGCATGGAGAGGCCGTGAATGAAGAGGATTTAAGCGTAAGAAACTGCCGTGAGAGACCTTTCTTGTCAATGAGTTAAGCGGTTTGAATGAGCTCGAGAAATTCTTTGTTTGACCGGGTGGTTCCCATTCTTTCGATCAGGGACTCGGCCGCGTCAATGACTTTCATTGGAGACATCGCCCGGCGAAGAAAGGAAGTCTTTTCCAAGATCATGGGGTCCACGAGATCCTCCTCCTTGCGGGTGCCCGAAGAGGCCAAGTTGATGGCTGGCCAAAGACGAAGCTCGGCTACTTTGCGGTCCAGTATGATCTCGCTGTTTCCCGTCCCTTTGAATTCCTGAAAAATAAGCTCGTCCATTTTCGATCCCGTCTCGACCAAAGCGGTGGCCACGATCGTAAGCGAACCGGCTTCTTCCGAGTTGCGGGCGGCAGAAAAAAATTGTCTGGGTTTCTCCAAAGCCCGGACGTCCAGTCCCCCGGTCATGGTTCTTCCGCCTTTGCCGGATGCGGCATTGTAAGCCCGGGAAAGGCGTGTGATGGAGTCGAGCAGGAGAACGACGTCTTTTTTGCTCTCGACCAAGCGCTTGGCCCGCTCGATGGCCAATTCCGCAATTCTCAAGTGGCTTTTGACCTCTTCGTCATTGGACGAGGCATAAATTTCGGCAGGCACCGTCCTGCGAAAATCCGTGACTTCCTCGGGTCGCTCGTCGATGAGCACGACCATAAGGTGACATTCCGGGTGATTTTCTTCCAGCCCTTTGGCGATGTCATGCAGAATCGTGGTCTTGCCTGCCCGCGGGGGGGCGACGATCAAAGCCCGCTGCCCTTTTCCCATTGGGCAGAAAAGGTCAAGCACCCGGGTAGTCATTCGTCCGTCTTTCGCTTCCAAATTAAGTTTGTCCTTGGGTTGAATGGTCGTCAGTTGATCGAAGCGGAATTGTTGCTTTCGCTCCTTCAACGTCATGCCGTCCACGGTATGTATGTAGCGAACCTTTGGATTTTGACGGTTTTTGTCCAAATTGGCGTCGGCTCGGATGATGGAGCCTTTGCGCAATTTGAACCGGCGAATCAACTCCTTTGGCAAAAAGGGGTCGTGCGGCGTAGTCTTGCCTCCTCGAGCGGGGTCGAGCAGGGCGCCAGTATTTTTTTCGTTGAGATCAAGAATACCTTCCACTTCGAGAAGATCCTGACCGGGTTGTTCGTTTTCGCTCATGAGAGAGTTCAAAAGATGGCAAGAGATGCCGGTGTTCCCGAGGAATGGGTGCAGGGGAAGCGCCTTTCTTCCGCGAACCACTCTGAGGCGGTCGTTTTCAAAAGCAAGCTTCACAATCAGTACATGAATAAGCTGATTATAAGTCAACCATGTAAAGAGATTCCTGACGAAAGGGTTTGTCCTCTAGGCAGGAACGATTAGTTTCCGAGTTTTACCCATGAAAACTTTCTATCTTACCACGGCAATCGATTATGCCAATGGTTCGCCTCACCTCGGTCATGCCTATGAAAAGGTTTTGACCGACGTAATCGCTCGTACGAGCAGACTTCGTGGGTCCCCGGTCAAGTTCGTCACGGGCTTGGACGAACATGGTCAAAAAGTACAGCAAGGGGCTCAAAGAGAGGGAATCGAGCCTATCGAGCGTTGCAATCGAATTGCGGAGGAATTTCAATCGATGCTCAAGCAGTTGGACATTTCCAACGATGACTACATAAGAACCACGGAGGACAGGCACAAGAAAGTGGTAGCCCGACTGCTTCAGGATCTTTACGACCGCGGGGATATTTATCAGGCCGAATATCAGGGATTCTATTCTACTCGGGCCGAGCAATTCCTTCAGGAAAAAGACAAGGTGGATGGAGAATGGCCTGAAATCTTTGGCGAAGTTACGCAGATTACGGAAAAGAATTATTTCTTCAAACTTGGCAAATATCAGGATTGGCTGATTGATCACCTCAAAGACAACACGGGTTTCATCGAGCCGTCCCACCGACAAAACCAAGTGCTCGAATTTTTGAAGGAACCCCTCAACGACCTGTGCATTTCACGACCCAAGGAAAGATTGAGTTGGGGAATCCCTTTGCCCTTTGACTCGGAATACGTAACTTACGTTTGGTTTGATGCCTTGGTCAATTACGTCTCGGCGGCTGGTTTCGGCAGCGAATCCTTCGAGAAGGTTTGGCCTGCCGATCTTCATGTTATCGGAAAGGATATTTTGGCCCCCCCTCATGCCGTCTATTGGCCGATTATGCTCAAGGCATGCAACCTGGCATTGCCGAAGCAAATCCTTGCCCATGGGTGGTGGACGGTGTCGGGGTCCAAAATGTCCAAGAGTTCGGGGGAAACGGTGGATCCCCTGAGTTTGGCCGAAAGATACGGAGCGGATGCGTTTCGCTATTTCGTGATGCGGGAAATGACGGTGGGCAACGATGCCGAATTCTCCTTCGAACGATTTGAATCCAGGTATCGGGCGGATTTGGGAAACGACTTGGGCAACCTGGTCAGTCGACTGCTCCACATGACCGCCGCCTATGAGGAAGGAATTGTGCCGTCCGTTGAGCTTGAGGAGGAACCGGAAAAAAAGATCAAAGAACTTTGGCGCTCAACCAAAGAGTCCGTCTTGGATTGTTTTTTCGCTTATCAGATCAGCCAAGCCTTGGACAAAACCTTCGCTTTCATAAGAGGAATCAACAAGTATGCGGACGAAAGGACGCCATGGAAATTGGCCAAATCCGAGGAAGCCGAAGATCGTCGGGCTCTGCGCACTTGTTTGGGCGTGATGATCGAGTCTCTTCGTTTGGCGAGCGGGTTGCTTGCCTCCGTCATTCCGGTAGTTCATGAGAAAATCAACGACCGGCTTGGCCTGGCTCCTTGCGCTCTGTGGGAAGACGATCTCTTATGGGACCACAGGTTGGCGGGTAAAAAACTTGGGAAAAAGACGATTCTGTTCCCCCGGGAAGTCTAGACTCGGGGCAAAGTTTTCTATTTCTCTTGGGTCCCGGGTTGCTCCTCCGCCAAGGTTGCCTCTGCCGAGAGGACGCGGGTATCGTCTGCTTCGAGAATAGTGACTTTCAAATGCTGAAGCCTCACGGTTTCTCCTTTTTCCGGAATTCTGCCTAGCTCGCGAGTGACGAAACCTCCGAAGCTCGTGAGCTCGTCTTCGTTTCCGTTTTCATCCAACTTGAGCTCGTCGGGCAACTCGTGAACCGGGGTAAGGCCAGGCACCCTCCATTTGTTTTTCTCGAACTGTTCGACGGCGTGTTCATCCGCATCGAATTCATCTTGAATTTCACCCACTACTTCCTCGAGGATATCTTCCAGGGTAATAACTCCGTCAATGCCCCCGAACTCATCCCGAACCAAGGCCATATGAACCTTCCATTTCATCATTTTTCTCAATGCTACGGGGAGGGTTTCGTCCTTGGAGAGCATGGCGGGGGCCTTGGCAAGCGACTGCAGGTCGATGGTCGCTCCTTCGCTCAGGAGTCGGAATGCATATTTGACGTGTATGATGCCCAGACAATGATCTAAATCACCGTTGCAGAGGGGGAGGCGAGTATGGCCGCAGGTTCGGGCGATATCCATGTTTTTTTCAAGGGAGTCGTGATCATCGAGAACCTGAACTTGGTTTCTCGGAACCATTGCATCCTGAACGTTTAGCTGGCTCATTTCCAGTGTGTTTCCAACGATCTCAACGACCTCCGGATCCATATTCGAACTTTCCATGCCCAGCGTACGGATGTGCTCGGCGACCTCATTGCTTTCCGCGCTGCTTTCCTCCGTTGCCGGGGAAATGGACAAAATGGATTTCTCAAG
>JAYOMW010000071.1:9306-15165 GCA_038121045.1 Opitutia bacterium
AGAATGACTTGCAAACAGGACAGCAACGCAGCCTCGACGTGAAATGGCCTGTCTTGATTCGGAGCCGCAAGCAAAGAGGAAATCAGGTTGGAAAGCCTGTTGTCACTCTGGGGAGAAGGCGACAGTCCGGCCCGAACCCGGTCGATATGGGTCCGGTAAAGTCCTATGTACAGGTTACAAGCACTGAGGATGGCCCAGGGAATCAAAAGATGCAAATATTCCTTCACGGGTCGGTGCTTCTTTCATTCATCAGGGTGCTGAGGGCTTGCAGCACGCGCTCGTTTTGGGCTTCCGTCCCGATGGAAATTCTAAGGAATTCATTTAGGGGTGGAGGAAGGGGTCGGGTAATGATTCCCACGGCTTGCAACTCCTCGAAGACCTTCTTTCCGTTCCCGACTTGGACCAGCAGGAAGTTGGCATGGCTTGGAACGACTTCTAGTCCCATCTTCAAGCATCCTGCTTTAACTTGTTCGAGTCCGTCGCGGTTTCTTCTCCTGCAAAGGTCAACCCAGTCCGTATCTTCCAAAGCTCCAATTGCAGTGGCTTGAGCGACCGAGTTGGCATTGAAGGGTTGGCGCGCCCGCTGCAGCAAACCGATCATTTCAGGAGATCCGTACCCGTAACCGATTCTCAACCCGGCCAATCCGTGAATCTTTGAGAAAGTCCGCATTCCCACTACCTTTCGCCCTTCGCGAATAAACGGAACAAGATCGAAGGGATCGTCCAAGTATTCGGCATAAGCTTCGTCCAGGCAAAAAATGACATGTTCGGGAAGGGAGCTGACGAAGGTACTAATTTCGGCAATGGAGTTGGCGGTTCCCGTCGGGTTGTTGGGGCTGGGAAGAAAAATTAACTTTGTCCGATCGGTAACCGCTTCTCTCATCGCCCTCAGGTCATGAGTAAGACCGGGCATTTCGACTTCCACCGCTTTCGCGCCCATCAGCAAAGCGACAAGCTTGTAGACCACAAAGGCGTGTTCCCCGACCAAAACTTCATCGTTTGGCTTGAGGAAAACATGACCAAGCAACTCGATAATCTCGTTGGATCCATTTCCCAAAATGAACTGGGACGGATCAAGTTCATGGTATTGGGCTAGTTTTTGACGCAGGGCCAAACCGCTTCCCTCCGGATAGAGAAATACTGACTTGAGGGCTTCCGCACCCGCTTCCAAGGCGGAGGGGGAAGACCCCCACGGATTCTCGTTCGAAGCAAGCTTACACACGTCATCCGGCCTCAAGCCATGCTCTCGGGCGACTTGCTCGATGGGCTTGCCTGGTTGGTACACCGGTTGATCCAGTATGCGAGGGTTCGCAAGTTGGGATAGATTCATGTAAGTTCCCTAATACTAGCGGTAGAAAAGCCTTCAATCAAGGAATAAGCTGTTCTATCTTGTGAAATCCTCTCCGCTAAGCTTTATGATGTTTCTGTGAAAGTTGCGCTTTTTGGAGCTACCGGGCTATTGGGGTGGTCGGCTGGACAAGCCGTCCTCCGCAGAAGGCATGAGTTGATTTCCTTTTCGGGTAAAGGTTCGATTGATTTGAAGGGCATTGGCCGGGTAGCGCCTCTTTCTTTGACTGACGACGAAAGGCTCACCAGAACCTTGCTTGACGAATGGCCGGATGCGATCATTAATTGCTCCGCCATTTCATCTCCTGATTCCGTGAACGAATCACCACGGGAATCCCATGCCGTCAACGTGGTGGCAACGGCTCGACTGGCTGAAATTGCCGCCCATTTGGGAGCCCGTTTCCTGCATGTCTCCTCGGACATGGTTTTCGACGGAACACAATCCCCCTATCGTTCTACCGACGCACCCAACCCCATGAGCGAATACGGTCGACAAAAACTGGAGGCTGAAAAACGGGTTCTTGCGGCCGCGGACGAAAACTTGGTTGTTTTGCGGGTCACTTTGCTTAATGGAAACAGCCCAAGCGGGATGCGAAGTCCCCATGAGAGAATTCTCAATGGGTTGGCCACTGGCGCGCCTCCCATCCTTTTTGACGATGAAATCCGTCAACCTTCATCCGCCGGGAACGTTGCCGAAACAATGGTCGAACTGTTGGAGCGATCGAATTTGAACGGGTTGTTTCATTGGGCGGGAAGCGAGGAGGTGAGCCGATACGAACTGGGCCTGCGAATTCTTGACCGCTTTGGTTTTTCCCCCGAACGAATCACGCGGGCAAGCCTGAAGGATGCACCCGATGAAATTGGAAACCGTCCTGCTTGTCTTGCTTTTGAGCTGAACCCCTTGGCCGGCAAACTGAAAACCCGACCAGCCGATCTGGATGAGCAATTGGGAGATTTGGTCGTTCCTGACCACTTGTACGAGTGGTACAGAGAGAATGCGGACGACCCGACCCGGTACGTTGCCAGATTTTGAATCTTTTCCCTTGAGCCTGCGCATTTATCCAAAGCGGACCGAATCCGGTCCCGAAAACATGGCCACCGACTGGTGGCTGTTTCTCGAACAGGGTGAGCGGAGCCATCCCTCTTTCAGGCATTATGGTTGGGTTGCTCCGGAGACAAGTTTCGGGTATGGACAGGATTGGGATTGGGTCCAAAAACAGATTGGCCCGGATGCCGATAAAATTGTCAGGAGGCCGACCGGTGGGGGCATCGTGAGGCATGGCAAGGACTGGACGTACTGCCTGGTTTTGCCAAACGGACATCCCTCTTTTTCCATGCCGGCACTCGACCTTTATGAAAAAATACACCGGGCAATGTTCAGGTGCCTGAAAGCCCAAGAGCTCTCTGCCTCCTTGAAACCCTGCCCGGAGCTCAGGCAAAAAGGAATACCGGGCGATTGTTTTCGGGAGCCTGTAGCGAGGGACCTCATGACCGAAGACGGAAGTCAAAAAATTGCCGGAGCAGCGATGAAGAGGACAAGGGCGGGGGTACTGGTTCAGGGCGCGATGGACTTGGCGATTCTTCCGGCCCTGGACGAAGAAAAATTTTTCTCAGCCTTCGTTGACGAAGTTTCCCGCCTTGTCTGCGAGTCACCCGAATACGTGGATTGGCCGCCTGAATTCGCCAAGGGGCGTCTGCCTTTCGAAAAAAAATTCGCTTCTTTGGCTTGGCTTGCCGATCGGTCGGTTAGTTGAGTTCCAAGGTGACGACGTTTTCGACATGGCGAGTCTGAGGAAACAAGTCGAAAGGCTTGCAATGAAGCAAGCGGTATCCTCCCTCGAGTAGCTTGCCGACGTCCCGCGCCTGAGTGGCTGGCTCGCAGGAAACATATATGATCCGCTCGGGGCGAAAGGAGAGAGTTTGCTTGAGGAAATCATCGTCGCATCCTTTTCTCGGGGGGTCGATGACGAGCGAACAGGTTTGTCGGTGGCTTTCCAGTTCCTCAAAAATAGTGGATGCGTCGCCCAAGAGAAATTCGGCATTGTCGATTTTGTTCAAGAGCGCATTGGCCCTTGCCCATTCGAAACCTTCCCGGCTTATCTCGATCCCCACTACGCGCTCAAAATATGCGGCGGCACACAAACTGAACAACCCTACTCCGCAATAGGCGTCCACGAGCAAAGCGGAGTTTTTTTCTCTTGCTTGGCTGACGACGTGATCGACCATTTGGGGAAGAATAAAGGGGTTGTTCTGAAAAAACTCACCTGCTCTGAACTGAAAAAGGAGTCCGCCGACCCGCTCGCAGGCGGTTTTTTTCGGGTCGGTGACGACACCTTCGGGAGTATCGCGTAAAAGGATGGTCCCGCCCTTCTTCTTACCTTGCATCAGATGTATTTCCTCCCGGGCGGCAGGCAAGGCATCATTAATGGCTTCGGTTGCTATTGGGCATTGCGGAACGTCGATGAGTACCTTTCGGGATCCGTGTCTGAGGAAGCCGACCTTCCTCTTTTCAGATGTTCTTGCCCTCTCGTAGTGTGGTGTGAGCTTGGACCGATATCCATAGGTTCGGGGAGACGGTTCGACTGGCTCCACTTCAATTTCCATGCCCCCGATTCTTTTAAAGCTGTCTTTGACCTGATTGCGTTTCCACTCGAGTTGAGTCTCGTATCGAACGGTCTGGTACTGGCAACCGCCGCAAACCCCGAACAAATCGCATTCGGCTTGTACTCTGTCGGTCGAAGGAGTCAAGACCTCCATGCAATCGGCATCCGAATAGTTTTTGTGGTTTCGGAAAATGCGCGCCTTGATTCTTTCCCTCGGCAAAGTGAAGGGAATTTGAATGACCCAACCATCGTGGCGGGCTATGCCGTACCCCAGGTTGGTTACGTTCTCGATCACAAGTTCGAGTTCGTGATGATAGGGGTAGGGGTGGTCGACGAAACCTTTAGGAGGATCTTGCATGAGTTTTCTTCGTAACGAGCTCGCCCTTGACAGGCAAAACCCTTTTTTTGGATCCAGTGAAGGAGATCATATCGAGTACGACGAACCCGAAGGTAAAAGAGTTGGTCCGGCTACGCCAATCACCAAGGAGAAGAAGGGAACTCGGTCTCTTCGTGGCCGAAGGCATGACCGAGGTGGAAGCCCTTTTCAGGGCCGGCCGGTTGGTCCGCGAAATTTACTGTTCCGAACCTTTTGCGGAAAGTGCCCAAGGGTTGGAATTTCTTAAGGCCCGGTATGAGGAAGTGCGTACGTCAATGACACTGGGCTCCGAAGCCTTCGCCAAGGCATCTTACAAAAACAACCCGGAGGGCGTGCTTGCGGTTGCGGAATGCTGGGATCTTGATTTGCCTGCCGCTCCCCGTTCACCGAGGTTGGTCCTGGTTCTCGACGAAATCGAGAAACCAGGAAATATGGGTGCGATTCTACGGACCGCCGAGGCTTTTGGTGTCTCGAACATAGTCCTCTCGGAACCGGTTTTGGATTTTTTCAACCCCAACGTCGTCCGTTCTTCCCGTGGTCTGATGGCTCGTTTGCAAGTGAGCGCCGGGACCAAAGAAGAAGTGAGTACCTGGCTTGAACAGGCGGGGCTCCGGATCGTCGGGACAAGCTCCAAATCTTCAAAGCCCTACTGGGATTTGCAGTTGAGCGAAGGGACTGCTTTTGTTTTGGGAAGCGAACGAGAAGGCTTGGGTGAATTCTGGAAAGAGCGAATCGGCGAATGGGCCCGGATCCCGATGGAGGGGGAAGCCAGCTCGTTGAACCTCAACGCAAGCGCCGCCTGTTTGCTTGCCGAATTCAACCGGACGGTCGCCTGAAGTTCAGAGCCTGCGAAGCCAGGGAAGGGTTTTTTTCAAGCATTGTTCCATGTTTGCAACAGGCTCGTATCCCAGGTCCGATTTCGCGGCTTGCGATGAAAACCAGTGGTCGTGGGCAAGCTGGGAAGCCACGAATCGGGTCATTGGAGGATCGCCTCTGAAACGAAGAAGCCCCCAGACCTTTTCGAGGACCAGTCCGGCAAAATAAGCTTTTCCGAACCCGATGCTTTTTTCGAGAGGAGGGAGGCCTGTTTCCGCAAACAAGTTGTTTAGCCATGGCCACAGGTGGATCGGCTCCTCCTGGCCTATGAAGTAAGCCTTTCCTCCGGCTGTTTCGTTTTCGAGCAAGGTTTTCATCGCGCAAAGATGGGCATGGCAGACATTGTCGACATGGGTCAGGTCGACTTGGTTATTCCCGTCCCCCACGATTTTCAATTTGCCCTCCTTGTGCCGGCTTATGACCCGGGGCAGAAGGTGCGGGTCGCCTTCCCCCCAAACGAGGTGAGGGCGGAGGGCCAGGGTCTGGAGCTTTCTGGGATCATGGGCCTTGAGAACGGCCTCCTCCGCCATGGCCTTGGTCAGGGCATAAAAAGATATCCTGTCTTTGACGCGGGGCAGGGATTCCGTGCCTGCCCGTATGGGTTTTCCGGAAAAAGTCACGCTTGGCGTGCTTGTGTAGACCAGGCGTCGGACGCCG
>JAYOMW010000072.1:0-1130 GCA_038121045.1 Opitutia bacterium
GAAAATTCTTCGGCCGCAGATTGGGTTTCCTGAGCGAATTGCTCGGCGGCGTCTCCAAGTTCTTGAAAGTCAGGCTGACTTTCGGCAGATTGTTGTGCCTGCTGCCCTGCTTCCTCCAGAGATTGCTGCGCGTCTTGAGCTTTTTGGTTTTGCTTTGCCGCCTGTTGGGCTTGTTGACTTTGGGCGATTTCTTGGCTTTCTTGGGCCAGTTCGTTAAGTTGCTGAGCGAGCTGTTCGTTCTGTAATACCTGCCCTGCTTGAGCCACCTCCTCTTGAGCGGCTTGTTCGGTGTTTTCGGCAATTTCGGAAAGGGCTTCGGAGGCCTGTTCGTTGCCTAACCGTTCCTCGTGACGGGCGGCTCGTTTAATCTCTTGGGCGGCTTCGAAAACATTTTCTCCAACCTCTTGTTGTTGCTCTTGGGCCTGTGAAAGAGCGGTGCTGTCAGGGGATGCATTTTCGCCGAGAGCATCGATTTGCCCAGCGAGTTCCTGAGCTTGTTGGGCTAATTCAGCGGCCTTTTCCGAAGCTTTTTGGGCCTCTTGTCCGGCTCGCTCGGCATTTCTATTGGAAGATGCGAATTGGGACGGTTTTGTTTCCGCTCTCTCTTGGGCGAATTCTGCATTTTGCTGTGCTTCTTGCGCTTGTTCTTGAGCTTGTTGAGCGGATTCACTTGCCTTTTCCGACTGTTGTGAAAGCTCATTGGCCTGTTGTTGGGCTTCGTCCGCAGCCTGCTTTGCAAGGTTCGCTTCCTGCTTGGCCTCCTTGGCTTCTTCGCTTGCTTGACTGGCATCGTTTTGAGCCGTTTGGTTTTCGGGCTCTTGCAAAGCTCGCTGTTCGGCCTGTTCGGCCTGTTGTTCGGCAAAAGCCGCTTCCTGAGCCGATTGGACAGCCCGCTGGGTGGCTTGCTCCGCTTCTTGGCTTGCTTGTTCGGCCTTCGCTTCGGCGACCTTCGCCAATTCCTCCGCCTGTTGCGCCTGCTGCCGCGCTTCTTGCGCGGCCGTCTCGGCCTGCTCAGCCTGGGCTCTTGCCGTTTCGGGGGTCAGCTTGGAAACATTCTCGGCCGATTGGGCGGCTTCGGCCAAATTGGCCGCTTCCTCGAGAAGAGGCTCGACAAGATCCTGTGCGGTTTG
>JAYOMW010000072.1:1230-8878 GCA_038121045.1 Opitutia bacterium
ACTTGCTCCTTGATTCCCAGGTCCTTTTCGACCTGCCGCAGATCTTCCCTCGACTCAGCCACTTCTTCCCCCTCCTGCACGCGCTCGAAATGATCGGCAATGGCTTCGAGCGCTTCGGCCAATTCGCCCTGCTTTTCGGATGCCTTTTGAAGGTTTTCGTTCTGCGAACCCCGGTCGCTTGCCTGAAGGGCTTGGGCAATAGCGTTGGCGGCCGAGTTTTGCCTGTCTTGCACGAGGGCGGCGGCATCGTCGGCATCCCGGGCCAATTCTCTTCCTTCCTTGTCCAAAACGTTTTGCACGTTCGCCTCCTGCCGGAGAGCGGAGTTGAATAGAGTGATTTCATTGCCAAGGAGCCGCTGTTCTCTTTGTAATTCGGCTGTTTCCCGACGAACTTTCACAGGTTGGTCTTCCGGTTTGCCGGCAATGGTTTCCGATCGAGCTTTTCCTTGGCGGGCCTTCTTTGCAAGTTGCCGGGCCAGTTCGGGCAAACTTGGAGCGAGTTGATTCAGCCTTTCACGGGCCTTCTTGACTGCGGGGGACAAAAGCGTGATGACCCTGCGCAAATCCGCTTGCACTGACTCGACCTCCTTGGCCACCGATTGAGGCGCCCGGTCGAGATTTTCCACGCGCCTGATCATTTCTTCGTCAATGGCCTTTGCGTAAGCTTGTTTGTTGAGATCCCGCAGAATTTTCGCCGCCTCGCTCCGCGCCTCTTGGGTTCCGGCAAGCAGATGGTGCGGTATTTCAGCGATCCGACCGGACAGGATGCGCCATGGGGCGGCGGCGGTTTGCCAATGGATGGCTCTTTCGGCCCGGTTGTCCGATCTGAGCATTTCCCATTTTTCCATATTTGCGAAGGTCGATGCCAGACCGAGAGATTCCACGGCTTCGTGGTAGGTTTCCAAAAGCCTGAAAATGTCTTTGAGTTCTCTGAACTTTTCCCCCATGGGAACAGCTTGAATGGTTTGGGCAACTTGAGTGTCGAGACTCTTAATGTCGTAGCCAAATTCTTTTGCGATTTTACTTACAAAGTCACGATGCTCGACTGTTTGGCAGCTCTCACACCAGTCGCGGAGGTAGGTTTCGAAACTCCGTTTTTCTTTGCCTTTCTTTTCGTTCAAGGCAAAACATGCGGCCCAACCGGATGGGTTTTTTTCAAACAAGGGCAGGATGCGGACTGCGACCATCAGGTTCCGGTCGCGCATCTTGGCATCCTTGGCCAAAAGCCCTTTTTCCTTGGCGTACCAGTCCGCCAGGCTAAGCCCATCGGGCCAGGGTTGCCGGTCGATTCTTTCTTGGGCGTATTCGTCGAAGGCTTTGGCAAACGATTTCCAATTGGGATAGGGCGGGTTCGTCTTCCATTCTTCGCTCAGTTTCCGGAGGGCAAACAAGGATGCGGTTTCGCAAAGCATTTCCTCGAACCAGTGGTTGCTCTGGTCTCCCTCCTGGAATCCGCAAAGAATATGGCCGATCTCATGGGAGAACTGAAAGGCGTATTGGGCCCAGTATCTGTCACCCGTATTTAGGTTCACCAAATACTCTCCCAAATCTCCTCTGCGGAAGAGCACGATCGGGCCGTCGGTTGAACGTCCGACGTTGATGGGGGCCCAGTCGTACTTTTCGGCGTACGGAAAGAGTTGCCGCGCGGTCGATTCAAGGACCGCCAATACGTCGGCTTGATTTCCCGAACCCCAGTCCTTGTGGACGAGACGAATCTCAGGGATTTTGTCTTTCTCCCCTTTGGTTATGGGACCGGTTTGGGTTTGTGAACCGAACTGTTCAATCAGGCGACGCAGAGCTCTGGCCGTTTGGCCCAAATCCTTTACGAAAGGGGCGTCCGAGTCTTTTCTTGATTCTTCCAAACGGGCACGGCCCTGAATATTCGAAACGAGAGCAGTCCCGTGAATTTTGCTCAACAAATCACGCTCGACCCATTTCCCTTTGGCGGCAGGCCAAGAGGAGTAATCGGGATTGCTTTCGATGGCCGTAACCAAGGCTGAAACATCGTTGATTTGATTGGAGGATTGAGGAATCTGCCAGAGAAAGTTTTCCCGCCCCGAACGAGAAGAACGGACCGTCGAGCGCAACCGGTTGTTTTCGGTGTCGTGGATTTGACGCACTTTGGCGTTCCAGCTCTTGACCGTTCTCGCCAAAAGATCCCGTTGTCTCTTCGTATCGTTGCCGTCGAGCGCTTCGCGAAGTTGATTCTCTTCCTTGCTCATGCTTCTGAAGGCGTGACTGCGAGAGGTGGGACTGAGCTTCAGGACATTCTCGATGGTGCGCCAATGATTGATCGCGACCTCCTGCCTTCGCGTGATCGATTTGTAGTGATAATCCTCCTGGAGCAAATCCTCGAGTTCATCCTGGTTTTTCACCAGTTGCCTGAGGTAAGTGGCCCCAACGGCCCGCACTTGGTTTGATAGGAGGCCTTGTGTTACGTTTCTGAGGTTGCCCGTCAAACCACGGTCTTGTTCGACTTCGGCCCTGAATTCTTGAATCACTTCTCTTCGAATATTGGGATCATCGGTGGCAATCGCCGTTTCCGCGCGGCTGAGAGCCTGTCCTGCCCTCAGGTGGCTGATGGAATTGATCGCTCTGGCTAGAAAAGAAATCTCAAAAGAATCCGTTCCCCGGGGCATTGCGGTCAGTGCGGTCAAGGTCTTGTCGAGGAGCAGACTGCTTTCCTCCGCCAAGGAGTTGGACAGAGCGCGCAATTCGTCCGCGTCCGAGGGGGAAATCGGATCATTGTGGTTTTTCAGGGAGGCGTCATACAGCTCGATGGTCGCCTTTGCCCGGGCATCTGCGGATTGCGCAAGCTTTGTGATTCCCTCGAAGATTATGCTTTTGAGCTTGATCGTTTGCAAAGCCGAAAGATCCAGATCGCGCGAGATGATGGAGAGCTGAATCGGTTCGGATTCTCCGGTCGAGCCTTTTCTGTCAAAGGCGACCAACTTCAGGACAGCTTGGTCGTTTGGTTTGAGCTTGAGGTCGATCAGGTCCAAGTCGAATTGAAACCTCAATTGCTCCTTGTCAATGGGTGTGGGCAAACCGGGGACGGGCCGTTTTTTCCAACCCCGATTGTTGACCTGCACGTGATACTCGATTTTCTCGAGGGGTAGGTCGTCCTTTGCCTCAATGGTAAGCGGGAAAATGTCGTCGGAAGCGGCCAGGAGCGATCTTTCCTCCGGCAAAACGATCCGAATGGCCGGCGCTTCATCCAATTGTACTCCGATCTCGTAAGCTTGCGAGGGTTTGCTGATCCAACCGGTTTCGATGGAGGTAACGTCGACCGCCCGGAAGGTGCCGGGGTTGCGGAGGGTATGCGTCCCTGTCAACTCCGTACCGTCCTCGTTGGGAGTAAGTTCGAGCTTGGAGGCTCCCGTGCCGGTGAGATCGAGCTCAATGACGCCGGTGGTGACGGGTTGGTTGACCTGAAGGACCAAATCGACTTTCGTACCTTCCCAACCTTCCAAGTCTCCCCGGTCTTCGGTTACGGTTACCGATTTTAACTTGGTGTATTCGGGGTAATGATAGGTTTTGGTGAAAGAAGTCACGTAAGGGCGGGAGGCCACGTCCATCTCGATCCATTGAGCGGTTTTTGAACCGATGTTCATGGTTACGGGTGAATCGTCGACAAGGATGCGGTACTCGAATTTTTCTCGTTCGACGTTATGGTCGATCGAAAATTGGTTGCCTTTGCGCCCGGCCATGCCAAGGGGTTTCTGTTTTTTTCCTGCGATTCTGGTTTCCAATTCGACCCGATCGAAAGACTGGTCCTTTTCCTTACCGGTAACGGCGATCAAAAAGCGTAGAGGCTCGCTTTTGGGCGTCACGGTAACGTTTTCTCCGGGAGCGAGAATCGTGACCTCGACGTCGGTCACCGCAGCGATATTCGCTCCAGGCAAAAGGGCCCGTCCAATGGCCCGTTGGAACTTTCCGCCAAAATTGGGGTTGTATAGCAAGATCAAGGTCAAGGCAACCAAGCCGGCGGTTGCAATCAGCCATTTGCGCAATCGAGCCAAGGGCAGGGTGCTTGTCATGTCGAGCGTCCTGACTCGGGAAGAAACGTCCTTTTGCACGAGCTTGCGAAAGATTTCCGAATCGCTCTCAACGCCTTCCTCTCTTGCCAGTTCCACGGCAGAGAGAAGATCTTCCCTGAGCTCCGGCGCGGTTTGCTCGATCAAGCGGGCGAGTTTTCTGCGACTGGGCAACTCCAACAGAAGCCTGGCGCAAGTGCGCCAAACGGCGAGAATGACGACGGCGTATCCTAGGTAGGACAGGGTGGTCCGCAATTCGTCGGGCATGCGGGCTTGGGAGAGATAGTCGGCAATGGCAATGGTTGAAAAGACGCCGAGCAGGGTGACGATTGCCGTACAGATTCCTCGAAGAATAATCAAGTTGCGCCGTCGGAGCCGAAAGTCTTCCAGTTTCTCCGCGATGATTGGGTCTAGTTGATCACTCATATGATTTCCTCGTTCGATGGTTTAAAGCATGCCAGCCCGTTTTCTCAGGAAAAGCTCAAGTCCTAGGATTAAGACGATCGGGACAAACCACCAATAGCTTTGCCAAAGGGCAATTTCCTTGGTTACGAGTTTTCCCGAACTGATGGGTTTGAGCAAGTCGTTGAGCCTGCCTATCTGCTCTTCACGCAGGTAAGTTCCTCCGGATAGATTTGCGACTTCCCGCAAGAGTTCCTCGTTGCAAGTCAGGATCGAAAGCTCGGGGCTTTCCGGTTGTCGTACGAGAAACCCAACCCGGCTTCTGAGCTCGTTCTCCTCGTAGAGTCCGTCCACCCGTACGCTGATCTCGTGTTGGCCCGATGACAAAGGAGGTGTGTTTCCGCGGAAGAGCCCGCCTGACTCGGGGCTGGTTTCCAAAGGCACGGTGGCGACGATCTTGCCTTCCTTCCAGATGAGTCCTTCCACGGTGAGGCTGGGGTCGCTCAAGGGCTTGCCTTCTCGGTCCCGGACGCGGACACGCAAAGAAGCCGATTCACCCGGTTGATAAGAGGAGGCTCCGGGGTCAATGGCGACGAAGTCATCCCTCACCGCGAAGGGTTTTTCCATGATCCATGATGCCAATTGATTCCAGTAGCGCTGGTGATATTTGTCGCCGACTTCGAATCGCCATCTCCAGGATCCGTCGAAACCAGCGTATAGCACTCTTCCGGCACCCGCCGTGCGCGCCACCAAGAGAGGGACGGATTCAATGGCATGCTTTTCCTTGTCGACGGTCGCTTCAAGAAAAACTTCCGATCCGGGAAGGGCTTCGGTGGGGGCCACCCATCCGGGAATGGGTAGGTAACCCCACAATTGCCGGTTTCGTTCGGAAGAAGGATCCAGAAAAAGAGCGGTTTCGGTTTGGCCCCGATCCGTCAGGCGGAAGGCTTCGGGGGCGAGTCGTGACTTGGAGTTATCCAGCCACTTCACGGGTAGAAGTTGAGCAATGGGGTGATCCTCTTCCTTGGCATATTCACGGAATTTTTGGCGGGGTCCGTCGAGAAGAAGAATGCCGCCTCCCCGGGTGGTTGCGAATTCGCCGATCCATCGGAGCTCCTCTTCCTCAAGCAAGCCGGAGGATAATTCACCGAAGACAATGAGGTCATAGGCAAAGAGGCTTTTCTTGTCCTCGGGGAACGATTCGACGTCTTCTCCCCTCGGCAATTCAGGTTGAGCGGAACCGGAGCCCGCGAAAACGGCGGTGACCACCCAACGCTCGTCCCGGTCGAAGACATTGCGAAGGTAACGGGTTTCCCACCTTGGACGGCCGTCGATAATCAGCACGCTGTTCTTCTTGGTAATGGCATCAAAGGAAAAGGACTTGAAGTTGTTGTCCGATCGACTCTCCCCCTCGACCGGTTCGACCCTTGCTTTGAATCTCATGGGTACCGAATTTACCTCTACGCTGTTGTCCAACCCCAAGGCCAAAATTCGCTCTTCGACCATTTCTTCGATCGGGAAATCGAAGTCGATTCGCCTGCGGTTGGCGTTTATCCCGGTGAGGTTGTCGTCCCAAACCTCGTTTCCTTGCTCATCTTCCACCACGATCCTGAAATCGGCGCCCAAGTCCAAGTTGTCCTTCAGGGTTATGCTGCCGTGCGCCCGGTCGGTCTTGAGAATCATGGGCGGGGTGGCCACATCCAGAACGGCAACGTCGGGGGGAGCCTTCTTGCTTCCGAAGCCAATGGTGTGGATGGGAATATCCCGTCCCGCCATTAATTTTGCGGTCTCGAAGGGAGAAGAGCCCTTGTTGTGCAGTCCATCCGAGAGTATGACCGCGGCCGAACGTGATTTGCCTCCTTGCTCGTTTTCATCCTCATCCTCGTCCGCCTTGACGGTCGAGAGTATGCCGGAGGCCAAATCCGTAATCCGGGCAAGAGGAGACGTTCCAAAGTCGTTTGGCGGTTCGGCCTCCGTTGCGTTTTCCCAAACCTGGTCGGCTTCCAAGCCGTCAAGCGCCCGGACTTCGATGACATGGGTGTCTTTGAGCTCGCGAAGAACGCTGTCTTGCCGCTCGGTTAGCAGACGGGTCGCCCTTTTCCATCGGTCGGAAGAGTCAAAGTCATTGAGTGCTCCGGATATGAGTTCGCTTTTTTCTACCGCTTGTTCTTCGGCATAAAGGTCGAAAGTTTCCCTGAAATTATCTTCGAAAGAAAGGCACAGGTCGGACAATTCGGAAAGAGCTTTGCGCATATCCGCATCAGCGGTGTCTCCTTTCCCCTTGCGTAAGGATTGAGCGACCTCGACGAGTTCCTCGTTCATGCTTTTAAGCAAGTCGGCAAAAGTTTGGTTCCGACCGAGGTTGGGTACGAGAAAACGCTTCCCGGGAATGGGGCGTTCGAGGGAGCCGTTCGGCAAGGTCCAACCCACGGCGCAGAAATCTTCTCCTCCGCCTTCCTTGTGCAAAATCTCGAAGTAGTAACGCCTGTCTTTGCGCAGAGAAACAGGTCGGGATTCGAGAGCCTGGCCCCAATCGGCCGGAGTGTGCGTAGGAACACGAAGAATCTCTCTGGCCCGTTCGGGGTTTTCTCCGGCGTCGTTGAGTTTGAGTATGCATTCGTCGTCCGCATAGAGCCAGAACCGATAGGCTCCGTCCTCGGGGGGCGTGAGGATGCCGCTGATTTTTCTCCCGAAATCATCCCCCGTGTTGGTCGGACTTTGGGTTGCTCCAAGGAAGCCTGAGAAATCGGGCCCGCCGGACTTGAACTTGGGGTGACTGGTCAGGCTATTTAAATCGGAGCCTGAAATTCCTTCCCAAACTTCGTGCCTGAGCGATCCCCTGCGTTCTTCGGGCAAGGCGACTTGATAATCTTTGCCCTTGAGCATTCCGGCCGCTTTCCTCGTCTCGCCGGCGAATTCGGCAGCTGCCTGATTCAGGTCCGCAGTCGGTTCTTCCATTCGATCCTTGAGTCCGGAACGGGCGGCCGACAGCAAGTCGGCTGCCTCATGCAGGGCCGGGTCGATCAATTGCTGGTCTTGCGGGAGCCAACCATGGCGTTCCGCCAAGAGAAGTTTCCTACCTGGAGACATGTGCTTGTCCTGAATGGTCATGCTTTCGGATCCATCCAGAAAGATCAAAACCCTGCCCCTTTCCCCTTTCTCGGAAACGTTTTTCAAGGTCGGGCCGGCAAGGGTCAAGACGATCAAGC
>JAYOMW010000072.1:8978-15143 GCA_038121045.1 Opitutia bacterium
ATATTTCCACATCTCCCTTCCAAAAGTACGGTTGCCATCGAGTTCAAGGTATTTGGCAAGGGCGTCGTCTCCGGACGCATCGATGTAGTCGACGGCTTCGGAAAGCTCTGAGCCTGTGGAAAGAATTTCCTCTTTACTCATCCTCTCAAGGAGAGATTCTTTGGTGGATGCGAAGGCAACGAACTTGACCTTGTCCATTCCCTCCGCGCTCATCTCATAAGTTCCCGGTTCCCTTGTTTGGGAGAATTCGGCCACTGCTTGGGTTCCTCTTTTGACCGCCTTCACTACGTAGGCGGAACCGTCCGGAGCCTTGACAGTAAGTTTTTGTCCGGCCTTTTTTTCAGGCAGGTAATGGGTGAAGGTGGCGCCTGCGGGCAAGTTGCGCGGGGGTGTCACCTGATCGGCCAAATAGGTGGTGATTTGCTGAGCAAGAGGCAAGTAGCAGGAACGGATGGGCATGTTGCTCCAATCCCCGTCGGCGGCGGTCGCCATTTGAACGACGACTCCCTTGCCCACTTTCTTTTCGGCCAAAAAGGCATCCCCGGTTTCCATTCTTGCCAGGATCGTAGTGTCGCGGAAGGAGGACGGATTGGATTCGTTCAGACGGTGCCACCGCCAAAGATCCGCGTCCGACAAGTTTCCGTTTCTGCGGTCGTTGAACAGGCTTAAGGCGGGATGCTCGAAATAGGATGCGACGACCTTGGTTCGAACCGAATCATCGGTCAGGCTTCCGCCCAGGTTGAAGAGTTCGAGGGGTAACAACCCGTTTTTCTCGGAACCGAGAACTTCGTTGTACCAATTCTTGTCCACCTGATCTCCGAGGCAAAGCCAAAGTCCGCCTCCGCTTTGAACGAATGAAGAGAGGGCGTCGACCTGATCGTCCTTGAGGCTGGCGACGTTGGCGAGGACGATTACACTTTGATTTCCGTCTTTGATGACGGCGGGGGTTAATTTGTCGACCGGAGTTACGGATGCCTCGATCAAATCTTTCGCTTCAACGCTCTTCTTTGCCAGGGCTTCCTCGAAGGGCGTAAGGGCGATTTTAAGAAAGTCAGTCTCTCCCTGAAGCCATTCTTCGGATGGCGCTCCGTCGACCAGAAGAACCCCAATCCGGTCCAAGACGGCAATGGAGGAAGACCTGCGGTTGTCCGAATCAAGCGCGTCTCGGGCCCCGATTTCGACCGTTACGGTGGAGGAACCGGCTTCAGAAAATTTGTAGGGAAAGAGAACCTGCCCGGTTTCTCCGGGTGCGAGGGACACCACGGTTTCCTCAACGGGTTCGATTTCTTCGTTGACGAATAGCCTGACTGGCAAATCTCCCTCGTAGGTGGACCTCGAACCATGGTTCCGAAGCTCGGCCTTTATGAGTACTTTTTGCCCAACGCCGACCGATGAGGCCGACAAGTCTATGCTTTCGACGGAGACGTTCTCGAGGGAAGTGCCTCCGACGTCAATGAAGGTGATGGCCGGTCGAAGGGTTTCGTTTTCCAGGCGCTCCCTCAAGCCTGCGAGCGAACGGCCGCTCCCTTCCCAGTCTGCTTTCCTGAAGTCCGAGATGAGAATAATCTCCCGCTTGGCGTTTTGTCCCTCATGGGTCGCCTTGATGCCGGTATCGAAGGATCCCGCCAAATCGACCCGGTCCGAGGCCGCCCGGAGTTGACCGGATCTTTGACCGAGGGTTTTGGTTTCGGAGGTCGGTTTGTCAAAAACAGGTGAAGCGGATCCTCCCATCCGTACGACGGTCGCTTCGGATCCCTTTTTCAATTTGTTGAGAAAGCCTTCGGCAAAACTTCCGGCGGTCTCAAACCCACCGTCCGCGTTCATGGAAAAACTATCGTCCATCAGGATGACGGTGGAACTGGGGACATCCATGGATTTCGACGAGATTTCCCTTTGCGCATAGCCCGATCCGATAACGCCGGTTTCCGCCGCTAGAACATAGAGCAAGCAGCCGGCGCAAAGAATCCCGAAGAGAAGCTTCAGTTTTGGTGCCAAAGCGTAGAGGATCAGGAAGGCCAAAGCGGCCAACGGAAGAACGACACGGTGGAGAAAGGGCCCCCAGTCAGTCACGACCATGCGGGCCAGGCAGAGGGCCAAGAGGATGGGGATGGCGCAACGGATCAAAAGAAGGATCAACTGTTCGAGTTGAACCTGCTTGCGGTTCACCCGGATTACGGACTCCAGCAAATGCATGGCCCCCCAATTGACGACTTTGAACCTGCTCCGGTTGAAGATATGAATGAGCAAAGGAATCAGAACCGCGCCGCACCCCAAGGCCAAACTCAAGTTAAGAAAGTTCATTTGAGCATGGCTCCCTTGCCGCGCTTGCGCAAAGCAAGATAATAGGCCAGGGCATCGGCATAGGGTTGATCCGTGGTCATGGGAACAAGATCGATGCGGTTTCGGTGGCAGCCTTTGGTGAAGTTTTCACGGTATTTCTCAAGGTTCTCAAGATAAGCTTGCCTGAGATGAGAGGGATCGACGGTGTGCTTCTTTTGAGCGTCTTCCAGGCAGTCGAAGCGGGTCCATTGCTTGAAAGGAAAATCGAGTTCATCGGGGTCCCAAATTTGGAAAATCAGGACGTCGTGCTTGGCATGACGGAAATGAGCCAAACCTTTCATCACTGAATCCAAGTCTCCGAAACAATCGGAAATGAGAATGACCAAACCGCGGCGTTTGAGTTTGGGGATCAATTCGTGGAAGACTTCTCCCAAGTCAGTCTCTCCTCCGGGAGAGGTTTCCTCCAGCAAGTCTATGATGTTCCTGACGTGAGCGGCCCGTCCTCGCGGCGGCAGGACCTTGCGGGCTTTGGTATCGAAGGTGACGAGGCCCACGCTGTCGGTTTGTTTGAGCATCATGTAAGAAAGGCAAGCGGCGAGACGCGAGGCGTAATGAAGCTTGCTGAGTCCGTCGGAGCGGGTTCCTTCGTAGGCCATCGATCCGCTTGCATCGAGAAGTACGTTGCACCGGAGGTTGGTTTCCTCCTCGTATTCGCGTATGTAAAAACGGTCGCTTTTCCCGTAGACTTTCCAGTCGAGGTGTCGAATTTCATCTCCCGGAACGTATTGCCGGTGTTGCTTGAATTCGACGCTGAAGCCCTTGTGCGGGGAGCGATGGAGCCCCGAACAAAAGCCTTCCACCACTCTTCTTGCCAAGACCTGATGGTTGGCGAGTCGGGAAAGGTCTTTCGGGTCTAGGTAGTCGGTAACGGTGGCCACTGGGCTCCCTGATTATCGTTTCGGGGGCAACCCCTTACATCACGCTTTCTTCCTTTTTCGGGGCGTCCTTGAGCAAGCGGTCGATCAGGTGCTCGACGGAAATCCCCTCGGCTTCCGCATTGAAAGTCGGCACGATTCTATGACGCAATACAGGGTGAGCCAGAGCCTCCACGTCGTCCACGGTCACATGATAACGACCGCGGAGCAAGGCCCGGACCTTGGAGCCGAGGACAAGTTGTTGGCATGCCCTCGGGCCCGGTCCCCAATCGATCAAGTCCTTGACCCACTTGGGGGACGATTCCTCCTTGGGCCTGGCCATTCTGACAAGATCGAGAATAAAATCATAGACATGTTCGGGAACCGGCACCCGCTTGACGGTTTCTTGGCATTCGAGAATGGTTTTTCCATCCAGGACCGGCTCGAGTTTCGATTCGAAGGTCGAGGTTGTGCGCTCTATAATTTGCCTTTCCTCGTCACGACTCGGGTAATCGACGATGACTTGGAAAAGAAAACGGTCGCGTTGAGCTTCGGGCAGGTGGTAGGTGCCTTCCTGTTCGATTGGGTTTTGGGTGGCGAGAACGAAAAAAGGCTCTTCCAAATGATAAGTCTTTCCCCCCACGGAAACGTCGTGTTCCTGCATGGCTTCGAGCAAGGCGGCTTGGGTTTTCGGGGGAGTCCGATTGATTTCATCCGCCAAGACGATTTGGGAAAAGATAGGACCTTTTTCAAAGACAAGTTCCCGATGACCGGTGGTTTTGTCTTCCTGAATGATGTCGGTGCCGGTGATGTCGGCGGGCATCAGGTCGGGGGTAAATTGGATCCGCCGGAAATTCAGGTTGATTGCTTGAGCCAAAGATCGGACCATGAGTGTCTTTGCCAATCCGGGGACGCCTTCGAGCAAACAATGCCCCCGGGCCAGCATGGCGATGAGCAATTGTTCGAGAACGTCGTCTTGTCCGACAATGACTTGCTGGACTTGGGATTTGAGTTTTTCATAGGCCTCCACGAGGGCCTGAGCCATTTTTTCGTCGTCTTTGTTTTGCTTGGAGGAACTCACGGGCGGTTTTGGGTTTCTTGGTTTGATAATCAGGCTCGTTATTCTCCTTCGCCAATCATGAATTGGTTACGCAATCAAACGAGTATGGAAATTGTTTTCGGCTTGTAGTTGAAATCTGACGCTAACCAAGGAATCAACTCAAGCAAGTGGCAATATAAAAAGACTATAAAAATGAAAAAAATCTTACAAAGAGTGAGTGGACTTATTGAAAAAGAGTTAGAATTTCTTGATGAACTTCAGGGGCCTCCAGAACTTGAGACCTGCCGTCCAAGCCCTGGCCGAAAAGAACGGGCCAATCCAAGTTGTCCGAAGGAACGCAACCATGACTACCCATAACCAAACTAGGATCGAGGGGAATGAGATCCATGTGAGTTCTGAATCCCAATTTCTTTGCGATCAGCTTTCGGACCACTTTGAGCATGGGGAAATTGATTTTCGGATCCACGAAGAGCTCAGCGGGGTCGTACCCGTACTTTCTGTGGACGTCCACGCATCGGGCGAAATCCGGCGCCAGTCGGTCCTCTTCCCAATGATAGTAGGCAAACCAGGCGTTTTCATCCGAGATCGCGACCAAGTCTCCCGCTCGTTCGTGGTCGAGCCCCGCTTGCCTTCGTGAGTCCCCGACCAGAACCGAAGAAACCCCCTCCGCTTTCTCCAAGGCGTTTCTTACTTTGTTGCGGAAAGCATCGTCCTTGCGGTTGAGGTAAACGTGGGCAACTTGGTGGTCGGTCAGGGCGAACGCTTGGGATCCTCCGCAGTCCAAGTATTCCAGTCCCAGTTCTTCCTTGATGTTCAACCAGCCGTTGCGGCGAAAGATGCGATTGGGAAAAACGACCTTGTTTGCCTTGGTGATTCCGTATTCGGACAAGATTGCGACCCGGACGCCTTTTTTTTCATAGAATTCGATCAGGTCGCCGGCGACTTGATCGATTGCCCGAAGGGCTTGGGAAATCCGGGGATCTTCCGGTCCGAACTTTTGCAAGTCATAATCGAGGTGGGGCAAATAAACCAGCGAAAGATCGGGTTCGTGACGATCTTCCGTCCATTTGGCCGATTCGGCGATCCATTGGGACGACTCGATCCCGGCTTTCGGGCCCCAAAAGGAATGAAAAGGGAAGGGACCGAGGTCGCGTTTGACTTCGTCTCGGATTTCAAGGGGGTGGGCATGAACGTCGAAAGTTTTCAGCCCGTCGGAACGATAAAGAGGGCGCGGCGTGATCGAGTAATCGACTGAAGAGTACATGTTGAACCACCAAAACAGGTTGGCCGTCCGAAAACCCGGACGTTCCGCTCTGAGTTTTTCCCAAATTTTAGGACCACCGACCAATCGATTGGATTGTTTCCAAAAATGGTGTTCGTTGAGGGTGCGATCATACCAGCCGTTGCCGACGATTCCGTGCTCCGAGGGCAGGGAGCCGGTCAAGTAGGTTGCCTGAGCCGAGCAGGTAAGAGCCGGCATGACGGGCTTGATCAAAAGGGGCTTTCCTGTGGTTTTTGCGGAAAAGTCGGCAAGACGGGGCGTATGTTCGCCCAAATGTCGATTGCACAGGCCGACTACGTTGAGAATTGCCGCCCGAGGGCCATCGCAACGCCCGCTTTTGATCATCGGTTAGGCTTCGAGAAGGGCCTTGCGCCTTCTTTGCAAGTCCTCTACCGACTCGAGAATTTCTTTCTTGTCCATCGCGTGAACTTCAACCCCTTCCCCGATGCCCTGCACGAGAGTAATGGTGAGTTCGCCGCCGAGGTGTTCGCGGAATTCCTCCAAGCCCTCGAGAATGGACCGGTTTCCGGATTCGCTTTCCGTATGAAGGAGATCGTCATAGAGATGAAAGCCAAGTCTCTCGAGCAACCGGAGGCAGCGTTCGGCCGTCTTGGGTTTGATCAGGCCAA
>JAYOMW010000073.1:0-6340 GCA_038121045.1 Opitutia bacterium
CGAGGGTATCCTCCCAAGTCGCTTTTATATTGCTCCAAGGCCAACTGCAAAGCATCAATTTGGCTTTGGGCGGTCTTTTTCGCCTTCGCCTTGTCCCACCAAACGTAAGCTCCGACACTCAAAGAACTAAGAATGCCGATAATAACGATTACGACCAAGAGTTCGATTAGTGTAAACCCCGCATTACCTTTGTTTCTCATTTTGCCATGAATCTTTCCTTCACGATTGGTTTTGTCAACGAAATCGTGTGTCGGAAAACCTAGCCGGGAAACTTGCCGAATGCGGAGCGAACTTTTGAGGCGGCGTTTCTGGCTTCGGGAAAGCCAAAGGCCAAAAGCGAGAGAAAATGGACCAGAACGCCAACCGGAATCAAAAGGCATAGCGTCCAAATATCACCAATCCTTGAATCCTCCAGGCCGAGCGATGAACGGAGGAAAAAAAGAGCGGCTCCCATCACCAGGGAAGAGAATATGCAGCTGAGAGCAAAAAACGGACTCGGTTTGAGATAAACCAAAAGGGGGACTTCCTTAAGTTGCCAAAGCAAACAAACCAATTGGACGAATGCGGCGCCGACATTAGCCCAAGCCAAGCCGATCACCCCGTATTTCTCCATGAGGGAAAGACACAGAACCACATTGATGACAAAACTTGCGATCGCGGCCACAAGGGGTGGCTTCATCTGCTTACGGGCATGAAATGCCTTAACGATAAAGGCGGAGAGGGCATAGATCGGCAAGGCGACCACGGAAACCATTAGCACGCGGGCGGCTTGCTCCACGTCGTCACCTGCAAACAGTCCATACTGAAAAAGCACGCTCAAGATGGGCTCCGCCAACAGACCCAAGCCGATTGCAGCAGGCAAGGTCACCGAAAAGGTCAAACGGAATCCTCGGGCAAAATGATTTTCAAACTTCTTTTTATCGGCCAGCCCTGAACTTCTTGCCAACTCGGGGAAGAGCACCGTGGACAAGGCAACGGCGAAAACGCCCAACGGCAATTCGATCAGACGGGCCGAGAGAAAAAGATAGGGCAAGGCGCCTTGGTCATCGAGTGAATAAGCAAGAACTCTCGAGACAAGTACGTTTACCTGGGCAACGGCCGCCCCCAAAGCTCCGACCCAAAATAGGGTTTTGATTTTGCTCAATTGAGCGGAATCACTCAGGTCGAAGTTCCAATTCCACCCTTGGTGAATCTTCAATTGAATCCATGGCAAAGACAATTGCAAAAGCCCCCCTGCGACAACCCCGACACCAAGCGAGGTGGCCAATTCGATACCCTCCCCCCCCAACCCCCACTTTCCGACAATCATGGAACCGATCATCGAAAGGTTCAGAATGATGGGCGAAAAGGCTCCCGCAAAAAAAGACCGATGCACATTCAGGGCTCCGACGAGAATTGCGGACATGCAAATGCACAAGACGTACGGAAAGACAATCGCGTTAAGAAAGGCTCCGTTCTTCCACTTTTCATCGGTTAGCCAGGTTTGCCAACCCAGCCAGGAAAGCAGGCACACGACCAGGCTGAGCAAGAGCAGCAAAAGGCCAAGCCGGGAAAGAACTTGGTTGAGTATGCGGTTGGCAAGGCCAAGACCGTGGCTTTGCAAGTTTTCGGCGTACACCGGAATGAAAGCGGAGCTAAGCGTACCTTCACCGAGCATTCTCCGAAAAAGATTCGGCAAAGTGAAAGCGAGAATAAAAGCCGCAGCTATGGCAGAAGAGCCAAAAAACGAGAAAAAAAGAATATCCCTCAGCAACCCGAGAATTCTGGAAAATGCGGTCAGGCTGCTGACCAAAGAGAGGTTTCGGGAAAACTTGCTCATTTACCCGAGCCTAAACTTTACCCTGCTTCGGGTTTTCCTCGAACTCGGAAGACTCGGCAAAAGCAGCGACTTGTAGAACCATAAAAATCACACCGAGGACGAAGCATTTTGCCGTCAACCACGACATTCGTTCAATAAAGCAAGCGCTTCTTCTTCCGGACCTTCATGATCCTGCTCTCGGGCCATCCTTACCGTGTCATTGAGTATTCTTTGGGCATCTTCCAACTCTCCGGTCCTCATTTTAACTTTGGCCAAAAGCAAAGAGGCAATCATCCAATCCGGTCTTTTTTGCAAACAAAGTTCGAGCTGTTCGATGCATTCACTCCAATTTTCTTCATCCCAAAGAGCCTGAGCCAAGCTGAAGCGAAAAAGATCGTTACCAGGACTCGCTTCCAATTTTGTCCGGAAAAGAGAGCTTCGCAGACTCATGGGAAATCCTCGGAAATATCAAGAGACTTTCAGGCAGACGACGGTGGAATTATCAGTGCCACCATTCTGATTGGCAAGATCGATAAGCGCATGAACAAGCGGTTCCGGTTCCAGTTCCTCAATCATTTTCTCTATTTCGGACTTCTCCACCATGTTCGTCACGCCATCGGAGCAAACCAAATAAACGTCACCGGCAGAAAGCTCCCTTTCGCCTAGATCCACTTCGAAGTCGATGTCTTGTCCCATGCATCTGGTCAAGGTGTGCATGTAATGCTCCGGCATGTCATTGGCGGCTTCCGGACCGTGTTTGTCGATCAATTCATCACCCAAAGTATGGCATTTTGAAATTTTATTCAGGCCTTGGCCGTTCTTCAAGAAAATCGAAGAGTCACCGACATGAGCGAACAAGAGTTTCCGACCAATAATGCGAAGGCCCGAAAAAGTCGTGCCGATTCCATTTTCTCCACTGACCAAAGTTCCGCATTCCACGATGTTCTGGTGAACGGAATGAGCGATCTCACGAAACTCCGTGCCCGTTGAACAAGAATCCGTTCCATTGACCATGGAGCCAAAGAAACGAACCGCAAGACGACTGGCCAACGCTCCGTAGGGAAGCCCACCTACACCGTCCGCAACAGCAAAAATCCCTTTTTTCTCATCAACGACAAAGGAATCCTCGTTGTTTTCGCGAACGAAACCAACGTCGCTGTGACCGTGTGATGTGATGAGCATACTGTGGGATTGTTGTCGGGCGGATCAAATAAGGTTATGAAGCATTGAAAACGACAATTTTCAAAATTCAATCAAAAAAACCGATTGCCCGCTTGCGGAATGAATCACTGCATGAGTTCATCCGAAGAAAAAACCTCGTACTGTCGTTTCGGCAATTCGTTGAGAAAGCTTTTCCCGTAGTTTTTTTTCAGGATGCGTGAATCGAGAACAACCAAGTCGCCTACGTCCGTCGTCGACCGGATCAATCGACCAATGCCTTGCCTGAAGCGGATTACGGCGGATGGAAGAAAATGCTCGGCAAAGGAACTTTTGCCCTGCTCGCGCAAAAGTTCGGTCTTAGCTTCCAGCAACGGATGACCGGGGTTTTCGAATGGCAAACGAGTCACGATGACTTGGGACAGGGCAGCTCCCTTTGCGTCAAAACCCTTCCAAAAACTTTCGGCCCCGAGAAGCAAAACGTCGCCCTCCTCCATCAATCGGTTACGAAGATCCGTACGCGAATACCCTTCGCCTTGAGCATAAAGAGATCGGCCAAGTTTTTCCCACCGGGGACGAAGAGCCTGAAAACAATGCTGCAAGTCGGCGTAATTAGTGAAAAGAACAAGAGTCCCACCCTCTATCCCAGCTGAACAGGCGTGAATCATTTCGGTCAAACAATTCAGATAGGGCATTCGGTTTTGCCCCATGGGCTCGGGACAATCCGACAGAATGCGCACCTGCAGATTGGATTCGAAATCAAAGGGAGAATTCACGATCCCCTCGCAAACACCTTCCGCTCCGACCAGAGACTTGAAGGAATCGGCCTTACCCTTGCGGGTCAGAGTGGCGCTCGTCATTACGATGGGAGACGGTTTTGAGAAAAGGCGTTCCCGCAAGACCTCTGCGATTTCGAGGGGTGCGCTCCGCAAATGAATGATTTGATTTTTCTTGCCCGTTCTCTCTAGCCAATAAACGGACTTCCCGTCTTTCAACTCCACGATTTCGGACAAGCCGGCCAAGTATCCCTGTACTCGTTTCGCCTGATCCTTAAGCTCGATTTTCAACGACTCGTCTTCGGTTATCTCGGCCACTTCGACCAACGATCGGCACAATTTGCTCAAAGGAGGAAACACCTCCAAAGGCAAGGCACCGGTCTCCCGGATGCGGACCCGGTCCTGATTGCCCAATGACTTCGCATGAAGATACTGAAAGAAATCGGCCACCGCAAGCGCCGCGTCCTCCACTGCGTCAAAATCCCGAGGTCTGCCCGCCTTGGCCAACAACCCCTTTCGTTTCTTGGAATTGTAGATTTTCCTGATGGAGGTTTCAAGAGCCCACGAACTGATGGACAGGCCCAAATGCTCACTGGCTACGTCGGCCATCTCGTGAGCTTCGTCAAAGACCACGAAGTCATCGGCGAAAAGAACCCCTTCGTCATCGTCCCGGGGCCCGAAACCCGCTCCGATGAGGGAAAAAAGCAAGCTATGATTGACAATTACCAAGTCCGCTCTGTCGACGGCCTCCCGGGCTCGACGATAAAAGCAAGTATCCGGACTGCATCTCTTGCTCGAGCAAATCGAAGAATCCGCGTTCACCGCATCCCAGACGGCTCCCAAGGGGGAAGGCGAGAGTTCCTGCCGAATTCCTTCCCGCGCCTCCGTATCGGACCACTGTGCAATCCTTTGCAGTTCGTCCCTTTGGCCACCCTCGAACAATTCGCTTTGGCCGGCCATTGTCTTTCGCAAGCGAGTAGAGCAAAGATAATTCGCCCGGCCGACCAACAAGGCGCACTTGAAATTGGCCCATTCAGACAAGTTAGGAATCTCCTTGAGCAATTTCCGCAGAGCCGGAATGTCCTTGCCGAGCAATTGTTCCTGCAAGCTAATCGTATTGGTTGCCACCACGCACGGCCTCTCCCTCTCCTTGGCAAACAAAATCGCCGGAACCAAGTAGGCCAAACTTTTGCCCACCCCGGTACCCGCCTCGAAAAGCAAATGTTCTCCGCGAACCAAGGAGCGGCAAACCGAAGCAGCCATCTGGGCCTGTTCCTGCCGATGATCGAAATCCAAGACCTTCTCCAACCATCCGCCTGACTCGAAGACCCCATCCACCACCTTGGTCAAGTCAATCGACGAATCCCCGTCGCCGTCATCTTCCAAAACTCGGATCATCGGGAAGCAAGCGTTCTCAAGACGTTCTTTCCCAGCCTTAAGGGCTACGGCCGAACGAAAGGATTGCTTCCGCGTTCGATTTCAACACTTGTATCAGGACCATGCCCGGGCAACAAGGCGGTCTGGCCGGGCAAAGCGTAGATTTTTTCCCTAATCGAGCGTTCGAGAGCAGCAAAATCACCCCCCGGAAGATCCGTCCGACCGATGCTCCCCGAAAAAATGACGTCGCCGACGAAGCAAAGTTCTTCGCCGGGCACCCAAAACGCGACATTGCCCGGGCAATGACCCGGACAATGAAAAACCGAGACTTCCCGGTCCCATAAGTTCAAAGGCTCGCCCTCTTCGATCCAACGGGTAATTCCTATGGGGCTGAATTCCATGCCCGGCATGGCAAACGCAGACATGACCGCGGGTTGCTCGAAGAGCATTTTGTCGTCCGAATGGCCCAAGACTTCCACCCCTTCGCCCGCCAATTCACTTGCCCCCGCCATGTGATCCCAATGACCATGAGTGAGCCATATCTCGCTCAATGTCAGACTGTTTTTCTCTAGAACAGGCTCGATCTCGCCTGCGCAATCGGGAGGAGCGTCGATCAAGACCGCCTCGCTCCCGCCGTCCTCCCAAAGCAGATAAGCATTTGTACCAATCGGGCCAAGCTCCATCTTCCGCACCACAAGTTTGCTCATGCAAAATCCTTTAGCGCCAGAGCGTCGAAGAGCCAACACCAATCAATCGCAAAATCTTTTCGCTTGATCGAGAGCCCATTGATTTTCCAGAAACGCGTGCCTTGCCGAGAGCTCTGAAACACCTTTTAACATTGCCATTCACTGCCAAATGAAGATTTGTCTAGTAGGTGTCCATGTCGAGATTCATCTGGCTTGCCATTTTGATTGCGCTTTTGCAGACAAAGGTGTTGTCCCAGACCGTATCGATTACCGGTTCCCCTTCACCTGTCACAGGGGGCAGCGTCTCTTACCCCGGATACTACGGACTGGACACGACCCTTTATCCCCCGACTGACGTAACCGATTCGAGCGGCTACACCTACGGCCTTTGGTTTTCGGCCTCCCCGTCCGTTTACCTCGGGCAAACGGTATACCTTTTCGCAACCCCAAACTCAGGCTATTCATTCATGAGTTGGTCCGGCGACTCGAACAGCACCCTCAACCCCCTTGCCGTCAGCGCAAGTGTCGATCTGAACGTCACCGCT
>JAYOMW010000073.1:6440-14856 GCA_038121045.1 Opitutia bacterium
CCGCTAACTTCCAGTTGCTCGACTACAACGTGACGTCGCAAATTACAGGGGATGGCAACGTCAGCGGAATCGGAACTTACGCCCACGGATCTCAATCCACTTTGGTGGCGACTCCGGGCTCGGGTAGCGCCTTTCTCGGTTGGGATCTTTATGATTCGATCAATGGGACTTGGACGGCGGCGGGCGGAACCGGAACTCTCGTCGAAGCCTTGCAGACTTCGGCATGGGTTACACAAGATACCTATTTCCACGCCTACTTCAGCCCGGAGGTTTCTCTCTCCGATTCAAACTTGACCGAATCCCTGAAGGCTTACCTGGGAAGCTACCCCTACGCCCTTTATTTCTCCGGCGTACCTATCGGAACCAACCCGGAAACGCTTACTCAGGCTCACATGGAAAGCATTTCCATCTTCACCTCCTCCGGAAAAACCATAACCGACCTGGAAGGTCTTCAGTATGCCAAGAACCTGTCCTCTCTGATCATACGCGACAACGGGATCCGAAATCTTTCTCCCCTTGCCGGGCTTACCGGCCTGAGTTACTTGGATTTGAGCTCGGGTGGATCCATCGCTGACTTGCAGGAGATTTCCGGCCTCTCCAACCTGACCTACCTGTACTTGGACAATCACCGGATTTCGAGCATCGCTCCCTTGATCGACTTGCCTTACTTATACCACCTAAAGATTAAGGGTAACTTTCTCGATCTATCCGACCTCGCTTTGCAGACCGATATCTACAACCTGAGAAACCGGGGAGTTACCGTCGAGGTCGAACGTCAAGTACCCAAACCAGTTCAAGACCTCCGGACCGGCATGGAAACCCAACAAGCACAGCTTCTGCTTAGCCCCAATGACGCCCAAGCCAACTTCGTCTACGCCTTGGAACTCTTGCTCCATTTGCTCGAGGATAATGGGTCCCGTTCTCTCAAGGCCCTGGCCCTTTCCCTCGGAGCCACCGACTCCATCCGTTCGTTCGCCCTCCCCGATCTGTTGCTCGAACACTTGGATTACGGCGATCAAATCAATTCCGCCTTCGAATACTCGGAGATCGAAACCTACCTTGATAAAACCCTGCTCAAGACCCTCGAGATCGCGGATCTTCACTTGGCCAGAATCACAGATGAGAGCCTATACATAACTCTTACTCAAGACTTGACCGGGCTTGAGCAAGTCGTCTACGCGGACATCGGAGACGTTTACTTGCTACGGGCCGTGATTCAGGGACTTTCCGGCTTGATTCAAATCGTCTTGAGTCACGAATGGCCGATGACGGCCGGAACCGCACAAACCATGCATGACTCGGGCATCGTGACCCTGGAATCGCTCTTCGACTCATCCGAACGGTTCGGCAAGCTCAAAACAACCAACCGATTGCCCGAAGCAAAAAAACATTTGCAAAGGGCCATAAGTCTATACAATTCGGCATCCGCCTACCTTCTTTACCGGATTAACGAGCAAAGGTTCTTCAACCTCTCGATCGATGATTTGGCGGCCGAAGAACAATTCCGCAAAGACCTGGCGCATGCTTTGTCCTCCTTCGACTATCAATACGACATGAATTCCTCGAACGAGTCCAAAACCGACGCCTTTCATCTCCATAAGTTCTTTTCTTCCAAAGTTGATCTTGCCGATGCCTTACCACCGGCGGTGGGGAACAAGTTCGAATCGGCCGAGGTCGCCGACCCGACCTTTGGCGGCCTCCTGCCCTATTGGACGAATGAAACGCTGAAGTCAAAGATGCAAAAGAACGACTTGTTGGCCAATGATTCCATCGAGGGCGCGAAGGCAATCCCCGGTTCCAACAACTGGAACCAATCCAACTGGCTCGGCTACTTCTACCTCCCCGCAAGAACCGATACCGGGAACTTTTGGATGTACCATGCGCACCTCGGGTGGGTATACCTGTCCTCCTCTTCGCCCTCCGACGTCTGGCTGTTCAGGGAAAGCTCACAGGCTTGGCTTTGGACCAAAAAATCCACCTTCCCCTATCTCTACGACAAAACGGCAAAGGCTTGGCTCTACCTCACGGACTCGGGAAGCCTCATGCAATGGGATGGGACGAACTGGACCGCTTTCCAGTAAGAAGAAACTCTGCGACCAACTCGCCGGGAACAATTTCCACGACGCGACGAAAACGGATAAACGATTGGACGTGGAATTGTTTTTTCAATACAAGCAAGCCCATGAAAAGCGCATACGAACTCGCCATGGAGAGGTCGGACGACGGGGACGGCAAACCCTTGACCGACGAACAAAAGGAACAAATCGCCGAAATCGATTCCAAATACAAAGCCAAGATTGCCGAGCGCAAGATCGTGCTTGAAAAAAGCGTTCAGGACGCGATCGCTCAAGGGAAACACGAGGAAGCGGACACTATCAGCCGTCAACTCGCAGACGAAATAGCCGGTCTGGAAGACAAGGCGGAGGCGGAAAAAGAAAAGATCAGGAACAAGTCATAAGGCACAAGGTTTTCTTAAGTCCGTTTCTTTACATTTTCCCTCGATTCAGCTCGTACATATGCTCGACTTAAGACTCTTCAAAACTTTTGCCAAGATAATCCTTACCCCTTGAGAAAATTGGCTTTAGGAAAAATGGACATCTACGATCAGGTAGGCTTGGGAAAATCCGATTGATCTTTGGCATGATCCCGATCAAAGGTGGGATAATGCATAAAAAATTCATAGAATTGCTAAAGCTGATTATGCCCATGGGGCTCCTTGTTGGTCAATTGGTGGGAGGAACGGAGACACAAATCCCCATTTCGGCGCAAAATCTGTCGGATCAAATGAATTTGCGTGAAACGCAGATCAGCACGAACTCGGAGGATCCCGAAGCCAATTTCGTTTACGGTTTCGAATTGCTTTTGGAATTACTCGAAAGCAAAGAAGCCTCCTCTCTTAAGCAAATTGCAATCGATGGTGGCGCCAGCGCAAAGCTTATTGATTTCGCTCTACCCGAGTTCTGGGGTTCCGACTCGGATTATGAAGAAGGCTCCAAGATCAATAGCTATGCCGACCTGAATCAGTTGGAAGGATATCTGCAAAACATTTTCATTCCCAGGCTTGCAAAAATCAATTCCCATTTTCTCAAAACGGCATCTCAGGATACCGTCGTCCAACTCACTCAAGATCTCACCGGTCTGGAAGAACTGATCAATGTCGACAAAGGAGATGCCTATCTCATCATGGCATTGGTCGAAGCACTTAAGGGGTTTGGGCAAATATTGGTGAGCTACGACTGGGACTATAATCTGCAAACCTTGGAAAAGCTGGAAGATGAGGATCTTCTAAACCTCGAATCGCTCTTGGATAATTCCAATACTTTCTTGCGACTCAAAGGAGAAAACCAATTAAGTCTAGCAAAGGCCTCGTTGAAGCAAGCGGTTGCCTACTACAAATCCGCTTCGGACGTCATGAGAACCCGTCTTGATCAAGAAATGCTCTTTAAAATGAGTGCCAGCGACATCGCTGATGACGATGAAATGCGCAAGGACTTGGATGATTTCGTAACTTCCATGGACGAGAAAAGAATATTGGACGACAACACCACCAATACCATTGATTTGAACGCTCTTTTTAGTTCCAAGTTTGACCCGGCTTCAATGATTCCCCCTGTAATTGGGGACAAATTTGAATCGAATGAGTTTTCCGACCCCACCTTTGGAGGGCTCATGCCAAACTGGAACAATTCAATCCTCAGGCAAACTTTGATCGAAGAGGATTTGCTATCCGATGACGTGTTGGAAGGAAGCGCTCCGATCAAAGGAACTCCGAATTGGAATCGCTCGAATTGGCTCGGATCTTTTTTCATTCCGCCCCAACCGAGCAAGACGCAGTTTTGGATGTTTCACTTGGAGCTTCGTTGGGTTTATTTCGATGGAGCCAGTCCGGCCAACGTTTGGCTCTATGTGGAAAAAGAAAAGGATTGGCTATGGACCAAGAAATCCATTTATCCGAATCTTTACAGCAATAGCCTCAGACTTTGGTTTTACATGCAGCCGGATGGATCTTTCATGCAATGGACAAACAACAGTTGGTCCGCCCGCTGACTTCAAACCGCTTAGCCTTTCGCAATTTTCGCCCGGTAGGAAAGAATGTAAAGCATGGCCAAAGGGATTCCGTAATCGCCCCATCTTTCGATCCATTCGAAGATATTGACGATTCCCATGCCTGTAACCGTATCAGCCGGGACGTAAAGAAATTCGGTGAAAAGCTTCCAACCAAGCGCGAGGAATATCAGGGGACGAACAGGGGCTAGAAAGATCAAAACGCCCAGGGCGAATTCGGCATAGCCGATCTGAGAAATGAAGGTCGCGTCGGCCTTCACTCCAATCGATTGCCAATGGTCGATCAGCATTGGTTTCTGAACGGCGAATCCGAAACCCGCATGACCGATGAGAAGCAAGGCAAGGCAAAGCTTGCAAAGAAAGAAAATGGTGTCGATCGTCGAGTCGGTGATCTCCGGTTCCTCGTAACCTCCGAGCAAATCCTTCCTCCTTAAGGCAAAGGCGCCTCCCATGACCAAAAGCATGAAGGGAGGCCCCCAGTTTCCCGCCCGTTCCCAAAATTCCCAAGTTTGGGTTTTGTCGGGACGAGCCTCTTCTCGGATCTCCACGACCCATTGTCCCTCGGTTACCTCCACGGGTTTGTCGAGGTTTCCCGCCAAGGGGCGCAACATCGCGGTCCAAAGGGCCCACAGAAACATCCAGATCAAAATCGCCCGGTTTGACTTCCGCAAGAGCAGAAGAGCCATGACGATGTCGAAGGCTCCGATCAAAGGCTGCAGAGTCCAAGCGAGTTCAGGTTCAATCCCTTGTGATGCAAAGAAGGGAAGCCAGCCCGACTTGGTGATCAACCCCCAAGTACCGTGGCCAATGAAACAAAGGGCAACCGTCACCCGCAAGGTCCAGTGCAACTGGGTCTGCAAAGTCTTTCGGTCTCCGGAATGCGGACTGAAAAGACCATGAAGAAAAAATTCTTTCGCATTCATAAATACAACCCATGACAGGTTTACCCCAAAAGGGAAGAACAGAAGACCGATGCCGATTGACCTTGAAGCTCGAATCAACTAGCTCTTCGTCTATGATCGCTTCACTCTTTCCCCGCTTTTGGATTGCTACGCTCGCAATCCTTCTCGCCGTCCTGCCCCTGAGGTTTTCTTTCTCTCAACCCAAAGATCAACCGAACGAGGATGCAGAAAATCTCGACGACGCCTGCTCCAAACTGAGGGATTTTGGAAAGTTTTACGACAAACCGGAATCCGAGGGCCTGCAGAATGCCAAGTTTTTCTTTAGCTACATGCATCAATTCGGGTATGTCGACGGGAAGGACAAGAACGGTCTCGCCTTTGACGACTCGATGGAGGAGATCCGCCGGTTTTGGATGGGACTGCAAGGAAAATTTGCCGACTACTGGAAATTCAAGGCAGTCAGCCAGTTGTCCAACGACCGGCACAACTATCCCGGCGATTACCGTCAATGGGGACACGAAACCTTCCGAAGCGCCAACCTGACCTTTGACGCCGGCTCTTTCTGGGGGGTCTCCTCGGTCGATGCTTTGGAGATCGGATACGGCAGAAGATCGGCTCGGATGGCGGACGAATGGCAACGCTCCGCCTACTTGACCAACGCATTGGAACGCTCGGATTTCTCGAACAAGCTTTGGCTTTCGGACGAGGAAAACGGCAATCCTTTGGCCGCTTGGATCAAATGGAAGCAGGGCATACACACTTTCGACACTGCCGTCTTTTCCGGGACTTACGACGATTACGTCGGGGGGTGGAAAGACAGCAAAACGTATTATGCCTCATGGTTGGGTGATTTTTCGGAAGGAAGCGGTTTCGACAAAAAGGAATTTTGGCTTTCTTTCTACAGTCAGGACAGTACGACTTCCGAAGATCGATTGGCCAAAGGGAATGACTACGCCTTTGCTCTCGTGAACCGCCTCGCCCAAGGCCCTTGGGCCCTGCACACCTCGATCGGGTTCGGGAACAACGGTCCCCAGAGCGATCCGGACCTCGAGGGAGATTTTGGTGGGATTGTCGCCATGCCCATGTATTGGCTTCAGGAGGACCGTCTCAAACTGGTCCTGCGCTACCAGTACGAAGGTTCCGACAACCCCAAAGGCATCCGCTTGAACAGTAGATATGCGCGGTTGGCCGCAGCGAGGGATTCGAGCGTGGACGTCAACAGTGGTCGGGGAGATGATCATCACAGCGTATACGCCGGATTGAATTACTATTTTTGCGGAGAAAACCTGAAGCTGATTTCCGGCATTCAGTACGATGACCTTAATTCGGCGGGAAAAACCCAATACCAAGGTTGGACGCTGGGAACAAGTTTTCGCATCTGGTTTTGAATCGAGTTGAAAGTAGGCAACCAAAACTACCGAACGATTTGGCTGAGCGAAACGGACGACCGAATCGTCCGTATCATCAACCAATTGGCCCTCCCGCACTCCTTTGAAACAGTTGATTTGCAGTGTGTTGAGGAAGCCTGTTTCGCGATCAAGGAAATGCAGGTCAGGGGCGCTGGATTGATCGGGGCGACCGCAGCTTTCGGAATGTACCTTGCGACCTTGCAAGCCGGAAACGAAACCTTTGATCAAGACTTGACGCAAAGCGGGCTAAAGCTCAAAGCCACCCGCCCCACCGCATCGAACCTGGCTTGGGCGGTCGATCGCATGCTTGACAAAATATCGGCGGGCAAATCCCCTGAGGAAAAAAGGACGATCGCAAAAGCCGAAGCTCAGTACATTGCGGACGAAGACGCGGAGTTCTGCCGAAAAATTGGCGAGCATGGGAAAGCAATCATTGAAGAAATCAGCGCCCGGAAAAAAGGAGGCCCCGTAAACATACTCACCCACTGCAATGCGGGTTGGCTTGCCTTCGTGGATCACGGTTCGGCGACCGCTCCCATCTATGCCGCGCATGACTCCGACATAGAAGTTCACGTCTGGGTAGACGAGACCAGGCCCAGGAATCAGGGCGCGAGCTTAACCTGTTGGGAGCTTGGCCAGCACGGGGTTCCCCACACTCTTGTTACCGATAACCTGGGTGGACATTTGATGCAGCACGGTTTGGTCGACATGGTTCTGGTCGGAACCGACCGAACGACCCGAAGCGGTGACGTCGCCAACAAAATTGGGACCTATTTGAAGGCCCTCGCGGCCAAAGACAACAGCGTTCCCTTTTACGTCGCTCTGCCTTCCTCCACTTTTGATTTCGAAATCCGGGACGGATTGAAGGAAATTCCCATCGAGGAAAGAGCGCCCGAGGAAGTCACTTTTGTCTCCGGCCTGTCCAAAGAAAAGGGCGAATGGACAAGCATTCGCCATTGCCCGCCGGAAACCGAGGCGAAAAATTGGGGTTTCGACGTCACGCCGGCAAGACTGGTTGAAAAGCTCATTTGCGAAAGAGGCCTTTGCGATGCCTCAGAGGAAGCGATCCTGGAGCTTTTCCCGGAGAAAAAAACAAGTGAAAATTGACGAAGGCTACGTCAAGTTTTCCCTCTCCATGACGGATGGAGACATCCCGAAGCACCCGGATTGGGAAAAACTCAATGAAGCAAGAGGAAGTCTTCATCAACTCGGGTTGATCGGGACTTATCCAAATGGCATTGGCTTTGGAAACGCAAGCATGAGAAATTCGGGACTTGAGTTCATCATTACGGGTACGGCCACGGGCGGAATCCCCATCCTGCGGGAAACCGACTATTGCCTGGTTCAATCTTTTGAATTGGAAAAAAATCACGTGAGAGCGAGAGGCAGAACCAAGGCATCCTCCGAGTCCATGACTCATGGAGCAATTTACTCGGCGGACGAATCGATTCGTTGCGTCCTGCATTTCCACAATAGAAAAATTTTTGATTCCATGCTCCTTGACGGAACGATTCCAAAGACAAAAAAAGACGTCGAGTACGGAACCCCCCGAATGGCAATCGCAATGGATCAAATCGTTCGAAGCAGGGCTAAAAACCACGGTTTTTTTGCAACGGAAGGTCATGACGAAGGCGTATTCGCCTACGGACCATCGATAGAAAAAGCCCTTGAGCAAACCTACGTCTTGCTTCGCAGGTTCGGTTAAGAATCGCCGAGCGAGGCCATACCTCCGCTTTTTTCCGGACGAAGAAAGGGCCAAAGTACTTGAAAATCGCCCTAGGCCCATAGGCCAAACGACTCTAGACGGCCCTTGTCGCAGCCATCCCTTTCGATTGGATTACAATCAACTTTGATTTTTATAATGGTTTCCCACAACAAACGGAGGAAATATCAAGGGTTCCATGGAGCACGTCGGGGTCAAGACCATTGCCTCCGACCCCGGAGTCTCACCTTCCCTCCTTTAAAAGTAGGGACGACCCGAAGGTGAGCCAATAGACAATGGGGCGACCAACCCGCTTGACCGGCTTGCCAAAATCTTCG
>JAYOMW010000074.1:0-14738 GCA_038121045.1 Opitutia bacterium
AAGAAACGCCTTGAAGTGATCGAATTACATAAAACCGAAAGCGTCCAGTTCAAAGGTATGGTCGATTCATTCCATTCCGAAAATAACTCTTCCCTCGAAGCAGTAATGCAGAATGTTATCAAAGAAGATTACGGGTCCAAGAACTCAACAGCACCCTGAGCACATAGTGAAAGACACTGCCGCAAAAGTCATTGATCGCTCCGCCAAAAAAGTGGTCTCCTTTTTCATTGCCTCCGCGGGCCTTTGGTTACTCGCAGCGGCACTGCTTGCCTATGTTGCGGCAGCCAAATTGACCGACCCCTTCTTTCTTTCCTCTTTTGAATTGCTGACTTATGGAAAAGTAAAAGTGGCCCAAGCAAACGCTTTTGTCTATGGATGGGGAGGCAACTCGATTTTCGCGGTTACTCTATGGATTTTAGCCCGCCTTTCTCAGGCGGAAATAAGAGGGAGAGTCCTGCTCTTGTTCGCAGGAGTTCTTTGGAATCTTGGCATCACTTTTGGGCTGCTGGGAATATTGGATGGGCATATGAACGCTCATGAAATGCTCGAGATGCCCACGAGCGTTTGGCCCGTTTTGTTCATTTCTTACTCTATCATAGCCTTTTTTGCTTTGGTTATTCATCGATCCCGCATGCAAAACGTGACAATCGCTCCACAGTGGTTCATATTGGCTTCCCTCATTTGGTTTCCAGCCTTATTTATCATTGCATGGAACGGATTGGAAATCAATCCGTCCCGAGGAACCTTGCCCAGCATTCTTTCTCTGTGGTTTGGTCAAAGTCTGATTTGGTTGTGGTTGACCCCTATGGCTCTAGGTGCCGCCTATTACCTCATTCCAACGATTTTAGGCCGACCGATCGACAAGTATTATTTGGCTATTTTTGGTTTTTGGTGCATCGCTGCACTGGCTCCATGGTCTGTGGTCCATCATTTGGAGGGGGGACCGGTTCCAATGTGGATTCCGGCTATCGGAACCGTCATGAGTATTGCTATGATTTTCCCTATTGCAGTGGCCTCCACAAACTTCCATGCGACTGCTTTTCAGGACATCGCCAAAGTATGGAATGTTCTGCCACTGAGATTTGTTATTTTCGGAACCATATCCTACACTTTGTCCAGCTATATCGGCGTCATTTTTTCCTTACCGGACGTTGCCAAGGTCACCCAATTTTCAATCATCAACGAGTTTCACTTCAACCAGCGTGTATACGGTTTCTTCAGTATGATCATTTTCGGATTGGTCTACTACATGCTCCCTTTGATAACAGGTAAAGAAATCAGTAAGTCAGCCAAATCCTTTCACTTTTGGACTTCTGCTTTCGGCGTCCTTATTCTTTTGCTCGCCTACCTCATTGGAGGACTTACACACGGGGTTTTGGCCCAACAATCTTCTCTGGACTGGTCTTCTTCGGTCATTTCTTCGGTACAACCTTATTTCGTGATAACCAAGTATGCCTTTGTCATTCTGGGCTTCTCTCAATTGGTGTTTGTAATCAACGTTTGGAAAGTCATTTTCCCGAATCCCTTCGCTTGCTGTTTTGCATCGGAATCCGAAAGAAAAGGAAAGACTGCCTGATGAACAATATTTTTAAGTTCTCTTTCGGTATTTTAACCACACTCGCCCTTGCTTGGTTCGCTTTCGTAGTAGGAGCAAGCTTGCAATACGGAGATCTCTCACCTGAGGCGGAAAGCTTGGAGGAAGATGGCAGCAGACTGCCGGACTCCGAACTTTATCCCAAAGACTTGCCAGGGCTGGCCAAGCAAGGTGCTGAAGAATATTTGGCCTTGGGTTGCGTAACATGCCACACCCAACAAGTCCGCCTCTTTACCCAAAACCTCGGCAAAGGCAAAAGGGTCCCTGAAGCCGGTCCGGATATTGAAAGAGGTTGGGGAAAGAGAGCTTCGATGCCTCGAGATTATGTTTTGCAGGAACATGTTATGCTCGGTCATACGCGTATCGGTCCGGACTTAGCAAATGTTGGAATGAACGAGTACGAAGAAGAGTGGTTACATAATCACCTATTCGAACCCCAGTCTCTCGTTCCTGATTCAATTTGCCCCCCTAGTCCTTTTCTATACGAAACGACGGATGATCCTAAAGATGGCACAATAGAGATTCCTTCCCGAGAAGAAGGCGGACAACCCAGGCATGTGATTCCTTCTCTCCGTGCGAATCGATTGGTGGCTTACCTTCAATCCTTGAAACAGGACTACGAATTGCCCGAAATGTCCTTTGTCGAGAGAGAAGACGGAATGGAAAAAACAACCGATTCCAATGCTTCGTCTGGTGGAATACCGGATTGGGTAAACTATCCTCTTTCTCCGACCGCCCTGTCAGAACTTTCACCGCAAATGAGTGCGGGTAAAGAAGTTTACACCAAAATTGGCGACGGAGGCGGAGGATGCGTAACATGCCACCAACCAACTGGACAGGGAGTTCCCCTTGCTTTCCCACCCTTGGCCGGCTCGGGTTGGGTAAAGGGTGACAAAGAACGTTTGATAAAGATCTCCCTTTTTGGTCTCATGGGTGAGATTGAAGTGAACGGCGTCAAATACAATGGAGCCATGCCTGCTCCAGGCACTCCGCCGGGTAGCCTTACTGACCAACAAATAGCCGATGTACTCACTTTCATTAGAAACTCTTGGGGTAATTCAGCCTCGGCTGTCTCCGCCTTGGAAGTTCAGGCTGTTCGCGATTCTCTCAAGGATCGTCCAACCATGCAAATGTGGACCGAGGCCGAATTGAAATCCCATTCAAAAACAGAGTAATGTCCGAAGAGAAAAAAAAATCCGAAGAGACTCAGGTGACCTCCGACGAGGACATGGTTGAAATACACGCCAAACTTAACAGCGAAAAACACCCGCCCACGATAGGTTTTCTACAAGCTCCTCTCGTCTTTGTTTTCTTGTTCGGCTTTTTGGTGTTTTTCTGCTCGATTCAATTGGCGCATACTACTAACAAGTTCCAACTTCATCCACCCCAAGTAGCAGTTGAACTCAGTCCGGAAGAAGTAGCAGCCCTAAAGCTTGAACGCAAAATTGAATCCGGCAAAAAAACATTTATGTCGAAATGCTCATCTTGCCACCAGTCAAATGGACAAGGTCTTCCCAATATGTTTCCTCCCTTGGCCGGATCCGAATGGGTCAATTCAGACCCTGGTCTGATCTCTAAGATCATCCTTAAGGGATTGAAGGGAAAAATTGTAGTTAAAGGCGAAACATGGGGAACTGTCCCTACGCAACAAATGGCCGCAGTGGACATCAATGACCGTGAAATAGCAAATGTCGTCACCTATGTTCGCCAGGCTTGGGGCAATTCCGCCTCCGAAGTTACTGAGCAACAAGTTTCGGGATTCCGAGCTGAATCCTCCGGTCAAACGGAGCAATGGACCGCTGATGAACTCAAGGCTCTTTATCCATCCGGAATTTCGGATCAGTAAAATATACTCCATCGGGTGACAACCCGTCTAATTCGGGTTGAGTAAATCGCTTCCCGTCTTCACTATTCGGGTCATTGAGAAAATTTCACACACATGCTTGCCTCTTCTTTATAGTTGGGTTTCATTTTGGTAATCCGACGTGGGCGAGCGAAAAGAAGACGACAGAACAATATCCGAATAAACCGGAGCTTTTTTTTCCTGAGCTTTCCTTGGTATTATCGGAACTGGACGAAAAAGCCCCCTTTTTGGAAGAACAGAGGGAGTTGGTCTTGCAAGCTCGTACAGGAAAAACGATCTCCGACAGTTCAAGAGGGTTCAAAGTTGGAATTAATGCCCAAGCCCAATCCCTTCATGAAGATCGTCCCTCTCAGGGTTTCTACCACAAGTATCGTTTTTTGGGATCCGTTTACTTGAAAAAACCTCTTTACCATTGGGGTGCTTTGGAAGCTAGCAGCAGGGTTGCGGAGCTATCGGAAAGAAACGCCAAGGTTCAATATGCTTCCCTTCAAAGATCATACGAGTCGAAAACAAGGAGCGACTATCTCGACCTCGTAATTTTGCGCTACGAAGAGGATCTTGCCCGGGCAAGTCATGCCTTGGCCCAAGAAAATGAGATTGATTTGATGCGCCGAAGAGATTTGGGCTTTGTCTCCGATCTAACGGTTTACGAAGCGACCCTTTCTAGGTTAAGGCAAGCGATTAAGCTTTCTGATTTAAAGAGAAAGGCCAACTATCAAGCCAGGATTTTTTATTTGGAAACAGGATATCCCAAAGGACTGACCTTTGCCAAAACACCAAAATTCACCGATTTCTGCGAAAGACATGCCTTTACGGGTTCTCCGCCCATTCTCGTATCCCAATTGAATTCTCCCGACTTGGAAAACCTGAGGAATGAAATTGAGAAGGAAACCAACAACATAAAGATCGCGGACTCCGACCTTAAGCCAAAGCTCAACTTGATCGGCGGTTTTTATCAAGATCAAGTGGACCTGGCCAACAGCAGTGAAAGCTTAAACCGAAACAACTTGCTCATTGGAGTCGAAGCACAATGGGACATCTGGGATTCATCTTTAAGCAAGGGCAAAAAAGAGGCGGCCCGATCCAGAAAAAGAATGAACGAACTGCGCTTGCAAAGGAATTCAAGATCGCTCCGTCTCCTGATCGAGGACTTGCATAATCAAATCACAAGCCTGAGCGAAAAAATCGAAGTAAACAGGCAGTTGGTCAAAGTAGCGGAAAACCGCTACGAAAAAAGCATTCTGGAATTTCAGCAAAATCGAATCACTCCCACCCTTCATTTTGAAGCAAGACTTACCCTCGACGAGTCGAAATTGGATCTTGCCAAGACGGTCAGTCACTATCTTAAAGTCCGTGATCTCTATGACGAGAGAACGAACTTCAATAAGAATTAGCAAGCAGTCCGATGAGCCGTAAAGTTCTATTCTTCACTATACCCGTGATCGTGATTGCCTCGTTGTTTTTGGTTTTTCAAAACAAATGGAAACCCGAGGCGTTTGTCACAAAAGTTCAAGTTGGAGACGTCACGGACTCGGTAAGCGGAAACGTACGTGTGCTCGCTGAATCAACCTTCGAAGTACGAGCAAGAACACAAGGCATGGTCCAAAAGGTTGCTTTGCTTCCCTTTGGCAAAATGATCCAAGTCGAAGCGAACGAAACCCTCGTACTCTTGGACAGCGAGGATTTGAAGCGTCAACTCAGGCAAACTCTTCTATCCAAAAAAAATTTTGACCAAAGAAGAAATAACACTCAACCGACCGCCATCCAGTTGGATTTGGAGGAAAAAGAACTCAAGGATTTGATCATTCTGGCGAGGGAAAGAAAAATTTCCTCACTCGACTTGGAAAAGAAACAAAACCTTGTTCAAAAACTTCGAGCCCAACTAGCACAAGAGAATCTCGAACTCGACGAGGAAGGCAACCGATTGCAAACGACTTTGGAAAACCTCGAAGCCCAATTGCAAAGAACGATGATCAAAAGTCCCATCAGCGGGGAATTCGTATTCTCCTCAGTTGCTCCGGGTGACATTGTATTTGCCGGGCAATCCCTTGGCCGTATCAATTCGCGTGCCCGATTGATCGAAGTTTCACTCAACGAGGAAGATTATGCCGGGATCAAGGAGGGATTGCCAGCAGGAGTCAGTCTTTTTTCTTTTGGAAGCCAAGTGTTAGAAGCCAAAGTCGATCGCCTTTCCTCCTTGGTTGAACCTAAAACAGGGCGAAGAAAATTATACCTGAAACTGAATGTGGAAAAAAAACTACCGACTGGAGGAGCAGGCAGGGCGGAAATCATCAAAAGAGTACGAAAGCAAGTTCTTGTCATACCCCGCAAGTCCTTGGTGGGGAACTCCGTTTTTGTGGTGAACAATGGTCAGGTGGAAATCAGGGAAGTTCAAACCGGAGCCAAAAACCTGACCCAAGTCGAAATCCTCAAAGGGCTTGAAAAAGGGGAGCATGTAATCACGCGAACCCCTCATTTGTTTCGCGACGGTCAAAGTGTAAAGAGCGCCCTAGTGGATTCAATCGTCAAGTAACCAACGGATCCAACTTTGAGTTTCATAGCCCTACAACTCGCTCTCCGCTTTGTTTTCGCCCGTAAACGGGCCATGTCGATGAGCCTGATAGGAATCGTTTTCGGCATTGGTTTTTTCGTCGTGACCCAGGCTCAAACTTCGGGCTTCGAGGTATTTTTCATACGTACGATTCTTGGCACGAATGGGGCGATCCGAGTTTCCGACCGGTTCCAGGACATGGAAGGCACCGTTAGCAAGGTTTCGAGGGACGGAAAGGAGAGTTTTGTTTTACGCTCTCGTGAAAACGCCCGTTACGTCGAGGGCATCGAGTATCCTCAACTCGTAAAAACTGCCTTGCGGGAATTCCCTGAAATTTCCGGAATATCGGAAATCATAGAAGGAACAGGCATACTCGATTCAGGATCCCGCAAACTAGCCGTTCAGCTTCACGGATTGCGCATCAAGGACCACATCATGGTCTCGGAACTTGAAAATCAACTTCTTCAAGGAGACATCGACAACTTGGATGCCGATCGTTCAGGGATCTTGGTTGGAAGTTGGATTGCCGAACGCCTCAGCCTCTCCGAAGGAGACCGTGTTACCCTCATCGGAGGATCCGAAAATCAACAGCTTCGGATTGCAGGGGTTTTCGAGACGGGGGTCAGTCAGATTGACAAAACCCGCATCTACCTTGATTTGGCAACGGCAAGATCCTTTCTCGGAAAGCCATTCGGAGACTCGGTTTTTCAAGTTTCGATTCAAGACCCGGAGAAAGCAAGCGAGATCGCGGCTCAAATGCAGATGACACTTGGGCACCGGGTAATCGGATGGCAGGAAAGGGAAAAAGTTTGGCTTGAAGTGTTCAAGGCCCTCCGGTTCTCATCCGCCATTACGGTGTCAAGCATCTTGCTCCTTTCCGGCCTGGGTATGTTCAATGTCTTTGCCATTATGGTCATCGAGAAGAACCGGGACATTGCAATCCTTCGCTCGATCGGATTCACCCCCCGCGACGTCTCGGCAGTTTTTCTATGGCAAGGTGGAATCGTACTGCTAGGCGGTATCGTACTCGGGAGTGCGACCGGATTTCTTGCAACCTATGGAATTTCAAGAATTCCGCTGAGAATCCGGGGAATCTTCTCGACCGACAGCTTCGTCGTGAACTGGGACGTGACGCACTACCTCTGGGCGATCGCAATCGCCACTCTCTTTGTTAGTGTAGCCAGTTGGATTCCCGCACGCCGAGCAGCCAAGATCGAGCCTGCCAAAATCATTAGGGAGAGCCTGTGAGCGAACCGAGACCCAAGAACCCAAAGGCGTTGATTCGGGCAGAAGAACTCAAGCACTCCTTTGAGGAAGGGGATTCCGTAGTCCAAGCTCTGCGGGGTGTATCCTTCGAAGCCCGGACGAGCGAAATGACCGCAGTGATTGGTCAATCCGGCTGCGGGAAAAGCACTCTCCTCTACCTTCTCGGCTTGCTGGACCGTCCGCAATCCGGAGAGATTTATCTCAAAGGCAGGCCTATGGCAAAGGCTTCGAACGAAGAACGGACGGCTCTGCGCAACGAATCGATAGGATTTGTCTTCCAATTTCATTTCCTCATCAAGGAACTGACTGCCCGTGAAAACGTAGCCCTTCCACTTCGAAAGAGTGGAGTAGGCGAGCGCCAAGCCCTCGACCAGGCAGGCGAACTTCTTGACCGACTTGGCTTGGGAAACAAGACAAACCGGTTCGCAAACAAGTTATCGGGTGGTGAACAGCAACGGGTCGCCATTGCCCGAGCCCTTGCAAACTCGCCCTCTCTTCTCCTTGCCGACGAACCCACGGGAAATTTGGACAGCGCGAACTCGGAAAACGTATTCGAACTCCTCATGCAATTTGCCCGGGAGCAGGAAATTGCGATCTTGCTTGTCACGCACAACCCTGAACTAGCCGAGCGCTGCGATCATTGCCTGCCAATGCGGGACGGCCTAATTGTCGCTGATGACGAAAGCTAGAGCAATTAATCTAGAAATTCTTCCGAGGATTATCGACTACTTCTAGAAGGAACCCGGACAGGATGCCTTGAGTAAATAGAGTTTACTTCAAACCCCGAGCCTTTCGAATGACTTCGTGGGCTTGGTTGATTCGAGCCAACTGTTCGTTTGCAAAGGCGATGAATTCGGCGGGAAGGTTCTTGCTCTTTAGCTTGTCGGGATGGAAGTCCGCAGCCCGAGCTCGGTAAGCCATCTTGACCTCCTTGTCACTTGCAGTCTTGGGCAAGCCGATTGCATCGTAAGACTCATCGAGGGACAATGCGGACGGGTTCGAATCCTGAGTGGGCGGAGCATAGCCACCTCGAATCCAGGTCTGTATGGTTCCAGGGCGCAGCTTGAGCCGTTCCTCTCCGCGCAAAAGATAGCGAACCTGCATCTCGTTGAGCTTCTTGCCATTTGAACGCACAATCTCATACAAACCTCCGAGAAAGGACTGGGCTACCGTTGGTTCGTACCCAATGAGACGGCCCGCTTCCTTAAAGTCATCATCGATCGACCGTCGACTGACCTTGGCCTTCCGGAAAACGTTCTTGGCGAAGTCACGCATCTTGGCATTGAGCCCCATGCGTTCCATCATGGATTCGGTCGCCTGAATTTCAGCCGCTGAAATTCCCCCGTCCGCCTTTGCCACTTTCGCAGCGCAGGAAAAAAAATAGGCCAAGTAAAGAATGCGGGCCTTCTGCTCATTTTTCGGAGTAGGGTCATCCTCGTCATAAAGATGGCCGAGGGCGGCTCCGGCCAAAGCCCCGATGGGACCACCAAGCATCCCCACACCGGTACCAATTACTTTTCCCCACCAGTTCATGAGATCTAGTTCTTCCCCCTGTTCCTGCCCTTTCCTTGCTTGGCGGATTTGGGATCGTAGGCGGGGTTCGGCTTAGTCGGTACGGGCGCATTGGTGTCTTTGCGCCAAGCGAGCATAACCTGATGCATTTCCTTCACCTTGGCGGGCATTTCCTTGGCCAAGTTCTTATTTTCCGAGATATCTTTCCCGGTATTGTAAAGCTCGAGGGTTCCATCCTCAAAATATTCGATCAACTTCCAGTCTCCCATCCGAACGGCCCCAGCGGGAGTGGTTCGGAAATTCCCATGCCGAACGGTGTATCCCTGCAAATAAGCAGGAAAATGCCAATGTATGGCCTTTCTTTTGAGTTTGGCCTCAGGATTCTCAAACAAGGGAACCAAGCTTAGACCGTCGAGCAGGTAGTCCTTGGGAGCAGGGGTTTTCGTAACCTCCAGCAGGGTAGGGTAGAAGTCCACTCCGATGACGTTCTCCCGACAAACCGATCCGGGTTTGGTCACGCCGGGCCATTTTACGATCATGGGCTCACGAATTCCACCCTCGTAAAGCATGCCCTTGGAGCCACGCAAAGGGGCATTGGAGGTAACGCCCCCATGCCCACCGTTATCCGAGAAGAACAAGACGATGGTGTTATCGGAAAGCCCCAGTTCCTCCAATTTGCCAAGAACCGCGCCCACGCTGTCGTCGGTGCTCTCTATCATGGCCGCATAGGCCGCGTTCGTATGTCGCTCGGTCGGTTTCTTGGCTTCGTACTTTTTCTTTAGCTCTGGCTTGGCCTGAATCGGAGTATGAACCGAGTAATGGGTCAAATAGAGAAAGAATGGCTTGTCTTTGTTCTTTTCGATAAACTTACAGGCTTCCAGACCCAGCCGATCGGTCAGGTACTCGCCCTTTTCCTTTTGCTCGAGATTGGGATACTTGTAGGGACTATGATAGCCTCCTCCACTTGGACTCCCCCATGATTTACCGGCGATGTTGACGTCAAATCCCTGAGTCGTAGGGTCATCACCCAGGTGCCATTTCCCAATGGTGGCGGTCAAGTAACCTCCCGCCTGAAGAGCCTCGCCCATCGTGACGAACTTTTCCGCCAAATGAATCGTGTTCTTCGTTGGAATCAACTTGCGGTGCTTGGCCGAGCCCCGATCGGAATTAGCCACCGTATAAACTCCATGTCTGGGTGCATACTGACCGGACATCAGGCAGGCCCTACTGGGGGCGCAATTGGGAGCCGCAGCATAGGCGTTCATAAAGACCATTCCTTCTTTTGCCAACTTGTCTATGTGTGGGCTTTCGTAGTATTTCGACCCCATGAACCCGAGGTCGGTCCACCCCATGTCGTCGATGAAGAAGAAAACGACGTTGGGCTTGGCCGTCAAGCCGGTCGCAAACATGGCCAGCAGGAATCCGGGGAAAAGTTTTCTCATAGACGAACAACCAAAAATGGGAATACCGCGATGGTCAAACCCGTTTCCCCGAATCCCGCGATAATCAGTTGGGCGGGGCATGCATAATCACCGCAAGGCTACAGGACTTGCAAAAAAGTGTATTTTCGACCTTTCTTATGTGAATCCGAAACCTAACGGCGATAAGGCTCGGGGTTCGGTCCGACGGGATTCCCGGTATTGGGCACCACCTGAACACACCGATCATCCCATAGCTCGATCATGTCCATATCCTTGGCGTTGGTGATCTCAAGTTCAGGCAAGCCGTGTTTCTTGAGCCATTCCCGAATGGGCGGAATGGCTTGATCGGGGTCTTGGGCGCGGGCCGTGACGATCTTCACGCGGTATCCGAGTTCCAACCAAATTTTGACCCGTTTCATCATATTGGGAATGGGTTTGCCTATGTGCTCGAAGCCCTGCCAAGGATCGGCTTGAGCCAGCGTGCCATCCAAGTCCACGCCAATCCACTGCATGGATTCGGCCTCTTCACCGTATTTGATGTGATCGGTCATGGGCAATCCTCTCGCATGGGGAACACGAACCTCGAGCTTGGGTTTGCCCGAGAAGGCTTGCATAAGAGAACGAAACATACTTTATCAGTCAAGGAATCGACAACCTTGCGCAACGTGTCGCATCGATCAAGTTCAATCCCAAAACCTGCCTGCCAATGACCTTCGCCTCATCCGTCGACTACCTAAGCATGGAAGGGTTGCCTTGGGTTTTGATGGCCTGGGCCGGTCTTTACTTTTTTCGCCCTTTTGCCACGCTGGTACACGAACTCGGTCATTTTTGGAACGCCTTCATCCTGACCTCGGACTCTGTCATGCTAACCGTGGGCAAGCCCGACTCCCCCACCTTGTATCAAGGCAAACGGGTCCGCATCAAATTATCTTTCGGAAAATCTTTCGGTGGCAATACTTCTTATTCCGACAAAGGCCTCGGCCTTTTCTCCAAGATTCTAATTATCTCGGGAGGGCCTTTTTTTTCTCTTGGCATGAGTTGCCTGACCGGTTGGTTGACCTTGAGTTCCGAGCATCCCGTTTGGCTCGAAATTACCGGAGTCAGTTGGTTTTGCGCGAATTCTCTGACCTTCATCAAGGCAGTTTTGCCAATGAGGTTAAGGCCTACGGAACAATTTCCTGACGGGCCTCCCAGCGACGGCCTGCAACTTCTTTGGCTTTTGTCTGGAAAGGATGGCGGCGGCAAGAGGGAAGAAAACTAAGCAACCGGATCCTGCTGCCCGTCATAGAGATTTTTGTAAAGACCGCACTTGTCGTAAAGTTCGTCGTGCGAACCATCCGCCACGATCTTCCCCTTGTCCATAACAAGAATACGATTGGCAAGGCGAATGGAGCTGAAACGGTGAGCAATAAGCAAAGTAGTCTTGCCTTTGGATAGCTCCTTCATGGCTTCGTGAATCCTATCCTCATTTTCAGTATCTAGGGCGGAAGTAGCCTCGTCCAAGACGAGCAAAGGAGAATTCTTGTAAAAAGCCCGGGCCAAGGCGAGCCTTTGCAACTGTCCGCCTGACAAACGATTCCCGTTTTCCCCAAGCCGTTGGTCAAAGCGATCGGGAAAATCAGCGATAAAGCCGGACGAATGGGAAGCCTCGGCCACATCCTCGACCGTCGCGGTGGAGTAGGGCGATTTCCCCATCTCTATGTTCTCCCGGACCGTTGCGTCGAAAAGAAAAGGTTTCTGGGGAACCAGGGCAACGGCATCCCTCAGATCCCGTAGGGAAAGACTTCGCAAATCAAGTCCGTCGAGCAGAATGGCTCCATCGGATGGATCGTTAAAACGAGAAAGCATACCGGCCAAGGTAGTCTTTCCCGCTCCACTCGGCCCGACCAGAGCGACGACTTCGCCGGCTGGAATGGTGAGGTTGATACTTCTCAGGGCAGGGGGGGCGTCTTCGGAATCCTGCTCGTTGGGGTAAGAAAAGGATAGGTTTTCAAATCGCAATTCACCTCTGACTTTCGATAGCTCGACAGGATGCTCGGGGTCACGGATCGATTCCTCTGCCTCAAGCACCTCCTCAAGCCGCAAAAGGGAAGCAAGAGCTTGCTTGTAACTGTTCTGAATTCCTCCCAATTTTTTGATCGGTTCGTAAGATAGGTAAAGGGCGACAATAACCGGAATCACGGCATCCAAATGAATGGACTTGCGGGAGGCCTGAAAAATGGCCACCGCGATTCCCGTAGCCGTAATGATCTCGATAATCGGAGTAAGCATGTTCGCATACTTAATGACCTTCATTCTGGCCTCGAAGAATTTCCCGGAAGACTCCCGGAACCTCTTGTTTTCACGGGCTTCCAAGTTGAAAGCCCTGATTTCGCGGGGAGCGGAAAGGTTTTCGCTCAGCACGGCGGTCATGCCTCCCGCCCGCTCTTGCATGCCCAAGGCTTTTTTCATGAGGATCTCCCCGACCCGACGGATGGGAAAGACGCAAATCGGGATGACGACAAGACAAAGCAGAATAAAAGCCATCCCTTCGCGCTGCAAGGCCATGCACACCAACGCGGACAGGGCTCCGAGAAAAGTAACCGGCTGACGGATCAAATCATTGCTGATCGTAATGATTGCCGCTTGCAACTGGCCGGTATCGTTGGTCACCCGACTGAGCAAGTCTCCTTCCTGATTCCTGTGAAAAAAAGCGACGGGAAGCCTTTGGATCTTCTCGAAAACCTGAATCCGGATTTGTTCCAGCACGCGTATCCCGCAAAAATTGATCAGGTAGGTGTTGAAATACCCACTCAAGCCACGAATCAAGAAGACACCCGGAAAAACGGACACATAGAGAAAAAGCTGCCAGAAGGAGAGGGGCGGGGTAGCTCCTGCCTGAGTCGGAAAGATTTTGGGAAAAACCTGATCAATCATAGTGGGCAAACCGAATCCGCTTGCAACCCCGTACACGACACCACACAAAAGGGCCCCCCCAAAGGGCAGCCAGTGCGGACGAAGAAGGCCGAAATAAGGCAAAAAGTCTCTAATACCCGGCTTTTTATCACGGGCTTCCTCCTTGCTGTCCGGATTCTTTTTCACACTAGAAAAGAGCACGCTAGTCCATTTCACTCGATATAGCGAGCCTCCCCGTAATCTTCGCCTGCTCGGCAAGATAAGAAGTGCTTTCGGCTCCGAGACGATCCAGTTGATCTCTAGTCAACCTCCATTTCCAGTTGCCCATGGCAAAACCAGGCTCGTTCAGTCTAGCCTCCGAGCCCAATCCGAGCAAGTCCTGCGCAGGCACAACAACCAAAGGAGCAACCGTGCGGTAGGCAAGCCTGAGCATATCCCAAGAAGGCGCAGAACCGTCGACATTCAAGTAAGTTCGGAAATTTCCCCGTACTTCTTCGCCAGCCGATCCATACCAACCGTTTGTCGTATCGTTGTCATGGGTTCCCGTATACAAAACAAGATCTTTTTGAAGATTATGAGGAAGATAAAGATTTTGCGAGTCCCCATCGAAAGCGAATTGCAACACGGCCATTCCCGGCAAACCGGCCATTCTTCGCAAATCTCTCACTTCCTCGCTGATCAGGCCAAGATCCTCGGCAAGAAAGGGTAGATCCGGAAACCTCTTGCGGGCAGTCTCCCAAAATTTCATCCCCGGGCCGTCGCGCCATGTGCCTAGACGGGCGTCGTTTGTTTTCGTTGAAATACTCCAATAATCGTGGAATCCCCGGAAATGGTCGATTCGAACCACGTCAAATAGCTTGAGCTGAACCGCTAATCGGTCCATCCACCATGAATAACCTTCCGCTTCATGACGCTCCCAATCGTAAAGAGGGTTTCCCCAATACTGACCGTTTTCATTGAAATAATCGGGGGGCACGCCCGCCACGTGGGAAAAACCTGAGTCCGACGCAACTTGAAAGAGATCCGGCCTATGCCAGACCTCTGAAGAATCGGGAGCCTCGTAGATGGGAAGGTCTCCCAGTAGGGAAACGTTTTTCCCGTTGGCATAAGAACGAAGGCTCTTCCATTGCGACCAAAATAGATACTGTAGAAAAACATGAAAATTAAATTCCGGTTCGCTTCTTAATTCTTCCAAAAACCGGGAATTGGCATGCTTTGAATCATCGGACCACTTCCACCAAGGTTTTCCTTGTTCGCGACCTTTTAGAACCTGAAAGCAGGCATAAGAAGTCAGCCAGGAATCGTTTTCATGCAAGAAATGCTCAAGATTTCCGTAAAGAGCTTCCAGGTCATCCTTGGTTTGTGGAAAACGCGAAAAGGCAAGCCTGGCGCAAGAAAAGAACTCCTCATAGAGACGACCGTAATCAACCTCATGAGAAGGAAGATCCGCAAGGGAGCTCAATTCTTCTTCGCGGATCAATCCCAGATTAATCAAAGGATCCCAATCGATGAAATAAGGGTTTCCGGCATACGAGGAAAAAACTTGGTAAGGGGAGTCGCCGTATCCAGTTGGACCAACCGGGCAAGTTTGCCAAAAGCGGATTCCAGATTCGGTCAAAAAATCTACGAAGGTAC
>JAYOMW010000075.1:0-14430 GCA_038121045.1 Opitutia bacterium
TGGATGGCGGTGTGGGGATTCGTTACGGCCATGAGCCGGATGACGGCCTACGGGTGGGATCACTGGCACGACTTGGCTTTAAGGATTTGCAATGGAGGGATCCCCCTCTTTTTATGGGCTTACTGGAAATCTCTTGAATCTAAGAAAACTCCCTCATGAAAATAAAACCACTTGCTTTCGCTCTGCTTTTTTCCGCGTTTTTTTTATTTTCAAAGGTTTTTTCGCAAACCCCTTGGTTGGACAAGGAATACGTTGAAAAGAGAATGGAAGGGATGGCCCGCGTCCAAGGTGACGGACCTTCTCAATGGCGTGTGATCTGGACCAAGGAACCCTCCACCAAGGCGACCATTTCCTGGACAACCGCCAAGAAGGGGAGTTCTCACAAGGTCCGTTATGGCTTGCGTTCGGATGATCCGGAGGAATTTTCGAACACCCAGGAACCTCAGCGCAACGGTGTCTACTCGGGCGCAAACGGGGAATATTATCATCACGCGAGAATCAGTGGGTTGAAGCCTTCCACGACCTACCAATTCGAGATCGAGTCGGACGGCCAGAAATCTCCGGTCATGCGCTTCACCACCGCGCCTGCGGACGACCGGGAATTCAAACTCCTGTTCGGGGGAGATTCGCGCACCGGAATCGTTGCCCGGGCCCAAGTCAATTTGCTCATGGCCGACTTGTCTGAAAACGACGACCAATTGATCGCCTTTGCCCATGGAGGCGATTACATCGTGAGCGGGAAAAGTTGGAGTCAATGGTCCAAGTGGCTGAGCCAGCACGAGTTGACGGTGACCAAGTCGGGCAAGGTACTCCCCCTTATTCCAACCCGGGGAAATCATGACGGTGGTCCTTTGTACGATGAAATCTTCGACACCCCGGGGGGCGAGGGAAAAAACTATTTTCACACCATGATTTCGCCCAAGGTGGCTCTCGTCACCTTGAACAGCGAGATCAGCGCCGGTGGCGAACAACAGGCTTGGTTGGCCCAAACTCTATTCGATTTGCGCCCCAAGGTCCGTTGGCTTTTGGCGGAGTACCACAGACCGGTTTGGCCCGCGGTGAAAGGTCCCGGGAAAGCCAAGAGTTTCTGGGTGCCCTTGTTTGAAAAATTCAACCTCGATCTGGTCGTTGAATCGGATGGTCACGTGATCAAACGGACCGTGCCGATTCGCAATGAGAAAAAAGATCCAACGGGGATCGTTTACGTGGGCGAAGGCGGACTGGGCGTCCCTCAGCGCCAGCCCAAGTCCGACCGGTGGTACCTGCAGAAACCGGGCATGGCCGGTGCGGGGCATCACGTCATGAAGGTTGCCTTCGGAAAGACGAAGATGGATTACGAGGTCATTCTGCTCGACCGTAAACGGGCGGACGAACATCAGTTTTTGCCCCGATGAGCAGGATGCCGGACTTGTGAGCCATGAATAAGTCCGCCCTTGCTATTTTCGCTCATCCTGACGACATCGAGTTCGTGGCCGCAGGGACTATGTTGCTTTTGGCCGAGGCTGGATACGACCTGCATTATTTTGTCGCCTGCTCGGGTAATTGCGGCGCGATGGACTTGGGTCCGGAGAAAATACGCTCCGTCCGGGAGGCGGAAGCCCGCAAAGGGGCCGAGATCCTCGGCGCGACCTTTCATCCTTCCATTGTCGACGACCTCGAGCTCATCTACAACGTGGAGACCTTGCGAAAGGTAGCTGCCGTCGTGCGCCAGACCGAACCCTCCATTGTTCTCACTCATTCGCCCGAGGACTATATGGAAGATCATATGAATGCCTCGAGGCTTGCCGTCACGGCCGCGTTTGCCCGTGAGATGCCCAATTTCACTACCGATCCGATTGTCCGAGAAATGGAAGGAGAGGTGGCGGTTTACCATGCCATGCCCCATCAATTGATCGATCAGTTGCGCCAGCCCGTCGTTCCGGATTTCCTGATTGATACCGGCTCGGTTCACGAGACGAAGCGGAAGGCTCTCGCTGCTCATGCCAGTCAGAAGGAGTGGCTCGACCGTACGCAGGGGATGGATTCTTACCTCCAAACCATGGACGAACTGTCTCTCGAGGTCGGAAAGTTTTCCGGGAAAAGCATGCAGGCGGAAGGATGGCGCAGGCATAGCCATATGGGCTTCAGCGCCCAGCCTGACTTTGATCCTTTGCAAGACGCCCTTGGTGCCTTCCGTCACTCCCTCGGGCAAACGAAAGAACAGACCGATGCCTAGAAAACTTTCCAAAATTTCCCCCCAATGGTGGGACTATACGACCTTGGACGACGAACTCATTCAAGATGCCGCCAAGCTGAATGAAAACGACCTTCTGCAACTGAACCGTCCCGGGTTCGAAATCGTTTTTTACGACACCCTGGAAGAATTCTACCTTGCCGAGGCCCTCGAATACGTTTCGGCTTGGAAGGAAGCCACGCCGGACAACCCGGTGGGCATTTGCGGTCCGATCGGACCGACCGAGCAGTTGCCTCTGGTTGCCCGGTTGGTCAATGAACTGGAGCTTGATCTGGGTGCGGCTCATTTCTGGGGAATGGACGAATGGATCGGGGAGGATGGCCGGGCGGTATCGACGGCTCATCCCTTGTCCTTCGAACGGGCGGACCGGGAATTGTGCTTCGACCGTTTCAAGAAACCAATCCCCGAGGAGAACCTCCATTTTCCGAACGAAAACGTCGAGGCCTTTGCCTCCACTTGGAAGGGCGTGCGTTGCAAGGTCATGCAGGGCGGGCAGGGCGACGTCAAACACTGGGCGTTCAACGACCCCTTGAAGAGGGAAGGGGCCTACCTGGACGAACCACCTGGTCCGGAGGAGTACCGCAAGCTTGGGACGAGAATCGTGGAGTTGCATCCCATCACCCTGTCCCAAAATGCGCGGACTTCAGGCGGAGGAAACCTTTCGCTCGTTCCGGACCGCGCCGTAACCGTGGGTCCGGTCGAAACCTGGCAAGCCGAAGAAGTCTCCATTTGGCATGCCGGCGCTCACGACAACCCGTTGGGTCAGCGACTGACTGCATTGATGATCTCCAAGGGATTGGCCGATTCGGCCGTCCCCATGTCCCTGCTTGCCGATCACCCGAAGGTCAAATTCAGTTACTTTCGCGGTGGATTGGGCGCGTGCTCGGTCGAAATGCACTGATCCAATCGGCGAGTGCAGTTTGTCCGGTCGCGGAGTTACTCCCCACTTTGCTCCTTTACGATTTGTTTGATGGTTTGATAATCGGTTTTGCCCGTGCCCAACAGGGGCATCTCCTTGAGCTCGATAAGCTTCTTTAACTTGGACAAATTGCTGAACCCGGCCTTTTTGAGCAAGTCGTTCGCCTCATCCAGGTTTACCTTGGCCGAGCTAAGCAGGAACAGTTCGGGACGCTTGTCTTCGGATTCAATTGCATCGACGGCCAGGACCGCTCCGGACTCATCGGCCGGCCAGCGTTCGGCCAGGGCGGATTCTATGGCCGGCAGGCTGATCATTTCCCCGGCGATCTTCACGAAACGTTTCAGCCGGCCGGACAAAAACAAAGAGCCCTCTTCATTCAGGTAGCCCAAGTCTCCGGTATCGTACCAGCGTTGGTTTTCGATTTCCAGAAACGGATCCTTGTCGACTCCAACGTATTGCCCGAAAACATTGGGTCCATTCACCAAAATCAGTCCGCGTTCTCCGGTCTTGAGTTCTTCGTGACTGTCCAAATCGACGATCTTGATCTTGATCCCCGGGAGGGGTTTGCCCACGCCTGCGGGGGGTGCGTCCGCCCGGTTGATCGTGATGACCGGGGCGCACTCGGTAATCCCATAGCCCTCGAGGATCAGCGCGTTGGGCAACCCGTTCACCAGCTCAATCAGGCTGTCGGGCAACTTTTCGGCCCCCGTGACAAAGTGCTCGAGGCTGTCCAGTTGTCCGTCGCGCGCTCCCCTGAATACCCCGTTGATAAAAGTGGGCGTGCCGCACATCAAAGTAATGCCGTAATAGTGGCAACCACGGGCAATGCGCCTGCCCTCGGTCGGGTTCGGATGGTAGGCGGCCTTAATGCCGCTGATCATCGGCAGTACGGTGGTGATCGTAAAACCGAAGGAATGAAACGGTGGAAGAAAGCCGTACAAGGTGGTGTTGGCATGAAAATCCAGGATCTCAACCGCCCCGCTTATGTTGCTGAGGATGTTTTTCTGGGAGAGGGGAACGCCTTTGGGGGCGGACTCCGAACCACTCGTAAACAAAAGGACCGCAGGATCATGCTCGCTGAGGTCAGCGAGCTCGAGCCGATGCAAAAGCGTATCCGCGGATTTTCTTGATTGGAGCAAGGCGATCAACTTGTTTCCCCAGTTGATTTGCTCGTCTCTGATTTGTTCGAGAAAGACGAAGTTCTCTTCCACTTCTCCGAATTCGACGTTGTCCACTTTGTCGAGAAACTTGCTCGAGGTAATGATCACGTCCAGTTGCCCAACGGACCGGGCATGCTCGAGGTTTTTGCGGCCCACCGTCCAATTCAGCATGACCGGTACCTTCCCCGCGAGCAAAACCGCCATCACCGTTACGTTGGCCGTTACCGATGCCGGCAACATGATGCCCACCTGCTTGTTCTCGTACTCGCGGAACACCTTGGCGAGCAACAAGGCCCGGAGCTTGAGTTGGGACCCTGACAACACCCCCGCCATTTCATCGGCCACCGCCGAGTATTTGCCGATCCGGTCGCATTGTCTCAAAAAGCGTTCCTGTATGCTTTTCCCGTCCGGCAACCGGGGCAGGGGGCGCTTCGGGTCGACCCACGGATCGGCTAGTTTCGCTTCTTCGGTTTGAACCTGTTTGTTGGTTCCGGATGCCAAAAGGATGACGTCGGCCAAGGTTCTGACTTCCGTGACTTCGACGTCGGAAACTTCGAATTCCTCATCCAACCAGATCAGCAGTTCGGCAATGGACAGGGAATCCATGCCCAGGTCATCGGCCAGACGATCGCTCGGAGACAAGTCTTTGCCCAAATCAAAGGCTTGTCCGAAGGACTCGATGATTTCTTCTTTTTGTTTGTCCGGTATGTTCGACAAGTCTCCGACTTCCTCGGTTTCCCTGGTTTGGATCTCGGGAAGGTCCTTTCGCCAAAAGCTGTAGGAAACGAGCTTGAGCTCTTCTTCTCCGTGCTTGTTGTAAAAGTCTTCCAGTCGTCGGTTGATCTCCAACGGGCTCATCTCGGCCTTCAAAGGTTGGTCCGGCAAGCTGAATTCGATCTCCACCTGCCTTCTCGGGGCGAAGAAGATGAAATTCTTCAGGAGTACCCAAAACCCATGCAGGAAGGCTTCTTTGAGATCAGGCGTTCTGCCGTCGGTCTGAGCCGTCGAAAACGAACTGCCCCACAGCCCGCGCGTACGGACCAGAACGATTTGGACGTCACCGGTTGATTCCAGAGTTCTTTGCACCCCCGAGGCGGCTCCCAATAATTCCAGGTTCGAGCGCATCAGTTTGCCGGACGGGTACATGAGGACGGAATCCCCCGCTTCCAAGGCATCGGATACGCCCGTGAGCGTTTCATCGATGCGCCTTTTTTTGTAAACCCCCGTTCCCGTCGTCATGTCGGGCATCGGGAAAGCCCGCATGATTTTCATGATCCTGTTGGCAAAGGGCATATGATAAAAGGTTTCGAGCACCACGGGTCTCGGTTGGTGCGATTTCCAAAGGCGGGCGCCAAGGATGATCGGATCCATCTCGGCCGGATGATTGGGCAAAAACAAGGTGCCGCCTTTGCCTACGGGAATTTGATCGAGACCCATCGTTTTGATCCGATAGCGCAGACTCAGAAGCAATCCGATGATCCGCGAAAGGACAAAGCTCAGGAATGGGTTCAACGAACCGGCCTTCAAAGCCAGAAGAAACAAAGGCAAGACTCCGACCCCAAGCAAGGCGGCAAGCAAAACGAACTGCGAGATTGCATCCATCCAACCCCGCAAGATGGAGAGACCGACGATGGCGCAAACCAGAAAGGCAAAGCCTGCAATGCAGAGGCTGTGCAAGGATGCGCCGGTTCCTTCCTTGCCTTCCTCCCCGACGCGTTGCAGGTATTCCGCATCGATCAAGTTCGAGCAAACCCCGAAAAAGAAGCCGATCACGATCATGTAGGTGGCCAAAGGAAAATAAAGCGCCCGGGCGTCCTCGACCTGTTGCAAGCCTACCTCCACGAAAACCGGAATGCCCGAGACCAGCCCCAACAAGGCCAGACCGGATAAGAACGCCGAGGAATAACGCTTGGGCGCGAAACGCGGGGACAAGACGTTGCCCACGATAATACCGATTGCCGCATACAGCGACATCAGGCTGCACTCGGTGGCTCCTCCCAGCTTTTGCTGCTCGGCATAGGCGGTGACCGCCAGGCTGACCGCCCCTCCCACGCCCCAGATCAGCGGGGACGAAAGCAAATAAAGGATATGCCTGAAGAAGAGGGAAATCGAATCTTCGACCAAATTGGCGTAGGCTTTTCCAAAGGCAATCTTACGTTCGTCCTCGTAGACCAAACCCCAGGCGGTTGCGGAAGCCAAAACGAAGATCCCGATGCCCAAAGCGATTCCCCGGTCGACGTTCCAATCATAACAGTAGGTCCCCAAGGGCAGGCCCGCCAGCATTCCGACAATAAAGACGGCCGAGAGCAAGCCGTTGACGAAGAAGGGACTTCGCCCGCTGTCTTCTGCCTCGATCGGAACGGTCGCCATCTTGGCCGCTGCGAAAACACTCATGATCAGGCCGATCAAAAAGAGGTAAAGCCAGGCGGATCCCGGCCAACCGCTGAAATGGCCCAAAGTCAAGATCACGCCGATCAACAGGGCGCTGGCAGTCATGACCTGCCGTTTCTTGCAGGATGAGACGAGGGGCGCGGTAAAGGCGTAGGCGAACAACGGGCCCACGGTCAACAAAGAGTTGATCGCTTGGATCAGCCAGATCTTGTCCTCGGCCGCATAGACGTCCGTACTCAGGTAGCCGAGCACGAAAAACTTTGCGTACCCCAGCCCGAGGGCCGAGAAGAAACAGGAGAGCAATAACAGGATTAATTTCAATTGATTTCGAGTAACTGGGAAAGGCGGGTGAAGCTTGCTTCGTTAAAGCCCATCGCCTTCTTGAATTGATAATCCTGTTCGAGGATATTTTGGCAACCCTTCCATTTGCGCCAATCTTTCCAGGGCAAAAAGCCCTTGAAATAAACGCCGAATCCGGACACGGGAACCGGGTAGTCGCTCCCATGCAGAATCCGCTCCTGAACTTCGGGGTCCAAAATCTTTCCGATCGTCTTGTTCCTGTTCAAACTGCAGAGGGCCGAGTTGTCCCCGTATAGGTTGGGGAATTCCTTGAACATGTTCAAGAGGTCGTCCGTGTAATCCCTGTCGCCCGGATAAGAACCGCCCGCGCAGTGAGCCGCGATACAAGTCACTCCGCATTCCAAAGGCAAAGTAAGAATACGCGGATCGGCATAGGCCTTGTTCATGACCGGGAGCGTCATTTCCCCTCCCGTGTGGGACAAAAAGATCATCTTTCCTTCGGCCATCCGCGTCCAAAAAGGGATGTATTTTTTGTCGTTGCAGTCGATATTGATCACGTTGGGCAACAATTTCAGAACGCGGGCTCCCGATTCGATGCAACGATCCAACTCATCCATGGCGTCGGCCCGCCCGGGGTGGATGGAAACAGCCGGAATAATTTCTTCATGCCTTTTCCCCAGTTCGAGCACGACCTCGTTGGGAACGTAAAATTTCGATTTTTCAGGCAAGGGCGCGCCATCATCGGCATGGGCAACGTCCTGAGCGAGCAAGACGAGGGCATCCAAGCTTGATTCCCGAATTAGTTTCAATAACCGGTCGGTGTAAATTTCATCCAAGTCGTCATGCATGGCGGAAGGTTCGATTCCGCATCCTTTCAACATCATCCGAGCCTGCAGGCGGTCCCACCAGGTTTTCAGCGTGAACCAGGTTCCCGATTGCGCAGTGCCTCCTCCGACAAAGTGGACATGGCAATCAATCTTCTTCATTTGTTCTTTCTACTGTTCTTCCAACTCTTTGTACAATGATAATACGCGTTTTCGAGGATGAAGGGTTGCCAAAGCTTCAATTGTCCATTGCTTTGCGAAGGAAGAGACCAAGACTTGGAATGGCCCGACGATCGAAAAAAAACAGTTCAATGATGACAAAACTTGTCCGAGCGACGGCATGGTCGACCGCTTGGTCGATTTTCTTTCTCCTGGCGCTCAATGATTGCCTTGCCTCCCAGTCTGCCCCCAAGATTTCCTGGCACAAGTCGTATGGAGGGAGTGGGGAGGAAAGTCATCCCCATTACGTCATTCAGACCCAAGACAAAGGCTTTCTGATGGTCGGGGAAACCGGGTTCGCAGAGGATCGGTCGGCCCGAATTCTAGCTGTGAAGACCGATCGGACAGGTGAGTTGCTATGGAAGAGGGAATTCGGCAAGCGGGGTCATAACCTGGGCAATTGCGTGAGCGAAACACCCGACGGCAATTATTTGATCGCTGGGTCTCTGAATTGGGACGCCGCCTTGATCAAAGTGGATGCGTCCACGGGCAAAACCCTTTGGAGCAAGACTTGGAATTTGGGGACGGAGGATGCGTTCGAGGGGTTGACGGTCACCCCCAACGGAGGGATCGTGGCCACGGGATACAAAAACGGATTGGCGGAAGGAACCTTTCTTAATTGGGGAAAAGGGGTTTTGCTCAAAACCAATTCCGAAGGAAAGGAAGAATGGAGACGTGACTTGTCTGCCTTTGCTTCCTCGGGTTATCGCATCCAACCGAGCGGCGATGGATTTCTTTTGGGTTGTCACCCGAAGGACGAGGAATCGGATGGCCGCAACCTTCTGAAAGTCGACCGGGAGGGTCGGGTGCTTTGGGCTAAAACCTATAACACGGTTTATTGGGGATTCGATACCAAGCCAAGCGGAGAGACCCTTCTTGCCGGGCACACCCGAAAAAGCAACTTGAGCAAGAATTGGGACGTCGAACTGACCGTGGTCGATTCGGCGGGCAAGACTCTGTGGACCAAGTTTTTCGGCCAACCCCGGGGGTACGACGGCCGGTGGATTCACGACGAGGTCTGGGGAGCGCGCTCGACACCCGACGGGGGGTGGTTGGCGGTGGCGGGAACGGGAGACGAGACCCGGTGGTATGAGAAGCGCGGACATCCGTCCGGTCCCTCCGGACAATGGAAGGTTTATCTGATCAAGACCGATGGGAAGGGAAAGTTGGAGTGGGAAGGTGTTTACGGTTCTCGGGAAGAGGACTGGGCGGGGGAGGACGTTTGCATCACGGCCGACGGCGGGGCGCTGGTGGCCAATGATTGCGGCGCGTTCGGATTCACAAAGATATCGCCTTTTCTGCCCATAGGGAAAAACTCCAAAGGAGAATGATGAGCAAGTTCCGCAAAGCGACGAAAACCTGGGTTTTTTGGGTGTTGGCTTTTGGTTTGGGTTTCTCGGTTTGGGGGAAGACCGACTCCTCGGGCGAAAGAAATTCCCTGAAAATTTTATCCTACAATATCAAGCACGGACGGGGAATGGACGGCCAAGTCGATTTGCCGAGAATTGCCAAAGTAATCGGTTCCCTTTCTCCGGATCTCGTCACCTTGCAGGAAGTCGACAAAAACTGTACGAGAAGCGGTTCCGTCGACTTGACTCGGGAGTTGGCGGGGATTTTGAAAATGGAGGGCCGCTTTGGTAAATTCATGGATTTTCAGGGTGGTGAGTACGGCATGGCTGTGTTGTCGAGGTTTCCCATCCTATCTCATCAGGTTCACGTCCTGCCCCGCGGGGCGGAGCCACGATGCGCGCTGGAGGCGCGTGTCAATCCGGGTCGACATTGGGGAGAGATTCGTTTGTTCGGCATCCATCACGATTGGACTCGTGAAAACCTGAGGGTCTCTCAGTGCGAATCTCTCCTGCAAAAGATCGGCAAGGAAACGGTTCCCGTGGTCTTGGCCGGTGATTTCAACGCGGGCCGGAAGGCTCCGTCGGTCAGGTTGTTGAACGATTCGGGTTTTGAAATATTGACGAACGATTCCATCAACACTTTCCCGTCGGACAAACCCAAGGTGGAAATCGATTTCATCCTGTGCAAAGGGCTCCCCTTCACCCGCTTTACCCACCGGGTCGTGGCTGAAAAAATTGCCTCTGACCACCGACCTGTTCTTGTCGAACTGTTCAAATAATTCTTCCTTGGCATGAAGAGAGTGCTTGCCAAAAGAGGCGTTCCCATAAGATGAACTAACCATACGTTATTTATCCACCCATCATGAAGCTTCTTCTTTTTTGTCTCTTCCTTGCCTGTCAATCCCTTGTCTGGTCCGCGCTCAAATTCGAGGCCCAGTTGCTCCACAAGGACAACGTCGAAGCCTGCGCCGTCGGAGATATCGACGGAGACGGTGACTTGGACGTCGTGGCGGGCGAGCGCTTTTATCTCAACCCGCAATGGAAGCCCGTCAAGTTCCGTTCGATCCTGCCCTTTGGCAAGGATTACATGCAGGACAACGGAGACTATCTGCATGACGTTGACGGGGATGGTGACCTCGACGTAATCGCCGGACAGTTCACCCTGTCAACCGTGCTTTGGTTCGAGAACCCGGGCAAAGAGGGGTTGCGCGCCGAAGATTCATGGACTGAACACGTCCTCATGGACACCGGCTACAACCACAATGAGATGATTTTCTTCCGGGACATGGACGGGGACGGAACGCCCGAGTACGTAGCCAACAGTTGGAACAACCAAAACCCCATGCTGGTCTGGAAATTCGCCAAGAAGGATGGCAAACCGACCATGACCAAGAGCGTGGTTTCGAATTCCGGCAATGGTCATGGCCAGGGCTTTGGGGATATCAATGGGGACGGTCACGAGGATATCGTGTTCATGCAGGGTTGGTATGAACGGCCAGCCAAGAATCCGTTTGGTCAACCCTGGAAATGGCGCAAGGAATTTACCCTGCCCAAGGCCAGTTGTCCCATTCTCGTCAAGGACCTGAACAAGGATGGCCGGCAAGACCTCATCTGGGGAGACGGCCACAACTACGGTCTCCATTACCACGAGCAGCTTGAACCCCGCAAGGACGGCACCACGGTCTGGAAGCATCACATGATCGACAAGACAATCAGCCAGATGCATGCCCTTGCTTGGGACGATCTCGACAAGGACGGCCAGCCCGAGATCATTTCCGGCAAGCGCTACTACGCGCACAGCGGAAGAGACCGTGGGGCGGAGGACGAGATCGTGATCGTCCGTTATCAGCCGAAATTGGAGGAAGACGGCCAGGTGTCCTTTCGAAAGGAGATCGTCCATTCCGGGCAAGTGGGTACGGGCTTGCATATCATCACTGCGGACTTGGACAAGGACGGGTGGAAAGAAATCATCGTCCCGGGCAAGTCAGGCACCCATATCCTCTGGAACAAAGGAAAAAAGACACCTTCCCAAAAGAAAAAAGGCTAGGCGAATCCGCCTGAACCCTCCCTGTTCGACTAAACTTCGGACTTGTTGAGGTTGGCCACGTGGTAGGTCGGGTCATCCGGCAGGACGATGACGTCGACCATGCTCCCTGCCTTCTTGAGCAGAGAACGGCAGTTGGGGCTGATGTGTTGCAGTTTGATGGTTTTGCCCAAGGCTTCATAACGGGCTCCAAGTTTGTGAATCGCTTCCAAACCGGAGTGGTCCCAAACCCGGGATTCCTTCATGTCCACCACGACCGACTCGGGGTCGTCGGCTGGGGTGAAACCAAGATTGAAGTCAGTGACGGAACCGAAAAAGAGAGGTCCGTGCAAAAAATAAACCTTCGTGCCATCGTCCCGGACATCCGAATGCCGATGAATTTGCTTGGCTGATTGCCAGGCAAAGCCGAGGGCCGAAACGATCACTCCGCTGATCACCGCCAAGGCAAGGTTGTGCGTGATCACGGTAATGGCGGAGACCAGGATGATCACGAAGGCATCGGTCTTCGGGATTTTTCGCAAGATTCGAATGCTTGACCATTCGAAGGTTCCGATCACCACCATGAACATGACCCCGGTCAAGGCGGCCAATGGAATCCTTTCGATGAGCGAACTGGCGAAAAGAATGAAGGCGAGGAGAAAGAGCCCTGCCGAGATTCCCGAAAGACGGCCCCGGCCACCGGAGCGGATGTTGATGATGCTCTGGCCGATCATGGCGCACCCGCCCATGCCACCAAAAAAGCCCGTGATCACGTTGGCGGTTCCTTGGCCCAGGCACTCACGGGTGCTGTTGCCCCGGGTCTCGGTTAACTCGTCGATCAAGGTCAGGGTCATCAATGACTCGATCAACCCGACTGCTGCGAGAATGAAGGAAAAGGGAGCAATGAAAGTCAGGGTTTCCCAATTCAAGGGGATCGAAAAGCTGACGAGGCTGGGCAGTTCCCCTCCGATGGAAGCCATGTCGCGAACGACCAGCGTGTCGAGATCCAAGCCGATTACGATCAAGCTGACCGTGCCTATGGCCGCAAGTGAGGAAGGGAATTGCGTGGTCAATTTGGGAAGAAGAAAAATGATCGCCATGGTCAGGGCGATCAACCCGACCATCAGGTAGAGATCGTTCCCTTGCAACCAAGAGGAATCCGGGGTGGTCGGACTTTCGGTAAACATGGGAAATTGGGCTTCGAAGATCACGATTGCGAGCCCATTGACGAATCCGAACATCACGGGTTGCGGGATCAGGCGAACGAAGCGTCCAAGCTTGAGGCATCCGCAACCGATTTGAATGATTCCCATGAGAATAACCGCGGCAAAGAGGTATTGCACTCCCATGTCCGGTCCGAGTCCGAGAGCCTCCCCGCGTTCGTTCCCAAGGAGCACGAGAGAGACCATGATCACGGCCAGCGCCCCGGTTGCTCCGGAGATCATGCCCGGACGGCCGCCCAGAATTGCGGTGATCAGGCAAACCATGAAGGCCGCATAAAGACCGATGATGGGAGATACGCCGGCAATGATGGCAAAGGCCACGGCCTCCGGGACCAAGGCCAGGGCGACGGTCAAGCCGGACAACAGGTCGTCTTTGGCTTGGAGCCGGTCGCCGAATTTACGATAGATTAATTTGAACACGATTGGAAAGGTTGAAGGTTGTTGAACCCGGTTTTTTCCGGGTCATGGATTGAAAAGCGTTTTCGGCCCGCACCGAAAGGCATCCGGAAAAATCCGACCAAACGGAGAACCATAGACCAAACGGAGGTTGGAAACAAGGAGATCTCGCCTGCGGGGGAAAGAATCCTCCCCGACCACCGGAAATTCGACGTTTTGCATTCGACTTCGAGACCCGAAAGGTCAGCCTAGGCGAGCATGACAACTTCCATCGTTACCCACCCGGGAGGGGCTCACAAAGACGACTTTCTTGCCTGCGCGGTGCTTCTTTCGAAGTTTCCGGTTTCCATCTTCAGGCGGGATCCCACTGAGGACGAATTGGCTGACCCTCAGGTTGCGGTGGTGGACGTCGGACACCGGCACGAACCGGATTTAAATAATTTCGATCACCACCAGTTTCCCCGCGACATGGAACCGACCTGTTCCTTGTCCCTGGTTTTGCAAAAAATGGGAATCTACGAAGACACCAAGGAGTTTTGTTCCTGGTTGGAGACGGCCGAATGGTTTGATTGCCGCGGGCCCAACGACACCGCCGAGTGGTTGGGCGTGGACCGCGAGTCCATGGCCAAATTGAACTCACCGCTCGACGTAACGCTCATGCAGGCCTTTGCCAAGCAATCCGAGCATCATTCGGGGGAACCGGTTTGGGAAGTCATGAAGATGATTGGCACAGACTTGGTTTCCTACGTCACCCGTTTGCGCTCCCGGATGGATGAAGTCGCCCAAGTCCAACAAGTGTGGGATCTCGGGGAGGGCGATCAAGCAATCAAGGTGGCGTTCGTTCCCCGGACGGATCCCTCGATCGAGGATGCTTCCGGAGCCTTGGCCTGGCGGATCAAAGAACTGGAGCTGGAAGAAGAAGTGGTGGCGACGGTTTACCCCGACAGTCGGGGGAACGGGTACGGCATGCGTCGCTTCGACGACAGTCCTGTTTTGGATTTCAGCCTCCTTGCGGACGAACCGGAAGTGCATTTTACTCATGCCCGCGGGTTCATCGCGAAGACCAGTTGCACGCAAATCGAGCGCCTCAAGGAATTGCTTCTCTTGGCCCGGGCCTGATGCCCTAAGCCGGAACGGTCATAAAGTAGGTGTAGACCAACCCGCCCCCGAGGATGAATACCTGGGGGAGGAAATTCAGGATGATGCTGTTTTCTTTCCAGGCAAAGCCCACCACGCTCCAAGTACAGGCGCCGATCATGTGAACGATGACGTTGAGCGGATGAATGTTCAAGGCATGCAGACAAATTGCGGATAAAATCGTAAACGCGCTGAAATATTTGAGATAAACCATCCATTCTGTCTAAAAGATCGGGAAAGAAAGCCAAGTTTCCCT
>JAYOMW010000076.1:0-11922 GCA_038121045.1 Opitutia bacterium
GGCGGAGGTGCCGCTGACCAAGTTCTTGGCGCAGGCTCAGCCGCTCAGTTAACCAAGTTGACGGTTTGGAGTATCCTCGGGTTCTTTATCTTGTCCTTTTCCCTCTATGCGCTTTACCAAAGCGAAGCGGGCGAACGGGCTGCCCCCATCCGGGCGGGAACCACCGAGTTAACGACCGATCCCGATTCGTCTCCACCAAGCGATTCGGCGATCCCTTCTCCAGACTTGAACGATGCCCCTCAGGCATCACCCCCCACTCCCGCTCAAGAGGTTGCTCCACAGCCCCCCGTCGAGGCGGTGGAGGACCAACCTCAACCCATTCAAGAGCAAGAACCCCAAGCCCCCTTGCAGCTTGCCCCTTCTTCTCCGGAAGCCAATTCTTCTCCGTAGCCCCTTTGGCAAAGTATTGATGGCCAAGTTTTTTTTGCTTGGTTGCGTTCTGTCGTTTTTTTGGGCGATCGAACCGCTTTTTTCCCAAGGTCCGTTTCCCGCCCGTGGTTTCGCCAAGGTATTGAGCAAAGAAGAAGCTGACCTGCGCCTGAATCGATACCGCAGTTTCCTCACGCGGGACTTGAACAAAACTTCTCATCACAACGCTTATGCCATGCGTTTTCGATTACGTCATATGCCAAGAAGGGGAGAGGAATCCCACTGCTCGGGCATTATTTCAGGTCGGTCCCTCGGTCACGGGACCTCGAGGATTGATTTGGACGCAGAGAAGATTGGTGGTTCGAGGGTTTCGTTTCTCCTCTTGAATTCGGAGAAACCCAAAGCTTGGCGTTATACGGCCGCGGGAGGAAAAACCCAAGAGATTGAAAGCGATGGTTTGCTTGATCCGCTTGTGCAGGGAATGAATCAATCTTCTTTTGAGTTGCTCATGCCTTTCGTCTTTTGGGAGGCTACCTATGAAAAATCGGGTAAGGTAGCGGGGCGCCCCGCTCACGTCTATGGCTTCGAGTGTCCTCCGTGGGTAAGAAAAGCCAAGCCCTCGTGGAACCGCATCACTCTGGCTCTGGACGACGACTACGAAGCGCCTCTTCGTGTCGAGACCTTTTCGAATCGTTCCGTAGCCCACAAGACTTATCTTCTGAACAGCCTCAAGAAAATCGGATCGACCTGGATACCGAAGACTTTCGACTGCAAGAATAGGAACGACCGTTCGAACACCAGGTTCGAAGTTCTTTCCGCCGCCTTGCAGTTGGATTTGGATCCTCTTCTTTTCAAGCCCGAAGGCTTGGATCGGGAACTGCCGGTGCCTGAGGAATCTTACCTTTCAGCCCAATAGAAAAATTCTTTCCGTAAATGGACTTGCTCGCCGCGGGCAATTCCCTACATTCGGCCTTCAAAATCATGAAAAACGGATACCTATCCAAATGGGCTCAAAATGTCTCTCCTTCTCCCACCTTGGCGGTGGATGCCAAAGCCAAGGCTCTCAAGGCAGCAGGAGAGGATGTTTGCGGTTTCGGGGCCGGCGAACCCGATTTCGATACGCCATCCTTCCTCAAAGACGCCTGCGCCGAAGCCTTGGCCGAGGGAAAGACCAAGTACGCGCCTGCCGCCGGTTTACCTGAGCTTCGGGCCAGTTTGGCCGAACAATACGCCGGTCATGGAGTTCTTGCCGAAGCTTCCCCTGCTCAAGTCGTGGTTAGCCCGGGAGGAAAATATTCCTGCTATCTTGCCATTTTGGCCACCTGCGGGCCCGGGGACGAGGTCCTTGTTCCGGCACCCTATTGGGTGAGTTATCCGGAAATGGTCAAATTGGCCGGAGCTTCGTCGAAAATCGTTTTTGCCGGGGATGACCAAGGGTTCAAAGTCACCCCCGCTCAAATTGAGGAAGCTCTGACTCCCTCCACCCGCATGCTTATTCTCAACAGTCCTTCCAACCCCACGGGCTGTCTTTACGAGCGAGGGGAAATGGAGGCCATCGTCGAGCTCGCCTGCAAACATGACTTTTTGATCATGTCGGACGAGATTTACGAGTATCTCCTTTACGACGGGGTTGCTCATCACCGACCGGCCTCCTTTGGACCCGAGGCTGCCGATCGGGTGATCACGGTTTCCGGTTTCAGCAAGACTTTTTCCATGACCGGTTGGAGGCTTGGGACTCTTGTGGCCAACCCAACGATCGCCAAGGCCGTCGCTGACCTGCAAAGCCAAACCACTTCCAACGCCACGACTTTTGCCCAGTACGGAGCTTTGGCGGCCATACGAAATTGGGACCGGGCCATCGAAGCCGTTCGCGAGATGCTCGTTCATTTCGATCGTCGGCGCCTCAAGTTGCTCGAAGGTCTTGAGTCCATCGACGGAGTCACCTGCCAACGGGCTCAAGGAGCTTTTTATCTCTTCCCCAACATTTCCTCCTTTGGTTTGAGCTCGGAAGAATTCTCAAGCCGTCTGCTCGACGATCAAAAAGTGGCGGTGGTGTCGGGGCATGCTTTCGGAGCCGAAGGTTACGTCAGGCTGAGTTATGCGACGTCGGATGAAATTATCGAAAAAGGATTGGAGCGATTTTCGGAATTTTGCTCGAAAATTTGATCTATTTGCTCGAAATCAAGATTCGATTTATAGGTTGACGAAGAAATCAACCAACTCAAGGATACGCTTCTTAAACCAAACTATGAAACATTTATACTTTCCTATTTCTTTATTTTTTTCATCGTTATTTGTGCTTTCTGGCCAAACTAATTTGAGAACTTTGACCACTTCGCCAAACAAAGGCCCGAACGACGTGAAAGCCGGATACCGCAAGGGGGTTACCCAAGGCTACTATTTGGGCTTCCGAAGCCTCGCAGACGAATTGCGTGACCTGCGTCGCCCCTCCAACATTCCCGTTACGAGTGGTTTTCTCAAAACTTTGTACGTCGACGTTCACTACATGAATCAAGAGTTCAATGGAAAATTCTTCGATACTGACAAAGTCGACTCTTCTGGTTACGACGAACCGATCGAAAACGATCTGTACGGTTTGACCTTCGGCCTGGGCTTGGGTGGCAACCCGAACTTGCAAGTTAGAATTCCTCTCTCGATCTCACGCTTTGAAGTGGGAAATTGGGATGACCGAGGTCTCACCACGGGAATCGAATTGTTTCCGAATTATCGAATCAACGACTATGTTTCGTGGGGTGTGAATATCGGATACGTCAACTCGTCCAGCGATTTCCCTATTTTTGACGAATCCATGACCAACATCTCTTTCGAAGCCATGGCGGAATCGAGCACCGCATACGGCATGAATTGGTCGGGGCGACTCTCGATCGGTCAGTACTATCCGAGCAATGAGGCCAACGACGATTCATTTTGGTTGTTCCGTGGAGCATTGGCTTTGCATTACCACTTGCACGAGAATTTCACCTTGTTGCCTTTCGTCAGGCTCAACCATTCGAATGGAGACGTTTTGACGGACTCCACCTGGGTCGATTATGGGACCGAGTTCATTCTGATGCCGAACGCCCCGTGGAATTTTAGCCTTGGCATCGCCGGGGTAGGAGCTCACGACGTGATTGAGGAAGGGATGGAATTCTATTTCTCTACCAAGAAGAATTTCTGATTTCTTTAACCCGACAAATTTTTTTGATTATGAAACGAGAATTATTTCCCTTGGCAATCGCCTCCCTCCTTTTTGTGTTTTCCAGTTGCACGCGAACGGCAAACCGGACAGGTCCCCTCGAGCCTTATCCTGCCATTACTTCCGACATTGAAATTGGAGAGCAGATTTCGGGAGAAGGAACGAGGGCCGAATTGTTGGGCTTTATTCGCTGGGGAGACCCCGGGCGAGCCTCTTTTCGCGCTCATCCCCAAGAGCATGAACTGGGGGGGAAGGTCGTCAAGCAATCCATGCAGTCAGCCGTTTACAAAGCTTTGGATGGAAAAGCCGATCAATTCATAGTCGATCCCCATTTTCACGTCGTGGAGCACAACTTCTTCGTTTTCAAGACGTCAAAGGCCAAGGTGGTGGGAAGAAGAGCCTCGAACAAAAACTATCGGCAGGTCAAGAGGTTCAATTCCGATCAGACCGAAACCCTTGAATTGGAAAGATCTCCCCAAACCTACACCGTTTTTCGTAATGGCAAGGAAGCCACTAAGATCGTAACCTCCGGCAACATCACTCCTCACGTCACGGACACCGCCAAAGTCTACGACACATCCGCCGGGGTAAAGGCATTGGATTTGGACATGCCCGCCAATGACGAATCGAACTCACTCGAAGACCTTCGGCAAAAGATGGGCGAATTGAACCGTCGGTTGGACGCCCTCAATCGCTGATTGCACAAAGGTAGTCCGATGGCCTTGCTCGGAATTTCCGTATGAAAATAGGTAGTCAGAGCATGCCCAAGTTCTTGGCTGCCTGAGGGTTTTGGGCCAAGGCCTGTTCGAATTCATCCAAATCGAAGTCCTTGACCATAAAGTCTCCATGTTTCAGGGTAGGAGTCTTGGTTTGACCACTAATTTGTTCCAATTCCTTTAACCGAGTCGGGTCGGATCGAACGTCGATGATTTCAAGTTCGACGTTCTTTTGTTTGAAGTAGGCCAAGGCATCTATGCACCATGGACAACCTTGCTTTACGTAAAGTATGGGATTGTTCACGCTTCTCTAATAGCCTTAAATTGAAGGGAAGAGAAGAATTATTTATCCTGCTTGGCAGAAGCCCCTTTCGGGATCATGCTTAGATACGATATGGGCGTGGAGAAAAAAAGTCGCAAGGCGGAGGCTCCCCGGATCCTTGTCAAGGGAGCTCGGGAAAATAACCTGAAGGGGGTGGTCGCTGAATTTCCCCGTGGCAAACTGATTGGCGTAACCGGCGTCAGTGGCTCTGGCAAGTCATCCTTGGTTTTTGACGTCTTGGCTGCCGAGGGTCACCGGAAGTACGTCGAGAGCCTTTCGCCCAAGGCACGTCAAGCCTTGGAAAAAGTCCGTCGACCGGACGTTGATTACGTCGAGGGCTTGTCCCCCGTTTTGGCGATCGAGCAGGCAGCCTTCCGATCCGCCGGCCCGAGAAGCACCGTTGCGACGGCTACGGAGGTAGCGGACTACGCTCGTTTGCTTTGGGCAACGGTTGGTCTGCCTCATTGTCCGATTGACGGAGCCGTTGTTTCGCGCAGAAGCCTCGATGACTGCGTTAAGCAGATTCTTGTCGAAGGCATGGACAAACGGGCGATCTTACTTGCCCCTTTCGCTACGGCAAAGGCGGCTGTTTTGCGAGAGGAATTACCGGCTTTGGAGAGGAGAGGCTTTCAGCGCGTACGGATCGAGGGGCTGATCAAGAGGCTTGATGACCGTGAACTGATTCCCGAAAAAACACGGGGGCGGGAACTGAAGGTGGAGATCGTAGTGGACCGCTTGTCGATCAACGAAACGGCCCGAAGTCGGATCGCCGATTCACTTGAACTTGCCTTCAAGGAAGGAGAGGAGCGAGCCATTGCTTTGATCGAAGATCCGACCGATGGATCTCTTCGAGAAATTTTTCTCTCACAAAGTTTTGCCTGCGAGAAGTGTGGCAAGACTTATCCCGCTCTGACGCCCCGCCATTTTTCCTGGAATCACCCAGACGGCGCTTGCGAAACCTGTGGCGGCCTTGGACAAGTCCTCAGCTTTCGAGAGGATCTCGTCGTTCCCGATCCGTCGCTTTCTCTTTCCAAGGGAGCCATCAAGCCTTGGCGGCTGGGTTCGCGCAAGATGATCACTCTCCGAAAGAACATTCTCAAAGCACTTGCCGATCAGGCATCCTTGGATTTGAAAACCCCCTGGATCGAACTGCCATCCGAGATCCGTCGTTTCGTTCTTCATGGCGATGACCGGAAAAGCTATGAGCTCAAGCTTCAGGTCGGTCGGGGTCGAGCGAAGAAACAGCCCTTTCCGGGAGTTTTGAAGGATCTCTCCGAAACCATGCGGAATACTTCAAGCGAAGGCTTGCGGGCCAAGCTTTTGACCTATCAAGTCGGAACGCTTTGCTCTTCATGCGAAGGGAACAGGCTTTCTTCCTATGCCCGCTCCGTTACCTTGGCCGGAGCGACTTTTGATTCGCTGCTTTCCCGGAGCGCTTCCTCGGCTTGGTCTTTCGTTGAGAATGATCTCTCGAAGAACGAGCAATGCCGGCAAGTCATGGATGCGGTAAACGGATTGCGCCAACGGTTGGGTTTTCTCGATCAAGTGGGCCTTGGGTATCTTTCGCTGGACAGGCCCTATCGAACCCTGAGCGGCGGGGAGGCTCAACGGGCCCGACTTGCGACTCAATTGGGAATGGGGTTGGTCGGAGTCACCTATGTTCTTGACGAGCCTACGGTCGGTCTCCATCCCGCTGATCACGATCGTTTGCTAACGGTTTTGCGCGGACTGAGGGATCGCGGAAATACAGTGATTGTGGTCGAGCATGATGGCGACACCTTGCTGGCTTGCGATCACCTGCTTGAAATCGGCCCCGGGCCGGGAGTGGACGGAGGAGAGTTGATCTTTGCGGGGAACCTGAAAGATTGCCTTGCTTCCTCGTCGAGTCGGAGCGGATCTTTTCTTTCCGGAAAAGAGGAAATCGAAAAGAATGCCAAGGACAAAAAGCCGGGCAAAGCCGAACTCTTCGTTCGTTCGGCCAGGGCGAACAACCTTCGGGAAATTGACGTTTCTTTTCCCGTCGGACTTCTCACCGTGGTATGCGGAGTTTCGGGTTCGGGCAAGAGTACGCTCGTCAATGAAGTACTGGCCAAAACGGCTGCACATTCCTTGCATCGGGCCAAGCAACTCCCCGGGGCACATTCGGGAATCGAGGGGTTGGAGCATTTTGAGCAAGCCGTTCGAGTAGATCAATCGCCCATTGGAAAAAGCCCTCGTTCCAATCCGGCCACCTTCATCAAGCTTTTCGATTTGTTGCGAAAACTCTTTTCCCAGTGCTCACTGAGCCGCGTCCGAGGTTACGGCCCGGGTCGCTTCAGTTTCAATCTTCCTGGGGGGCGTTGCGAACGGTGCAAAGGAGACGGGGTGGTCAAGCTGGACATGCAGTTTCTGGCCGACGTCTACGTCGAATGCGAGAGCTGCAAGGGCCGTCGCTATAATCGCGAGACTCTCGAAGTGAATTTTCGAGGAAGGAATATAGCGGAAGTTCTCGATATGACAGTTTCCGAAGCCATCGACGTTTTTGGCAAGCATCCTTCCATTCTATCCAAGTTGGAAACCCTGGATGCCGTGGGACTGGGTTACCTGCAACTCGGGCAGGCGGCCAATACGCTTTCGGGGGGGGAAGCGCAGAGGTTGAAGCTGTCTCTTGAGCTTAGCCGCAAGCAGACGGGCAAGGCCTTGTATCTGTTGGACGAGCCAACCACCGGATTGCATTGGCTTGACGTGCAGCGCCTGATGGATCTCCTTTTCAAGCTACGTGATGCCGGTAACACGCTAGTCGTGATCGAACACAACCTTGACGTCGTTCGTTTGGCCGATCATTTGATCGAAATTGGACCCGGGGGAGGAGTGGAGGGTGGAAAACTAATCTTCGAAGGATCTCCGCAGCAACTTGCCCGTCAAGAAACCCCCACGGGAAAATTCCTGAGAAACCATCTTGCGATGACACCTCGCCGTGACTAGAGATTGAGAATGGCCGATAGCGACCAGCCTGACAGTGCATCCGAAGATCTCTTGTCCGACAAGAGGAAGGCCTTTTGGAAGATTTGGAAAAGGCGCACTTTGTTGATTTTCGCTATCTTGGTTTTGCTGATTCCCCTTTACGGAACGTTCCGCCCGCTTTTTGAGTTCATTCTCTTTGCCGTTTCTTTGGCCGCCCTGACCTATCCGGTTTTTTTCCGGCCAATTGAGCGTTTGGGTCGAATCATGCTTCCACGCTTGCATGAACAAAGGCGGGCGGAGCTATGCGCTGTCTTTTCCACCCTGACTTTGTTGTTGGTTTTGCTTTCCCCTTTCGTCCTGCTTCTGCTTCAAGCCTCGGGGATGGGGAGCGTTCAAGGTATCACCAAGACCGTTTGGTCTCTCGCCTTGGGCAAAGAGGAGGGGCGTGATGCCATTGTCCAAAGTGTTTCCAACGGCGTGAGTGAAATCCAATCCATTTATCCCCGTCTCCCGATCGACCGGGAGAAAACGGTTCAGTTCGTGACTAACTTGATTGGGGATACTCGCGAATTTTCAGGTACTTTTTTGGAGTTTCTTTTCAAGGGGACGCGTGGTTTTGTAGCTGAATTGACCTTGGCTCTCATTGCCCTGTCCTTTCTCTATGCTCACGGGGGATCTTTTTTGAAAAAAGCCATGAAAATGGGGGGGTTCAATCAGGAGGAAGTCCGTTCTTGGTTTGAGTTGCACAGAAAGATTACCCTTCGTTTGCTAAGCGATACGGTTCTCACCTCCCTTTTTCGAGGAGTCGCGCTTGCCTTGGTTGCTCATTTAGTCGGTGGAATATTCTTTCTTCCGGTCTTTTTCCTGGGTGCTTTCATCGGGTTGGTGCCCGTGGTCGGCAGCGCCATGGTCTGGTTGCCCTTGTCTTCGCTCGTTTGGTCGAGAGGGGAGCCTGTCAAGGCCTTGGTGATGGCTGTTTTGTGCCTGTTTTTGAACTACTTGATAAGCCGGGTTCGAGCCAAAATGGGCCGCAAACTTCACGAGCAGGGAGCTTGGCTGAGTTTCTTGCTTTTTCTCGGAATCATAGGGGGCATTCTATCCTATGGCCCCCAAGGCTTTGTCATTGGACCGATGGCAGTCGTGCTTGCCTACGGTTTGACTCGTTTTTTAGCCACTCAATCCAATAACCAACAGTTGGAACCGGACTTGGATTAGCTTGCGTCGTAAATGACGACGCGCTCCCACAAATGCCCGCATTTTTCAATGAAAGCCAAATGAATCGGGTCAGCCTGGTAAAGATCGTGAGCATCGAGGTCTCTCAAAACCACGCTCAAGGCACAGTCGTAACTATCGTCGACCACAGGGCGTTTGGGTGTGTCGGCCGGAGTTCCCATGAAGCTTTGCTCCACCGACGCGATGGTCCCGAGCGTCCTTGCTCCGTCGAAGAACAAGTCCCTATCCTCCTGCGTTAAATCTTTCTTGAGCCAAAAAATAACCGTGTGTGTGAGCATATTCGGTTTTATACATGCGGGAGCCGTCAAAAGAAAGCCGATTTGCGGGCAAGGCCAAATTAAACAGTCAGGGTATTACGGTTTCCCCGTTGTCGCTCGGTCCCAGTCCAATCAGGCAATCGGCCGCTTTTTTGGCCCAGACGGCGGGGGCTTCGTAAGCAGCCGCTTGTTCACCGAAGCAGGAGCGGAGCATGTCCGTATCAATAATTCCTGGATTCAAGGCAACTGCGCTTAGGCCAGAGGGGAGTTCTTGAGCAAGGGATCGTGTTAGCCCTTCCACTCCCCATTTGCTGGCGCAGTAGGGACCGACTTCCGGAGCAGCCGATTTCCCCCAGTAGGAACTGAAATTTACGATTATACCTTTACCCTCCTTCTCCATGAAAGGCAGGAAAGCCCGGATCATGTTGTGGGTTCCCCCCAAGTTGGTGGAAAGAACTTGGGCAAATTCATCTGGTGTAACGTTTTTCAGTTTTGCATTCGAATTAATGATGCCGGCGTTGTTGACCAGCAAATCGGGGCACCCGAGTTTCCCGACAACCTGCTCGGAGAAAGAATCGACTTGCTCGGGGATCGTCACGTCGAGCGATTGCAGGTGGTTGTCGGTGCTCAGGGTTTGCCTGAGTTGATCGAGAGATTCGTAGTCTCTGGCGCCCCCCGCAACCCGCCATCCACGGCTCGAAAACTCGATGGCCAAGGCTCGTCCAAGTCCGCGGGAACATCCCGAAACGCATATCAGCTTATTCATTGGTCGAGGCGTTGGCGTCCGGGTAGCCTACGCTGCCAGGACCTTTGTGGTGAGGCGGTTGCCGGGACAAATTCCAATGCCCCAAAAGCCAAATGGCGGCGAAAGCCAAAGTCAGACCTACGATGATGATGATCTCCAGCGGATGTTTTTTTCTGCTCACGATTATTCAAGCATATCCGTCAACTGACCGTATTCAATTGTTTCCTTCACGGTGATCCCGAAAGTTCTCCTGTGGATCCATGGAGCAATCTCTTATTGGCTCAAGCTCAAATCAGGATCGGTCTACTGGTTGCTTTGATCCTTTTGGGTAATTTGAACCACTTTTTCTTCCAGAGATTCTCCTCGCCTGATTTCACGATAACGCGCCTTTTGTTCCTTGAATACGCTGAGAATGGCAAGATCGACCTCCGAATCGTCGATGGATCCGTCTACTTTGATGATCAACCGGGGGTTTCCCTGTTCACCGCAACTCACCGAAACGACTTCGGGCAGATCGGTCACCGCCTTGATCAACTGCTCGTCAGGCGGACCCTCCAAACGGACGATCATGGTCTTGCTCCTGCCGACGATTTCCGAGACTGGACGGAAATCGACTAATTCTCCCAAGTTCAGAATGGCTACGCTATCGCAAGCTTCCTGAAGTTCGGCCAAGTTGTGCGAACTGATGATGATCGTGCGCCCTTCGGCTTTTTCGAGAACCAGTTCCCTGACTTTTTGAGTGGTAACCGGATCAAGACCCGCGGTTGGTTCATCGAGCAGAATCAACTCCGGATTGCCAAGAAAGGCTTGGGCCAAAGAAGCCCTTTTTCTCATCCCGTGGCTGAGGGAATCCGGTCCTTCGTCCGACTTTTCAAGCAAATCCACCTCGCCAAGGGCTTTTTCTGCTTCTTGTGAAGCTTCTTCTTGAGAAAGACCCTGTAACTTTGCAAAGAACTCAAATTGTTTCCGAATGCCAACCCCTCTGCGCAGAGGAGCATCCTGTGGAAGGATTGAGACCCGGCCTTGCAATTCGGGAGACAAAGGCGAATGACCCAAAACCCGAACGGAACCGAATCCTGGCTTCAGAAACCCCGAAAGGATGGAGAAAAGGGTGGTTTTTCCGGCTCCGTTCGGGCCGACCAATCCGATCACCTGATGGGGCGGGATTTCCAAGTTTACGCCCTTTAAGGCTATGGTTGCCCCGAATGCCTTGCCGAGATCTCTCGTCTCAACGATCGGGTTCACGGAAACTCCCTCCTTCTGAAAATGAAGCAGCCAATCCAAGCGAACAGGGCGGCATAAATGAGTGGAACGATGACGCTACTGGCAGTTGCGTTTTCCAAAAGAACCGAATGGGTGAAGTTTCCCGGGAAATATTCCCTGAGGTCTTTGATTTCCTCGACTTTTTTCCATTTTAATTCGATGACGTTGAACACTTTCGGAAGAAGGAACGCCAAACTCATGGAGCAAAGCATTGAAGTGGCGACCGAACCGCTCCATGCCGAAATCATCGAGCATAGGCAAATGAAAGGAAGGCAAAACCAAAACACCCAAAAACAGGTTTTGATCACGAAGAGCACCGAATCGAACGAAGTCGTTCCGTTGAGGTAACAATCCACTCCGAAAGCCGCGATTCCCGTCAAGGCAATGGCGGTCAAACTGATCGTCAGGGCCGAAAGCAACCGGCCTAAGAAAATTTCCGTCCGGCCGCACCTCGTGATCAAGTACCTGAAGTAGCGGTTGCCAATCTCCGAAGCCGTTTGATCGCTCGTCATTATGATAACGAAATAATGAGTCGTAAGAAGGGCAAGGAGACCGAAAGAGACGAAAAACACACCTGTTTTTTCAATTTGAACCCATTCCGTCGTATCAAGGTCCAAGAGCCACATCAAAAAAGCAAGAAGCAAGCCGGCATCTGCGTTTTCTTTTTTGAGGAATTCGTTCAATTCAATCAGTCCCTTGAAGGCAAACCCCCACAAAAGACAAAAAAAGACGAAAGTCACGGAGACGGCAATTTTACGGGGCGTAAAAGCCAGCTCATTGATGAAAACCGTTTTGATCTGGAGGAAGCTTTTGTCCATTTACGATCCCAAGAAAGGATGAGGGAAGGAGCGGGCCGCGATAATGGAGAAAACACCCGC
>JAYOMW010000076.1:12022-14036 GCA_038121045.1 Opitutia bacterium
TCATGACGAAATTGGCCTTCTTAGCCTGGAATGCGCAAATGGCCGCTCCGATCATGACTCCCGCAAGAATCATGATGGCAAAACCATAAAGAGCCATCCCTGCTCCGGAGGTTTTTAATTCGTCTATGGTTTCTTGATCGGTAGGGTCAAACTCTTCGAATTCCTCGTAATCGGAAGTTCCCTCTCCCCAGGCGGAGTCATTTGATTCGGCAAAGTTCGCATCCGTCTCATTACCCTCCTCTTCGTTTGTGTAAGAAGAAGAAGAGTCGTCCGAAACATCCCCATCGTTCCATTGATTCTCTTCCTGAAGCCGGTTTTGATCCAAAACTTCGCCTACGCAGCCTGTGCAAGCGCCTGCACCGGCCCAAGTGCAACCTCCCATGACGTTCAAGATAGCTGCAACGATCAAAAGAACTCCGGCTGCGATTCTCATGCGAATAAACGGTTTGTTATAAGTACAAACTTCACTTGAGCTTATTGAGGCAGAAGATCCGAATTCATGTCAAATGATAAAAGCTTGTAAAATGATCGGATACTTCAAGGTAGCCAAGCTGAAACCCTCGCGATAAAAATCGCATTTTCCTAGTCTTTTGAACGCCAAAAGAGTATGAAACGCAATAGTCTTACATACCCTTGCCAATCGTTTGGTTAACAGAGTTTTTTGAAATGCCGAGGACGTTTGGTTTTGAAACGGTAGGGTGGGGTGGACCCATTGTTGTTAATAAATTGACTAAAAGCGTTAATTATTGAGTTTCTTTTGTGGCAAGGATTTTGGGGAGACTTTTGTAAGCAATGATCCTGATGCCGTATTGGTCGAAGGTCGGGCCTTTTTTACGGTCCTCCGGAGTTAGCTTCGGACGGCAAACAAAACCTTTCGAAGAAGAATATTCGTACATGGCGGTCAGCAAAGTTCCGAGAGCTTTGGGATAGTCGTTCATCATGGGCAAGGCAAGAAGGGGAACGCGTTGTTTTCCGATTCGAACGACAAGGTCAGCCTCTTCCCTTGAGGAAACATACGATACTTCGAGACCCTTCCCCAATAAATAGGACCCGACTTGCCGTGCGAAATCATCTTTCGTTCGCATATACTGCAGCCTCTTTTTCCGAGTCGATAGGGCTAAACTATCCTGATGTTGCTCTTTGAGTTCGTCCGAGTGCTTTTGCGGCAGGTCCAAAGCCTTCAGGATTCTCTCGAGAGTTTCCGGCCGGGGGATGGACTTTCCCGACATGGCATCATAAAGGGACGGACGGCTCAAGCGGGCCTTTGCGGCAAGTTTCGTGAGCCCGCCGGAGTATGTCTTTGCATGGTCCGAAAGGGACATGGAAAAGTTGCTCATGCCTTGCGATTATCAAAACAACTGGCACTTATGCAAGGTGAAATGCCTTACTTAATACTTTGCTTCCAATTGGTTCATTCCGTAAGGTAAAATAATTTACATCTGATGCTATGCATCTATAAATAATGTACAGAAAGATATTTCTGTTTATAAAAGAGAACTATTTTCACTTCTGTTTAATTTCTTTTGCGTAAAGCGTAAGGCAATATGACATACAGTTTCTGTATTGAAAAATTTTTTAAAAGAGATGAATCAATTGCAAAATAGATCCTGTCTAAAGTTGGTTTTCGGTTTCTGGACAGTCATGAATAAACCGTTGGTCCGATACCATTGGTTTTGAAAGTCGAGACCTTGGTCGGTATGCTTTTCCTCAGAACAAGCGCCCAACTTGAGTTTTCTTTCTTCGCTTTTCTCTAAACCCGAATCGGTCGGTATGCATTATTACCGTAATGGACTTTCTGCTTTAGGCAGTAGGTGGGTGTTCGGTTTACGGTTGTACCTATTCCTCATTAAAGGGAAAATTACAACTGAACGGAAAACCGTTTTCCACTTGCGGCGTACCTGAACGGGCAACTTGCCCCCATTGCCTTGTTTTTCGCTAAAATCAGGCGAATGCTGAGGTAATGGTGGGAGATACTGGAGTCGAACCAGTGACCTCATGCGTGTCATGCATGCGC
>JAYOMW010000077.1:0-13995 GCA_038121045.1 Opitutia bacterium
ACCCTGTCATTGCGAGCCTGAAAAGCGTGGCGATCCACTGTGAACCGGAAACCGAACCGCACGCCCAATTCAATTCTTCGCTCAAGGGAAATCAGCGCAAATCAATGAGTTTGACCCAGAATCGATTTATATGTTTCATCGCCCATCTGTAGCTCCTGTAGTTCAATGGATAGAACATTGGTCTCCGGAACCGAAGATCTGGGTTCGACTCCCAGCGGGAGCGCCATGCTTTGCCTAAATTGCAATCCCCCTTCATTTGCATAAGATTGATTCGAATGAACCTGTCCGCTCTATCCGCTCTGTCCGAGGAACTAGAGAAGCATCCTCTGTTTTCGAAAATCGAGTCACTCGAGGATTTGCGTTTTTTCATGCGGCATCACGTATACGCAGTGTGGGATTTCATGTCCTTGCTCAAGAAGTTGCAGCAAGCTTACGCGCCGCATGGAGCCCCCTGGGTTCCCAGTCCCGAAAACGGCAGGCTGATTCGGTTCATCAACGAGATCGTCATGGAGGAGGAATCCGACCTTTCCTTCGGCTCTGAAAGCGAGAATTATTCCAGTCACTTTGAGATTTACCTCGAATCCATGAAGGAAGTGCAGTGCCCCGTGGACGAGGTTTTGAGCTTTATGGGTAGAATCCGGGACGGCGGGTTGGAAGATGGTTTGAACTACGACAAAGTCCCCTCCCCTTCTCGTAAGTTCATGAGTCATACCTTTGAAGTAATCAATGCCGGCCGACCTCACGAGGTGGCGGCTTCCTTCGCCTTGGCCCGGGAAAGCGTCATTCCTTTGATGTTCAAAAGAATTCTTATGTTGACCAAGGTGTCCAAGCAGGATGCTCCCGTCTTTCACTACTACTTGGAAAGGCATGCCGAGCTGGACGGAGATCATCACGGCCCGATGGCCAAACGAATCTTGGAGGAGTTGTGCGCGGGCGACCCCACGAAGGAGGAGGAGGTGATTGCTCAGGCCAAGCTCAGCATTGAGGCCAGGATTTCCTTTTGGGACGAAGTTTTGCATGAACTGTATCAAGCTCGATTGCCCGATCCTTCACCCGTAGCCTCGTCCTAAGCAAGTTCGATCTCCACCGTGAACTCGTCCCGGCCCGCCGGGGGGACCATTTTCATGGTTTTGTTTTCGGGGGCGTTCGGCGGGGACATCCACGGCTCCACACAGTAATAGGAAGCGTCTTCCTTGCTCCAGGAAACGAAACTGGTGCGACTTCCAGCTTCCGCCCCGCCCACTTCGCTTATTCTGATGGTTTCTTCCCCGTTCAACAAGGAGATTTCGGCAGTTGGCCGGTCGAGCTCGTAATGAACGGCGTTGATCAGATCGGGGTTGTCCAGCCCGGCTGGCGAGGGGACGGGGGCTTTCTTCGTCATCAAGCCACCCTTTTGGTATTGAAAAACCTTCTTTGCTCCAATCGACAATTGATGTTCCTTGCGTCCCAAGCCCTTTCGCCAGGGAACCTGAAAATACGGGTGCAGGCCGGCGGACCAGGGTATGGGGGTTCGGCCTTCGTTTTCCAAAATCAGGCTGATTTGCAGGGACAATTCCAAAAAATGATAAATGACCGTAAAGGTATACTCGAAGGGATAGAATTCCCGGTCGGATTGCCTTTGGGCCAATTCGACCTCGAACCCCGCCTTGTCTATGGAGCGAACGACAAACTCGGAATCGCGGGCAAAGCCATGCATGGGCATCTGCCGAACGACTCCGTCGGGACACCTCCAATGGTTTTCTTTCCCTTCGTGCAAGCAAGCCCCGGCAAAGGGAAACAAGATGGGAATGCCTCCGTGAACTTCTTGGAGCAAGGGGTTTGCGTTGTTTTCCGGCCAATGAATCACGTCGCGGACGGAACCGTCGCCCATGTTGACGTGCCAGTTCAGCAACCTGGCTCCTTTCTCCGGCGAAGCCAAAAAAGTCGAAGGCCCCACGTCCCACCTGTTGATTTCAATGTTTTGGTAGCTTACCTTTTCCATGTTGTATGAACTGCCCTTTCTTTCCTGTTTGCGCAATGCCAATTCGTATTTAGAATACCAATGTTCTCTTTTCATGACGTCGCTCAATAGAATTTACTTGTTTTTGGCATTCATCCTTTCGATTGCCGTGGTCTTGGGAGTTGATTCCGCAAGGCCCGACGGAGAGAAAGTGCTTCTCCTTGACGACGCCAACGAAAGCCCGGAAACAAACCCTGCTTCACCGGATCCTTCCCATGAATTGAACAAGCTTGCCTACGTCATCCCAATCCGGGATCAGATAGGACCTCCCGTGCTTGATATTCTGCGCAGAGGCATGAAGGTTGCCTTGAAGGAAAAGGCGTCGATCGTCGTTCTCGACATGGAGACGCCCGGTGGCGAATTGGGGGTCACCCTCGAAATCATGCAGGAAATCATTGCCACGCTCGAACGCTTTGACGGGACGATCATCACCTATGTGAACAGAGAAGCGATTTCGGCGGGAGCTTACATTGCGATCGCGACCAGCGAAATCGCTTTTGCTCCCCTCTCGCAAATAGGGGCGGCGGAGGCCGTCAGCGGGGGTGGAGGCAATATCGATTCGTCCATGAAGCGAAAGATCAATTCATACCTCAAGGCCAAGATCCGCAGCTATTCGGGGAACCATGCCTTTCGGTCCAGGGTGATGGCCGCCATGATGGATGCCAATGAAACTTTGCTTGTGGAGGGCAAGCCTTTGCTGTCCGAAGATGGCTCGCGTATTCAAAAGGAAGGAGAGCTTTTGACCCTGACGGGAGAAGAAGCCTGCAAGCGTTACGGTGACCCTCCTCAACCGCTTTTGGGCATCGGAGTTTACCAGTCGGTGGAAGAGCTTTTAGACGAAAGATGGGGTCAGGGCGAATACCGCTTGTCCCGAATGGAAGTGAATTGGGCAGAGAAAACCGGTTTGTGGCTCAACGGCATTGCTCCTGTTCTTCTTGGTCTCGGGCTGGTCGGACTCTTTATCGAGTTCAAGACCCCGGGCTTTGGTATTTTCGGTACGCTCGGGTTGATTTTGCTTCTGGTGTTTTTCGGCTCGAAGTACGTTGCCGGCCTGGCCGGGCAAGAAGAACTCCTTCTTTTTTTCTTGGGGTTATGCCTGGTGGCCGTTGAAGTCTTCCTTCTCCCGGGCTTCTTGTTACCCGGTATCGTTGGGGTGTTGTTGATCGTCGGCTCGGTGTTCTGGGCCATGGTCGACGTTTGGCCGAATTCGGATATCGTTTGGTCGCCAGCATTGTTTCGCGAACCGGCCGTGGAATTCATGCAGGCAATCGCATTGGCCTTGGTGTCCTGCTTCGTTGTCTCGCGAATTTTGCCGAAGACTCCGCTTTGGAACTGGATGGTCTTGAGCGAGACTGTGGGTGGCCCTCCAAGCGGCGGAGAGAAAGAAGGGGAGGTTGCCGAGCAATCCGGAACGGTATCGGGTTCACTGGGCGTGACGGCCTCCGAGCTCTACCCCACAGGGTTCGTCATCATCGACGGGGTACGGGTCGAGGCCAGATCTAGGTTGGGCAAGATTGAAAAAGGCGAAGAGATCAGGGTTGTTGAAAAGAATGGCCTTGAATTGATTGTGGAGCGAGTGAAATGACGGAAGTAATCGCTGCCATGTTGTTTGGTTTTGCGCTTATTGGCCTGGAAGCGATTGTTCCGGGAGGCATTCTTGGGGTCCTCGGTTTTGTCTGCATTGTTTTCTCCGCGTATTTGGCCCATGAGGCATTCGGAGGCTGGTTTGCTCCCTGCGTCACCTTCCTCGTCGGATCGCTCGGCGCGATCCTGATGGTTTTTCTCGAGTTCAAGTGGTTGGCCAAAAGCCGGCTTGGCAAGAGCCTGTTCCTGACCAGCGAGGATGTCGGGGTGAGCAACTTGGAAGTTTCCCCGGACGACGTGCTGGGAAAGGAAGGGAAGTCTTTGACCGATCATCACCCCGAAGGGATGGTTTCCCTCGAGGGCAAGAGCTATGATGCGGTTTGCGAAGATGGATACCTGCCCAAGGGCTGCAAGGTCAAGGTGACCGGTCTGGATGATTTTCGCATTCGCGTCAGGCGCTTATGAATTGACGGATTCAATGGAACCGACCAAGACCTTTTTTCTTATAAAACAATAACGAATACCCAACAGATATCATGAACTTGATCGAATGGATCATCATCGGTGCGCTCGTCGTCGTCGGTTTGGCCGTCACGCTTGTCATCCTTTCTTTTTTCACCACTTGGCTCAAGGCCTTGCTTGCCAAGGCGCCGGTCGGCTTTCCTACCCTTTTGGCGATGCGACTGAGGGGGGTCCCCGTCGGACTGATTGTCGACGCAAGGGTAACCGCGGTGAAAGCAAGCATTCCTTTGACGACCGACCAATTGGAAGCTCATTACCTGGCCGAGGGCAACGTTGTTCAAACGGTTCAAGCCTTGATCGCTGCCTCCAAGGCAAACATAGAGCTCTCATGGGATCGTGCTTGTGCCATCGATTTGGCTACCCGGGGAACAAGCAAGTCGGTTTTGGAAGCCGTTCGTACCTCCATCAATCCAAAGATAATCGATTGCATGATCGAAGGAAGAGAAACCATCGATGGCGTGGCCAAGGACGGGATTCAAGTCAAGGTACGGGCCCGGGTCACCGTTCGTAGTAATTTGGACCGTTACGTCGGAAGCGCTCAGGAAGAAACCGTCATTGCCCGGGTAGGCGAAAGCATCGTTTCCACCATTGGCTCCTCGGAGAATTACAAGGTGGTGTTGGAAAACCCCAATTCCATAACCGAGAAAGTCTTGGACCGCGGATTGGATCAAGGTACGGCCTTCGAAATACTCTCCATCGACATAGCGGACGTTGATTTGGGTGAGAATCGCGGAGCCGCCCTGCGTTCTTCCCAAGCCGCCGCAGATAAGGAAGTCGCTCAAGCTCAGGCGGAAATCAGAAGAGCCGCCGCCGTTGCACTCGAACAGGAAAACAAGGCCAAAGTTCAGGAGATGCAAGCGAAGTTGGTCGAGGCCGAAGCACAGGTTCCGATGGCCATGGCGGAAGCGTTCCGCAACGGAAACCTCGGTATCATGGATTACTACAAGATGCGCAACGTCGAAGCGGATACGGAGATGCGAACAAGCATTTCGAAGGACAAGGATTAATTTCCCTTTTTCTTCCCGAACCCGACCCGAAAAATGCCTGACCTGCCTCTGGATACCTTGGTGATCATCGGGTTGGTCCTGGCCTCCCTGATCGGAAGAATATTTCAGAAAAAGCAAGACCCCGAAAAAGGTTCGGCCAAAGCCCCGTCAAGTCAACCGCCCGACTCCGGGCCGACCCTCGACGAAGTCCTTAAGAAAGCTTTTGGGCCACCCGAAATCGTGGAAGAATTCGAGTACGAAGAGCTTGTTCCTTCTGATTCGTCAGGCCAAAGGGAGTTGCCCGAAGAGCTCGATCTTCCTCCGCCCTCTTCGCCCGAGCCAATCCAGACTTCTTCTTTGCAGGAAACGCCAAAGGAACCAATTCCTGCCCGGAGCCCAGGGAGGAGGGCGAGGCGAGAACTTTTTGCGGAGGGAGGTTCGCTTCGCAAGGCATTCGTGCTGAAAGAAATTCTCGATAAGCCGGTCTCCTTGCGGACCAGCCGATAAGTCGCGGGGAAGCTTTACTTCCCTTTTTTCGTGGGATCTTTTGGGGGCAAGGTACTCTTTGCTCTCATGCTTAGTTCAAGCTCGCTTTGCATGCATCGCCGGTTCCAATCGCAAGTTTTGGGAAAGTTGCATTTCTCATATTGGCACTTGGGTGAAGACTTTTCCTCATCCCTGCTCTTTTTGATGTTTTTCTGCATGGCTAAGGTCAAAATTTTCTAACGAATCTTTCTCATTGCTCAAGCACTTACCCATTTGCTAATTGCGGCAATCTCCTCGGAAGCAACAAGCTGGCCGCTTGAATGACCTTGCTTCAAGGGGCGAGAGCCCCAAATACCGGCTCATTTTTAATGACGAACCATCCAAGTTCTCGTTGACCGCGATTGTCCGTTGTGCATCAATATCGCACCTCCTTATGAAACTCGCATACACTGCCTCCATTTTCCTGATATTGGTTTTTGCTCAAGGTTTTGCCTCCGGCGCGAACAAAATTTCGCTCAAGAAAGAGAACGGATCCGTCGTGGTCAACGTTAACGACAAGCTCTTTACGCGTTACGTTTACAAAGACCCCAAAAGAGCCAAACCCATCTTTTATCCGGTCGTCGGGCCCTTGGGGCAAACGCTTACGCGGAAATATCCTATGGAGGAGGCTGCCGAGGGAGAGGCGGAGGACCATCCCCATCATACCTCGTTATGGTATACGCACGGGGAAGTAAACGGAATCGATTTTTGGGCAGTCGGCAAGGGCAAGGGCAAGATTGTTCATCAAGATTTTCTTTCCATGGAAGAGTCTTCTTTCACCGCTCTGAACCTGTGGCAGAATGCCGAGGGAAAGACTCTCCTGCAGGATCAGCGCAGGCTTTCTTTTCATGCCCCCAACGAGCAAGACCGGGCCATTGACGTTGCCATTACCTTGAAGGCGGCCGTGGATGACGTTACTTTTGGCGATACGAAGGAAGGCAGCATGGGAATCCGCATGGCACCGCAGCTCAGGCTCAAAGGACAAGTTGCCAAAGGCAGCGCCCTTAACAGCGAGGGCATTGTGGGCAAGGCTGTCTGGGGGAAGCGCTCTTCTTGGATTTCCTATTGGGCGCCTTTGGGTGAAAAGGAGGTGGGAATTTCCATTTTTGATCATCCCTCCAATCCACGCCACCCGACTTGGTGGCATGCGCGTGACTATGGTTTGGTCGCCGCCAATCCTTTTGGTTTGCGTCATTTCGAGGGAAAACCAAAGGGGGCGGGAAACCTCGTTATCAAAAAGGGTGAGGAAGTCACCTTTCGTTACCGCTTTCTTTTTCACCTTGGAAACCCCAAGGATGCGGAAATATCAAGCAGGTACTTGGATTGGTCGAAGGCCGAGTAAGGTTTGGGTTTCCCCGAGGCAATCCTTTGCCCCAATTGGCCAGAATTGGAGGTAACCCTACTTAGCCCTTTCGGATAGCGGCATCTCCCGATCCGTTTCCCGGCCAAACCCTTTCACCGCCAGACGGTCCGGGTAGACCTCGATGACGGCGTAGGCTGTTTTTTCGGTATCCACCATGCCCTTCAAGGTGAGGTAATGGATATCGTCCCGCTCGCCATAATTGCCCGCATGATTGTGCCCGTTAAGATAGGCCGCCACGCAGGGGTAGCGGGCCAAGAGGCACGTCAATGCTTGGTCGTTCCACAGGTTGTGACTGTTCTTGGGGTACGCTGGAAAATGACAAAAGAGCATGACCCGCTCCTTCGCTTTGGTTGCGTCCCGCAACTTGCTTTCAATCCATTTCAGTTGCTTGTCTCCCACCGCGCCGTTCCAGCTTGGGGGGCGTGGTTTGAGAGATTTATGGTAGTCGGAAGCCGCCTTGGTCCGGGGATCATCCTTGGGCCAAGCATATAGGCTTACGTCGTTACCGTCGATTACGATGAACCGCCAACCCTTGCGGGCGAAATCGTAGTAACGGTTTTTCAGTCCGAGCTTTTCCGGCACCAATGCCTTTTTGTCATCCGCGACTTCGAAGTCGTGGTTGCCCAGTACGTGATAGTGCGGAGCCTTCAACCGGTTGTAGATCGGCACCACTTTGTCGAAACTCTCAAAGTCCCGGTCAATGAAGTCCCCGAGATGCACTACGAAGGAAAGATCCAGCTTGTTGTAATGCTCCACGCAGGCGGATAACTTTCGGGGCGATAAGTCGTACTTTCTTTTTCCGCTTGTCTTGTCGCAGTATTGGCAATCGGCCACTGCCCCGAAACGAAAAAGCGGACTGCCCGGACGAGGATCGGCCATGGAAGAAGGGCTTAGGCAAACAATTAGCAACACAAAGGCAGTCAGGGATAACAGGTTGGGAATCCTTTTCATATTTATTTAAATTTCTCAGTGCATCGGGTTTTGGGCCGGATCATAAGGCATCAGGCTCCAGTCCGAGCAGAACGGCGAGGCAGGCAAGCCTGCCTTGTTGTAGAGGTTCCACGGAAGATCTTTTTTGAGGGCCACCGGATGACAGGCATAACGTACCGCCACCGGTTGCTTTACCAAATAACTTTTTACTATCACGACCGGGCCCCTTGTCCTCGCTTGAGCCGGATGCCAGACGCCATCCTGCCCCACCAACTCGAATCCGTTCAACGCACCGTCCGTGTCCTCCGCGATTTTACCAATGCCTTCGATTCGTCCGACCATGAGACCATCTTCGGCGTAATCGAAATGAACCACGGCTTTCGCTCCCCGAATTTCGGCTTTCCGAAACAAGGGGCCGCTGAAGGGAATCTTCTTATCGTATAGTTTGGCCAACGGCCAACGGGCGAGCCGCTCGCCGACGTCGATCTTGTTGGGGGGATGAATGTCGTTAGCATGATCAAGGTCGATGGTAACCGCCATCCCCGTGCCATCGACTTGCAGGGCCTGAAGCTGTTCCTCACGCGCATAGGTCCAGGCATAGCTTTTCCATTGAGGCAATTGGACGTAGAAAAACGGCAGGTTTGGGTTGTTCCAAGCTTGTCGCCACCCTTCGACCAAGGCCCGTTGCTTGAAGCGGTAGTCGCGGGGATCTTCGCCTTTGCCGCAGTTTGATTCCGCCTGATACCAAATGGCTCCGCAAATGCCATAGGGCGCGACAGGGGCGATGCGACCGTTATAGATCGCCCCGGCCAACCAAGCCGGGCTTCGGACAAAGGTGCCGCCAGGCATTTTCTTGATCGCCTCGAAATCTCCGGTCTCGGCATACTTGGCAAGTTTGACTAGCGTGGGATGTCCCTTGAAGGCATTTGTTGGTATGTAAGGCTCGATCGGCGTACCTCCCCAAGCGCAGTCGATGACCCCGATGGGAATTTTCAGTTCCAAATGCAGGCGCCGGGCAAAAACAAAGGCCACGCCCGAAAAGGCGTCTACGCTTTTGGGAGAACAGACGACCCAATCTCCGCCGGTCAGGTTAGGTTGCGGCACGGCGGCGTGGCGTTCATTTACTTTGCGGTGACGGATGGCGGGATAGTTCGCCGCATCCGCCAAGGCCTTGGCTTCGGGCAGGCGGCTGGCCATGCCCTTGACCTTGTAATCCATGTTGGACTGCCCTCCGGCAAACCAAACGTCGCCAACCAAGACGTCCTGAATCGTCACCCGCTCGTCGCCCGATCTGATTTCAAGCGAACGTCCTTTAGCCGAAGCCTTCATGGGGGCAAGCTCCACCTTCCACCGTCCTTTCCCGTCCGCCTTGGTGGCAACGGACTGTTCCGCAAAGGCCACCGTGACGGAAGCTTCCGCGTTCGCCCGGCCCCACAAGGGAACCGCAGCCTCGCGTTGCAACACCATGTGGTCGGAAAAGATCTTGGCCGGTTGCAGCTCGGCAAAAGTCGACCACTGGCCGCAGAGGACGAGAAAAACAAAAGAAACAACCCGGGGCATTCGGAGCCTTGCTACTGGTTCTTGGGTTTACGGGGCTGTTTCGGTTTCTTGACCCTCTCCTTTATGATCGGCACCTCGAGTCCGTCGTTCGGCTGATTCCAAAACCGATAGGGGTCGTCCAAGCGGCGCATCTCGGACAAGAGCACGCCCTCCATTTCTTTGAGCTTGTCGGCATACTTGGGATTCTTGGCCAAGTTGATCTGGCTTTTCTTCGGTTTGACCCCGGTTATGGCGATCACTTCGGGATCATGGTGCTCCTTCATGAACTCGTGCGGATTCTCTTTCAAATTGAAAAGCTGAACATGCTTCACCCCGGTTTTGGTCACTTCGTACTGGGTCAATTTCCAGTCCCCCTTTTTTACGGAGCGTGTCCCCGGGCGTCCCCCACCGCAATAGACTCCGTACAAGACGTCGCGCACTTGTTCATCGTCGCCCATGAGGACAGGCTTGAAACTAATCCCCTCGGAGGTTTTCGGGGCATCGATCTTGGCCAAGTCACACAAAGTGGCCAGGACGTCGAGCAGGTAAACGTTCCCGGCAACCCGTGAGCCGGCCTTTATGCCCGGCCCTTTCACGATGAAGGGAATGCGCCAAGTGTGTTCGTAGAGGTTCTGTTTGCCTTGCAGTCCGTGCCTTCCGATGGCCATGCCGTGATCCGCGGTGTAGATGACGTAGGTGTTGTCCAGTTCACCCATCTCCTCCAGCTTCTTCAGCACCCGCCCGACCTGAAGGTCGATGTTCTCGCTGCAAGCGAATTCGCGCCCCATCTCGTTTCTTATGGTTCGCTCGTCGCGCTTCTTCCAGACGCCTTTCACACCCACTTCGTCTCGCACCGTGGTGTGTCCATGGTCGAAGGGATGCCCGGGTAACCAACCGATCGGCAAAGGAGGTTGGTTTGGGTTGGCGGGGGGCAGGTTTTCCTGGTCGAGGTGGTTGACGGCCCCGTACTTGGCCAACAACCCGGGTTTGCCATCGCGTACGTCGTGGGGATGAGAGAATCCGTAATAGATGAGAAAGGGATCCTTGTCTTTGGAGGTTTCGCGCTCTTTGAGGTAATTCATGACCCGTTCCCCGTGCCAATGACTGCCGGTCTCGTCGGTGCCACCCCGCCGGGTGCCATCGTGGCGGACTGTGAAAAGCTTGTTAGCCGCTTCGTAGCTGTTGCCGTTCTTGCAAGTGCGCATGGTGTCGTAACCGGCTCGATTGAAGACTGCCGGCAGAGTATATTGAGCCAGATCGGGCGGAACCTTCTTGGGGTTGGTAACGTGCGGGTTCATGACGCGACCCGGCTTGTCCGGGACATGCCAAACCGTGCGTCCGGACATCACCATGTGGCGCGAAGGCGTGCAAACTCCCCCCACCCAGGCTCCCATGTGGTAGGCTCCGTCCAACACCATGCCTTCCTTGGCGAGGCGGTCGAGATTGGGCGTGTCGAGAATCGAGCGGGGGTTGTATATCTTGAGATCAAGCGGGGATTGGTCGTCCACGATGATAAAGAGGAAGTTCGGTCGTTTTCCACCGAAAAGCCCATGACCCAAAAGGCCGGCAACGGCTAAAACGAGAAATTTCCGAAGGCACGGAGTCGTCATTTGAAAAAGCATAAGAGATTGAGTCAAAATCCTTTCAAATGAAGGGGCAAGACAAGAAGAGCGTCACAAGAAGCGTTTGACGCGGATCCAAAGAAGATTTCATGCCCAAGCCTATCTCCTCGCGCGGCATTGCGAATCGAATCGGAGCTCCTCCCCCACCCGAAGAAACCGAGGGCGAATAAAATTTATTTATTTTCCCCCTTTTTGCTCTTTTTCTTCCCAGAGTCCTTTTCCTTGTCCCTTGAGGAAGGAGGCCATGGTGAGTTCTTTCTTCGGAATAATCGGGTTTTATTCCGCTTTCTGATCCCAAAAGCGGTGCGGGTCGTCCAAGCGCTTCATCTCAGAGAGTAACAAGGCTTCCATTTCCCTGAGTTTGGCGGCGTACTTGGGGTCGTTTGCAAGGTTCCGTTGTTCCTTCTTGGGCTGAGCTCCCGAGAGTTCCTTGACCTTTTCCTGATGACTTTCTGCGAGGAATTCGTGTGGGTTATCCTTGAGGTTGAAGAGCTGGGTCTCCCGGACCTTTCCGTCAAGGACGTCGTACTTGATGAGTTTCCAGTCTCCCTTGCGGACCGAGCGCATGCCCGGCTTGGTCCCTCCGCAATAGGCTCCGTAAAGTACGTCGCGTACTTGGTCCTTCTTGCCCATGAGAACGGGCTTGAAGCTCATGCCCTCGCAGGTCGAGGGTATTTGGATCCCCGTCAAATCACAGAAGGTGGCCAAGACGTCCAAAAGATAGATGTTTCCCGGGGCCCGGGAACCTGCCTTGATGCCTGGACCCATGGCGAAGAAGGGGACCCGCCAAGTATGCTCGTAGAGGTTTTGCTTCCCCTGCAGTCCATGCCTTCCGATGGCCATTCCGTGATCCGCGGTATAAAAGACGTAAGTGTTGTCAAGCTCACCCATGTCCTTCAACTTCTTCAATACGCGGGCTACCTGACGATCGATGTTCTCGGCACAGGCAAACTGCCGCCCGATCTCGTTCCGTATGGTGCGCTCGTCGCGCCGTTCCCATACCCCGCTGACCGAGACTTCGTCGCGCAACCCCGGGTGACCATGGTGAAAGGGATGCTTGGGCAACCAGTTGAGCGGTAGCTTGGGAGCCTTCGGATTGGCAGGAGGCAAGGATTTTTTGTCCTGATGGTTCACGGCGCCGTATTTCTTGAGCAGTTCGGGGGTGCCGTCACGGACGTCGTGTGGATGGGAGAAGCCAAAGTAGATGAAGAAGGGGTTCGGGTCCTTTGCTTTTTCCCGTCCGTTGAGGTAGTGAATCACCCGGTCGCCGTGCCACTCGCTACCGGTTTCCGGGGTTCCGCCCCGCTTGGTGGCGTCCTCGCGGACGGTAAACAATTCATTGGCCGCATTGTAACTGTTTCCATTCTTGCAGGTGCGCATGGTGTCGTAGCCGGCGCGGTTGAAGACTGCGGGAATGGTATTGTTGAGTATGTCTTCCCCCTTGGTGAAGCCCTCTTCACGCTTTTGATGCTTTTTACCGCGTCGGGGCAAGTGCCATAAAGTGCGACCACTCATGACCATGGTGCGTGAGGGCGAACAGACCGCTCCCGACATCGAGCCCATGTGATAGGCCTGGTCGAGGGTCATGCCTTCGGATGCCAGCCTGCCGATGGCCGGGGCGTCCAAGGGCGAGGACGGATCATAGGCCTTGAAGTCAAAGGGCGATTGATCATCGGCTATGATGAACAAAACGTTGGGCCTCTTGGCTGATTCGGCACTCGCTTGCGAAGCTGTTGCGATCGCAAGCAGGATAAGGGTGAAAAAGGTTTTTCTCATAATTTATTTAAATTTAGGTCGTTCTTGGCTGTTTTGTGAAACTAAGAGAGGGTTGATCCGTAAGGCAAGAAAAGTCAGAGATCAACAGCATGATTGACGGGTAGTAGACACATCCTCTATGTAATCTTTGAAATGAAAGCTCTCCAGTCGATCGCTCTAGTCTTTAGCGTGATGCTCACTTGGCAGGCGCTTGGACAAGAAAGCACTAATGAGCAAAAAATCTTTGCCGGGCACTGGGCCTTGGAAATGAGCAACGGGGCCGCGGGCTGGCTGGCCCTGGAGCCAAGCGAAGGGGAATGGAGCGGACAGCTCTGGACGGTGGGGGAACCCAAGACGATCAAAAACCTCCGGTATGCCGATGGAAAGCTTACCTTCCAACGGGCCCTGAGAATCGGTCCGCCCGAGTATCCCGGCGGACCTTATACCGGGGAGCGGAAAATGCTCGATTTGGAGGCATCCGTCCAAGGGGATGACATAAGAGTGGTGATGAAAATTCCAAGCGGGCAACCCTTTGTCCACCTCGGCAAGCGCTTGCCTCCCCTTCCCCCGAAACCCGATCTTTCCAAGGTGAAGTTTGGCAAACCCATCCGCCTGTTTAACGGGGTCGATCTGACGGGATGGAAACTGATCAACCCCAAAAAGATCAACGGCTGGAAGGTGAAGGATGGAGAACTGGTAAACGAAACGCCCAAGAAGACCTTCGACGCGTTCGCACCCTATGGGAACCTAAGGACCGAGCGGGTTTTCGGTGACTCCAAGCTGACCATCGAGTTTAACGTGCCACCCGGAGGAAACAGTGGAATCTACGTACGCGGAGCCTACGAGGCACAGGTCGTCGACCGGGACAGTCGCATGCAGGGACTGCAAGGTGTCGGCGCCATCTTCAGCCGGGTCAAGCCCGCTAAGAACGCAGGCAGACCGGGAGGCCAATGGCAAAGCTACGAGATCACCATTGTGGACCGCCACGCCACCGTTGTGCTCAACGGGGAGACGGTGATCGACAACCAACCGGTGATCGGCAACACCAACGGGGCCTTTCAATCGGACGTCACCCGTCCCGGGCCGCTTCAGCTCCAGGGCGATCACACTTCGGTCCGCTACCGTAATATCGTTCTTTATCCGGTAATCGGACAGACCGACGGATAAGAC
>JAYOMW010000078.1:0-13943 GCA_038121045.1 Opitutia bacterium
GAGGAATTCATGCGCTCCTCGGATTTCAACTCACGATTCATCAATACTGCGACCGGACCCGACGGAAGCCTCTACGTCACGGACATGTATCGGGGCATCATTCAGGACGCCGCTTGGTTCAACGAAAGCAACCGGGCGTTTGCCCGCCGCACCGGAGTGAACAAGCATGTTCAGATGGGCCGAATCTGGCGGATTCGACACAAAGACCACCAACCCTTCATGGAGAAGCCGCAAATGCTCGAGGAATCAACCGAAGAATTGGTCCGCCACCTGCAAAACCCGATCGGCTGGTGGCGCGACACCGCTCAAAAACTGATTCTCCTTCGCCCCGACCGCGAAAAGAGCATACCCCTGCTCGAGGGACTCTTCCGATTCACTCAATCTCCATTGCCTCGAATGCACGCCCTTTGGACCCTCGACGGCATGAACGCCTTGACCACCGAGATCAAACGCGAGGCCCTTGCCGACCGCTCCCCAGTGTTACGCCGGGCAATGGTTCAGATCATCGAAACCAAGCTACCTGCCCAACTCGACCTGCTTCTGCCCTTGGAAAAGGAGCGGGATCCCCGGGTAGCCGAGCAACTCGTCTTTACCCTCGGAACCATCGACGAGCCGAAGGCCGAGCAAATGATTCAGGCTCTCGCCTCCAATCACTTGGCGGACAAAGGCGTGATGCTTGCCACTGCGGTCTCACTTTGGGGGAAGAAAGATCTCCCTCTCGTCGAGCAAATAAAGTCCGCCAAAGCCTTCGCCAAGCTTCCCCAATCGACAAGAGCCTCCGTAAACATGGAATGGAACAAAGCTCTCTCGAGTTGGGACCGGGGCATGAAATTCGACAAGGATTTCGACGTCGCCCACCGCAAGATGATCCAGACCGGGGAACAACTTTATTTCCAACACTGCACTTCTTGTCACGGAGCCGACGGCCAAGGGGTGAAAGTACCCGGAACCGAACAATATCTTGCCCCTTCCTTGGTCGACTCGAAACGGGTTCATGGAGACCCCGGACAACTAATCCCTCTGTTCTTCCATGGGCTCATGGGCCCCATCGAAGGGAAGACCTACCAAGCCGGATACATGGCCCCCGCCAAGACCTTCGGGATCGAACGGGAAGACCGTTTGGCCGACTTGCTTACTTATCTGCGCTATGCCTGGGGCAAGGAAGGAACACTTGTAGACAAAAGCACCGTCTCCGGCATTCGGCGAAAACATGACAAACGCACCACACCCTGGACGGACGAGGAACTGAAGAAGCTTAGATAGTTCTTTTCAGCCAAACTCGATTCAAATAAGGTTTCACTTCATGGACCGTCGTTCCTTCAATTCATGCGCCACAGGAATCTTGATCGGGACAAGCCTGCCCTTGCATGGAAAGGAGGATCGCATTCGTATCGGACAAATCGGGTTGGCCCACCCCCATGCCACCGGCAAGCTCAACGCAATCCGCTCCTTGCCCGAGACCTACGAACTGGTCGGCGTAGTCGAACCCGACCCATCGCTTCGCAAGAGAGCCAAGGGGGTAAACTTTCTTTCTTTGGATCAACTGATGAATGCAAAGGGACTCCAAGCGGTTGCAATCGAGACACGCGTGCAAGACCTGGTCACCACGGCCTTGCCGGTGATCGGGGCAGGCCTTCATATTCACCTTGATAAACCCGCTGGTCCGGCTCTCGGTCCTTTTGAAAAACTCCTTTCATCGGCCAAGCGGCAAGGATTGGCCGTCCAAATGGGTTACATGCTCCGTTACAATCCCTCTTTCGAATTTATGTTCAAGGCCGTCCGCGAAGGCTGGTTCGGCGAAATCATGGAGATTGACGCCATGATGGGAAAGAAAGCAGGCGAAGGAATGCGGAAGGAACTCTCCATGTTTCCCGGAGGCGGTTTTTTCGAGCTCGCATGCCATATCTTGGACGCCACCATGCATATTCTGGGCAAACCGAATAAGGTTTACGGCTTGAACCTCCGCACCCGTGAACGGGAAGGGGATGATTTCGCAGACAATCAGTTGGCCGTCCTCAAGTACGAAAAGGCAACCGCTACCTTGCGCTGCAACCATAACGACCCCTTTGGATTCCCGAGGCGACGGTTCAACCTTGCAGGAACCAAGGGCGGCATGGAAATCAACCCACTCGAATCGGGTCGTTTCAACCTCAACCTCGACCAAAACCGGGGGGAGTACAAAAAAGGAACTCAAACCGTACAACTCAAGGGCGGAAGAAGCTATCAGGCTGAATTCAAGGATCTCGCCCGGGTCATCCGGAACGAGAAACAACTCGAATGGTCCTACCGTCATGATCTCGAGGTTCACCGCACGCTTCTCGAACTTTGCGGGATGGACTGAAACCGGAATTCGGCAGATGAATCTTTTCGGCGTCAGAATCGAATCGCTGCTTGCTTTTGGTTTTCTCTTCTTTTTTTCGTATGGCAGCTCTGCCACAGCCAGGCCCAACGTCCTCCTCATCGTGACCGACGACCAGCGCCACGACACAATCGGGGCACTTGGCAACGACGTCATCGACACGCCCAACTTGGACCGCTTGGTCAAAGGGGGAACGACTTTTGAGCATGCTACCTGCGCCAACCCGCTATGCGTGCCGAGTCGGGCGGAAATCCTGAGCGGATGTTCAAGCTTTCGAAACGGCGTGTTGGGAATGGGAGCAGAAAGGATAGATCCCAAGCTCACCCTTCTGCCTGATGCCATGGCTTCCGGCGGGTATCATGCCTGGTACGTTGGCAAGTGGATGAACGACGGGAAGCCACTGACCCGGGGGTATCGGGAAACCCGTGCCCTATTCAGCAGCGGAGGCGGAACTTGGAAAAAAGACGAGGTGATTCTCGGACGGAAGGATCGCCCCGTCACCGGTTACCGCAATTGGACTTTCAAGGATGCCTTGGGAAAAGCAGACTTAGGCAAAGGAATCGGGCTCACCCCCCTGACCGACCAATTCATCGCCGACGGAGCCCTCGAATTTTTAAAGCGCAAAACCGACAAACCCTTTTTTCTTCACCTCAATTTCACCGGCCCCCACGATCCCTTGATTTACCCCCCGGGCTATGAGGTAAAATACAAGCCTGACGACCTGAATCTACCGCCTAATTTCTTGCCGAGGCATCCCTTTGACCATGGGAACTACGCGGGGCGAGACGAACGGTTGTTGCCTTGGCCGCGGACCAAGGAAGACGTTCTCGATGAACTCGCCGTATATTATGCAGTGATCGATCATATCGACAAACAAGTGGGGCGAATCATCGAGCACCTAAGATCGGACGGTCGATTGAACAATACTTACGTCTTCTTCACCAGCGACCACGGACTGGCTCTCGGGAGTCATGGCCTGATGGGCAAGCAGAACATGTACGAGCACACCATTCGGGTGCCGCTGATCATGACCGGCCCAAGCATTCCCAAGGACAAGCGAACCGGAGCCTTGTGCTACCTGAGGGATCTCTACCCCACGATTTGCGATCTTGCGGGAATCCCCATCCCGAAAAGTGTGGAAGGACAAAGCCTTCTTCCCATCATCTCAGGGAAGAAAGAAACCCTCTATGAGGAGGTTTACGGATACTTCAGGGACCAACAAAGAATGGTGAGAAACCAGCGTTTCAAGCTGATCCACTATCCCCGTTTGGCCCGTTTCCAACTCTTCGACCTCGAAAACGACCCGAACGAGCGCCGTGACGTCAGCCAAGAACCTGCTTCGGAGGAGACGTTGAACTCCTTGAAACGCAAATTGAAGAAATGGTTCCGGGACTAGGAAGAATGCCCATCTGCCCAGCCCCGAATACCGCAAAAAATTGGACTAGAAGTCAAACTTCAGGCCAATTTCAACGCTTCTGCCGGGCAGAGGGGCAAACTGTTTCAGCAGGGAAGAATGGTTGTAGGCCAATTCGTCGGTCAGGTTGTATCCACGGAGGAAAACCTGGCCGACTGAATCTCCTGAACTGAAGTCGTAAGATGCAAAGGCACTGAGCAGAGAATGGGCAGGGGTTGTCTCTTCATGGTGCCCTAATTTATCCTGCTTGAAAGAACGGACAAGCTTCGCTCCAAAATCCAATTTTTCTTGTTGAACTTCGAAACCAAGACCCAATCTAGTGGCTGGTATCCTAGGCAAGTTGCCCCCTTCGGTTTTGTTCTTGCCGCGAAGCAAGTCACCATAGGCGGACAAAAGAAGGTCCCAACTTGGACTCTCCATGGCCAGCCAATCGATCTCAACCTCAATACCTTGATATTCGGCTTTAATCGATTCGTATTCCTTGACCGGGAGTCCTTCCGTTCCTGCTGGAAAGCCATCTAAGGCACCAGGATATTTTGTGTCGTTTTTAAGGTTACCTTCCGAGTCCCGTTCTTGTTCCGGTGAAACTTCTTCCAGGAATACATAATTGTTAAATCTTGTGTGGAAGGCGGAAAACTGACCCGTCACCTTGCCTTTGGTTTTACGGATAATGATTTCCAGCCCTCGAGCAGATTCCGTTTTCAGGTTCGGATTACCAATTTCATAGGCTTCCGTGGCGTGGTGAGGACCATCTGCATAGAGCTCGGCGGTATCGGGAGTACGCTCGGAGTAGCTGAGGTTGCCGCTGATATTCCAAAGTTCATTGATGTCACGGGAAACACCACCGCTTGCGCTAAAGGTCGAATCATCGCGATCCGCAGTTCCTTGATAATCCCGGTCCAGGTGCTCCCAACGGATCCCGGCGTTCAAGCGAGTCGCGTCGTCCCAATCATATTCCTCGATTAAAAAGAGCGCAATTCTACTGGAGTCCTCCCCTTCGATATCCGGATTACTGGGAGTAGAAGTTGCGGTGGCGGCAGCCGTTGCATCAGACCAAGTTTTAGTGAGTCCGGAAAGAATGCTTTCGTGACCTTCGATCTTGAACTCGTCAAAAAGACCGTGAAGGCCAAAAACTCCACTCAATTCGCCAACGTCATGATCAAAGACAATCCGTCCTTCATATCCCTCTCTAAGATAGGTTGCGTGAGTTTGGAAAGGCGGCGCCCCATTTTCGTAACCAATCTCACTGTGCTTGTAATCCCCGTAGCCAAAGTTCAATCGGATACTATTCAACCATTCGGAACCTGAAACTTCGATCTCTGATCGGAATTCGAAGCGATCGCTTTCCATGTCAACATAAGTAAGATTATCCGCATGCTCGCCGGGTACGCCGTATTTGTTTTCATACCTTGAGAAACTCAACCCGGTATAACCGGAATCGAGCATGTAGGATCCTCCGAAACCAATTGAGCTGCTTTCACCGTAACTATTTGCAACTGCATTGAATGGTCCGCTTATAGCACCCGAATGATGATCCTCCGTGAAGAAGGTAGGGGCATCGTAATCTTCGAAGTCACGCTTGAAGCCATTCACCTGAAAGTTCAGCTTGCCGGAACTGCCAAACGCGGTCGCGCCATAATTCCAACCTTCGTTTACACTATTATAACTGGAAAGCAAGGAGGCTCCCGGTTTGCCGTACGGGGTGGTAGGAATGCTCCGGTCGATGACGTTGACTACGCCTCCGATGGCACTACCACCATACAAGAGAGCGGAAGCTCCGCGCAAAACCTCGATACGGTCGACCATCAAAGGATCGACCGTAACGGCATGGTCCTCGGATTGAGCGGAAACGTCAAAGTTATCGGTTCCGTTTTGGAGCACACGTATCCGGAATTTGTCCATTCCCCGAATGATCGGTCGATTGGACGCCAGGCCAAAGTGGGTTTGGCTGACGCCTGGTGTGTCAGACAAAGTTTCGGCTAGGGTCGTGCCTTTGGATTTTTCAAGTTCGTCTCCGGAGAGAACGCTCCAAGCTTGAGTGGTTTCAGACACAGAGGGAGAGAGCGGTGAAGACTCGATCACCAAAGGGTCGAGTTGCGGGACTTCGCTGGGTTGCCCTTCTTCCTGTCCGAAGAGCAGGGAAGAAGACAAGAATAATGCTGTCAGTTTTAAATTCATTTTTGGGTGTTTGTGATTGCCCGGCTAAGGAAGTGTGAAAACGCGGTTTCGGCAGTATCCATCCGGGCGGAACCGATCGCGAGTAAAAGGGGGAGATCGGACGCGAACAGGCGATCCGATCCCGAAAAAGATTACTTACGCGAAAAAGGGAGGGTCCCGGGCACCGAATGGGTCGTGTTTACGAAAGACCCAAGTCGAAGGGGAAACGAGAAAGCCGGGTTCGAAAACCAAGGCAATCGAAAAGGTCAAGTCAGGCTTGTAATCCGCGGCCAAAAAGCTTTTGGCAAGAAGGAGAACGGGGCAAGGAAGTTCCTCTTCGCCCTTTTCCTCCTGGTCGTCATGCCTCTCATGAGTACCGCAAGAATGATCGCCGAGAGAGTGCCGGCAACCTTCGTCGCCATGAAAGACCAATTCATGCAAACGTTGGCTCACGCTTGAAAGCGAGAGCAACAGGATCAAACCTGCCATGGGAAGGGCCATTACTCGGGAAAGGAACATAGAAGAGTTTCTTTAAAAACCTTATCGCAACTTGGTTGCAAGAAGAAACTGAATGCCTACGGCCCCAAATAAGTAAAGGTGGCGAACCTCCACTCTCCTTCCCTTTTTCGCAAAAGAACCTCGGCCTGAAAATCCTCATGGTGCTCCTTTCCTCTCTTTTCGGTGGCTCTTGCGAACACCCGAACGGATACCTTCGCCCCTTCATGATCCAAGGAAACAAACTCCAAAACTTCAAAACGAAGATCGATCGTCTTGGCGTAAGCCCTGAGCCTTCCATAGTTCCGAACCAATTCTTGGTTGGTGTATTTTCCCTTGAGACGCGAGGAGTTTCCAGTTTCAAGCACGATCTCTTCGCAAAACAAAGAGGAAAAGTTTTTGAGGGCAAGGGCATCCGAGATCGGGGACGAATCCTCCGTCTTGGAAACCAAACCCGACAATTCGTCGAATTGCACGCGAATGCGATCCTCATCGCTTGGCCAAAAGAACCAAAGCAAGGAAAAGACGGTGACCATCAAAAGAACCGTTCCCAGGATGATTCGCTTGCTCATTGATCTTAATAGGTGGATAACATACGAACATCCCTTGATAACAAGCCGAATGCAAATCCAATGAGAATTCCACGACACGTACTTTCGTATCTTGCCATGTGCGCGTTAGCCCTCAATCCCGCCAACGGTAAAACCGAACCCAAACCGGCTTCCGATTCCCTCAAACTTGATTCTTCTGACCAAGGCTTCCGATTAAGCAAGGCAGGTAAGCCCGTCTTGCTCTACTTGAGCAAACCCTCCGCCGAAGCCTCAAAACATCCCTCGCATTACTCGAGAAGCGGATATATTCATCCTCTCTTTTCTCCCTCCGGCAAGATCGTCACGGGAGACTATGCCGCTGACCATCCACATCAGCATGGCCTCTTCTTCGCCTGGACAAAATCGACCTTCCGGGGAAAACCCACCGAGTTTTGGAATCAGGCCAAGAAGTTGGGTGACGTCCGCTTTAACCGATACTTGGGTGAGGAACGACGAAAAGAATCCTGTTCCTTTCTCTTCGAGCAAATCTTCACCACGGGCAAGGATTCCGACAAACCGATCCTCAAAGAGACCTGGCGGATCGAAGTCCCGGGCAAACCAATGCCCTACCATCAGTTCGACCTCGTTTCCACCCAAACCTGCGCCACCAAGGATGCCCTGCTTGTAAAAAAATACCATTATGGCGGAATGGCCATCCGGGGAAACTCCCAATGGATGGCGAAGGACGACGATGGAAACCCCAAGGGAAGAATGCTCACCTCCGAGGGGAAGACCCGCAAGAACGGAAATCACTCGCGCCCTCGCTGGGTGGCGACGTACGGCCCGGTGGACGGCCAAGAATGCGGAGTCGCGGTCATGAACCACCCCGACAACTTCCGTTACCCCCAATGGGTCCGTCTCCATCCCTCCATGCCCTACTTCGTCTACTCGCCCATGGTCAAGGAACCCTTTTCCATCGAACCGGGCAAAGCCTATGTCTCCAAGTTCCGCTACCTGACCTTCGACGGGAAACCCGACCCAAAAATGATCGAGAAAGCCTGGAAAGACTGGACCCGAAAAAGGTAGTCCGATCTTAAATAAAACCTTGGCTTTGGAGGATTTTTTTCCTCATTATCAGAACCAATTCCCTCTAACTTATAGTTGATGATAACAGCAAGGACTGCAGTTCTCTTCCTGAGCCAAGTAATAATGGTACAATTTTGCCTCGCTGGCAAAGACTCCGATTTTTCCAAGGCCATCACCGAAAGCAAGCCAGACCGTCACTGGTCCTTTGATTCTTTTTTGCCGGCAAAAAACGTGGAGGCTTCAAGCGGTCCGACCTCCAACGAATACCCGGCTTTCGGAAAGGTTAACCCCGCCGTAAAAATGAAGAACGGAGGACGGATCGTCATAGCCGATCCGGGGAAGGATTCGGTCTTCGACTTTGACAACGGGGACGAAATTACGGTGGAAGCCATGGTTCATTTGGATGAATTGCGTGATCAGGCCGCCATTCTGACCAAGGGTCGAACGGACAACACGGGTTTTCCCGCAAACAACCAAAATTGGGCCTTCCGCCTGAAAAGGACGAGCGACGGACAAGCCGGAGTGAATTTTCTCTTCCGCAGCAAAGGGACCAAAGACCATCCTGCGGACTGGCATCGCTGGACAAGCAATCAGGGCTTTACGGTTGATGAGGGGTGGCATCACGTCGCGATCACCTACCGCTTCGGAGATCCTGAATCCATCCGAGGTTACCTGAACGGGAAACCGGTCAAAGGCAAGTGGGACATGGGGGGCCCGACCACGAGGTCGCCGGTGGTCGATGACGACGAGGTGTGGATCGGTTCCTCGATGGCTGGAAACCTGAACAATTCCCTTTTTGGCTCGGTGGATGAGATCGCTCTATACCGGCGGATCGTGCCGGCTAAAGTTTTTGCCACGCGATATCAGAGAGTCGAACCCGAGAGGGTTCTTCCCGAGCCCAAACCCGGAGCCCTTGTCCTCACCCTGCATCCCTGGAACAACCGTTCGAAATTACCCATCAACCCGAAACCTGCAATCGGACAGTGGGAACAAAGCGCCCTCGGATTCATCCGCTTGCCAAGGAAGTACGACGACTGGGGCATACGGGAAGACTGGGGAGAAGGGATGATTGTCCGTGCCGTGACCGAAATCGACTTGGAACCCGGTGACTACGAGTTTCTCGGACGTAGCCGGGGAATCGCCCGTCTCTATGTCGACGGGGAGCAAATCCTCAGCTTCCTACCCGCCAATCGTGGAGGTGGAGCCCACAATCAGGTTCAGCCCGTCCCCCCCGTTCCTCGCGAAGGCATGCGTCCCCGCTTTCTGGACGACGTTGAGAAAATCGTGACCTTCTCCAGTCGCGGAGGAAAGCACGTCGTGGTCTTCGACGTCATGGTGGGTGGTCCCAAGTTACGCCTTGAATTCGGTGAAGGCTGCTTGGCCATTGCAAAGAAGGGGGAAATGTTCCGCTTGCTTGGTCCGAATCCCGGTCCCGAACTGACGGACAGAGGATGGGAGGATTTCGTGGCTCGCACCTCGGCCGAATTGAACCAACGGGACAGAAAAACGAGGCAAGCCGCTGACCTACAGGGTGACTATTGGAGGAAACGACATGCCCTCACCCAAGAAAAGCTGACGTCTGCTGCCACAAGCGTTCAATCCATCGATCAATTGATCGACAAGCGAATCGATCAAGCCCGCAGGGACTCGGGCAACCCGGACTCTTTCTTTAACGCGAAGGTCCGCCCCATCCTCTCGGAGCATTGCTTTCGTTGTCATGGAGAAAAGGAAAAAGGCGGCTTGAACTTGCTGAACCTGAAAAATCTTCTCACCGGAGGGGAATCGGGTTTGCCTGCCATCGTGCCGGGCAAACCCGCGGAAAGTCATCTGCTTGCCCTCGTTTCGTCCGAAGAAAACGACGAACGAATGCCCCCGAAGGGGGATGGACTCGACGATGCTCAAGTGGCAATTTTGGAAAAATGGATCCTCCAAGGCGGAAATTTGGACAAGGAACCCAACAAAGTTTCCGAAAGAACTCCCCTCGTGGATGACCTGACCTTTCTTCGGCGGGTTTGGATAGATGCCTTGGGTATGGCTCCTCCACTCGAGGTGATACGCTCCTTTCAGGCGAATGCCTCCCCCGACAAAAGGGCAAAGATGATCGACCGGGTCATCGGGAAGGACGGTTGGGCGGACAATTGGGTCGGTTATTGGCAAGACGCCCTCGCCGAGAACCCCAACCTTCTCAAGCCCAACCTGAACAACACAGGCCCTTTCCGATACTGGATCCTCGATGCCTTGAGAGATAACAAACCGATGGATCGTTTCGCCACCGAATTGATCATGATGCGCGGAAGCAGGTGGGACGGAGGCTCCGCCGGTTTCGGGGAAGCTTCCCAAAACGACGTCCCCATGGCGGCCAAAGCCCATGTCATCGGCACGGCTTTTCTCGGAGTCGAAATGAAATGCGCCCGCTGCCACGACGCTCCCTATCACGACAGCACCCAAAGAAAACTCTTTGAGATGGCGGCCATGCTGGCGCGCAAACCGATTCAAGTGCCCAAGACCAGCAGCGTACCAGCAGGTTTTTTCGAGCACGCCGAAAAAGGCGGACGCGAATCCCTCATTCAAGTGACCCTTCGGGTCGGATCCACCGTTAAACCGAATTGGCCCTTCGATGAACTTGGTGACAACCTGCCGGAACATGTTGCGTCAGACCTCAAGGACACCCGCGAACGGTTGGCCGCCCGCATTACCTCATCACGCCGTTTCGCCGAGGTCATGGCCAACCGCTTGTGGAAACGCCTGATGGGGGCCGGAATTGTCGAGACAGTAGACGATTGGGAAGGCAAAAGAGCAAGCGACCCGCTCCTCTTGGCATACTTGACCGACGAATTGATTCGTAGCGGATACGACTTCAAGGCTTTGACCCGCCTCATCATGAATTCGAAAGCCTATCAGCGACGGGCTATCGACCTTCCGGAAAACTTGGTTGAATCCGACCGTTTCTTCGAGGGCCCTTACCGTCGTCGAATGACGGCGGAGCAAGTCGTGGACAATGCTTGGCAGGTTTCAGGCAAAAAAATGGATCTCGGCCTTCTCACCATGGACATGGAAGGACGCCATAGTCCCGGCTTCTTTATTAATTTCGGTCGGCCCGAGCGGGCATGGCAGTTCACAACCCTTGCCAACGAGCGGGACCGGCCTAGCTTGGCCATGCCCAAGATCCAGGCGGTGGTCGACGTTTTGCTTGCCTTTGGTTGGCGCAATTCCAGACCCGAACCGACGAGTCACCGTATCGAGGAACCCAACCCCATTCAACCCGGAGTACTCGCCAACGGGGTCATGGGTGGTTGGCTGACCCGATTGAGCGACGATTCGGAAATCACCCAAATGTGCATCGATGCGGAATCCGCCTCCCAATTGACCGAAGATCTGTTCCTCCGCTATCTTACACGATTCCCCACAAAAGAGGAAAAAAAGGCCTTTACAACCTTGCTCGAGGTCGGGTTCGATGACCGGATCCTACCCAAGCGTGAAACCTTTTCTCACCCGGACAAGAAACGTTATCCCTATGTCTCCTGGCTCAATCACCTGGACAATGAAGCCAATTCCATCAAGCAGCAACAGGAAGAGGATGCCCGCCGGGGCGATCCACCCAGCAAGTATCTTAAAACCGCGTGGCGAGAAGCGGCCGAAGACGCCTTGTGGACACTCTTGAATTCACCTGAAATGATCCTGATACCATGAACCGAAGAACTTTCATCCAGTCGACGGCGGCCACTGCGGCCTTTGCCTCCCCTTCTGTCTTCGCCAAACCCGCGTTCGGCAAGGCCGAGCATTGCGTGATGTTGTGGCTAGGCGGGGGAATGTCTCAGATCGATACCTTCGACCCCAAGCCCCTTGGTGATGCCAAGACCAAAAAGGCAGGTGGATACTATGAGTCCATCGACACCTCCGTTCCCGGCGTTCAAGTTTGCCAACATCTTAAGAAAACGGCCAAGTTGATGGAGCATGTCACCGCCGTGCGCTCCCTTCATCACGACGTGGTGGACGAACATGCCGCCGCCACCAACCGAATGCACACCGGCCGGCCGACCTCGGGCACGGTGACCTACCCTTCCCTCGGCTCCATTGTCGCCCATAAGCGTGGAGCAGCCGCCGATGGAGTCCCTGCCTACGTCGTCTTGGGTTACCCCAATATTGTCCGCGGACCCGGATTCCTCGGGCCGGAAGCAGGTTTCATCTACACAACCGACTTGAAGTCCGGTCCCGCCGGTTTGGCCCGGCCCAAATGGCTTTCCACCTTCAGGAACTCGCGTCGGCAGGAGCTTTTGGAAAAAGTCCGGAAAGGGGGCAAGCAAAGATTCCCCAAGGATGAAAAATTCTCTGAATACGACGCTGCCCTGCAGGAGAGCATCCGTCTTTCCGGACCCGAATTCATGAAGACCTTCAACTTGGAATCCGAACCAGCCGACCTGCGTGCCTCCTACGGCAGCGAATTCGGACAGCGTTGCCTTTTGGCAAGACGCCTTTTCCAGTCGGGCGTTCGATTTGTCGAAGTTTCCTACAGCGACAATTTCAAAAACGGTACGGGTTGGGACACCCACAACGCCGGGCAACTCAAGCAGCATTTGCTCATTCAGGATCTCGACGACGCCCTTTCCTCTCTCATTCTCGACCTGAAGAATCACCACCTTCTTGAAAAGACCGTCATTCTCATCAATTCCGAGTTCGGACGACCAGGCGGATTCGACTCGGGAGGTGGACGTGGCCACCAGTCCAAATGCTTCACCAACGTAATCGCCGGAGGAGGGTTGAATCATCGTGGGGCCTACGGGCTGAGCAACGAAGTGTCGGAAAAAATCGTGGAGAACCCCGTGAGCGTGCCGGACTTCTTCGCCACGGCCTTGACCGCACTGCAGGTCGATCCTTCGGAATACCTCTACGACGGGGATCGACCCGTTCCGATTACCGATGCAGGAAAAGCGATCCAAGCCTTGCTTTAAGTTGCCCTTCATTGGAAGAAGGGGCAGTATTGCCACCCTATGAACAAACTCTTCTTTTCCCTTTTGTCCCTCGTCTTCCTGACCGGTTTGGCCCAGGCCCAAAAAAAGGTTTCCCCATACCCACCCGAGGTTCCCAAGCCCACCTATTCGGAGGTTCCCTACGGCAAGCATGACCGCAACGTTCTCGACTTCTGGAAGGCGAAGTCCGACTCCCCCTCTCCGGTAGCTTTCGTCATCCACGGAGGCGGTTGGAAGGGAGGCTCGAAGGAAAGACTTCCCCGCTTCGCCGACCCCAACGCTTTGCTCAAGGCAGGGATTTCGGTCGTGGCCATTAACTACCGCTATGTCACCAGTACGGAAAAACCTCCCGTCAAGGCACCCTTGAGCGACGCCGCCCGGGCTCTTCAATTCGTAAGGAGCAAGGCCAAGGAGTGGAACCTGGACAAGAAGAGGATCGGAGCAGCCGGAGGTTCGGCCGGAGCGTGCTCGAGCCTTTGGCTTGCTTTCCACGACGACTTGGCGGATCCCAAAAGCAAAGACCCGGTGGCCCGCGAATCTTCCCGCTTGTCCTGCGCCGCTGTAACCGGAGCCCAAACGACCTTGGATCCGAAACAAATGAAGGAATGGACACCCAACAGCAAGTACGGAGCCCATGCCTTCGGTCTAAGAAACTTTTCCGAATTCCTCGCCAAGAGGGAGAAGATCATGCCCTGGATCAAAGAATACTCTCCCTATGCCAACGTGACGGCCGATGATCCGGCCGTCTATTTGATTTACTCATCCCCTCCTGCGCTTGGCAAGGAACAGAGGGATCCGACCCACACCTCCAATTTCGGAGTCAAGTTACAGGAGCATTGCAAATCCATGGGAATCGAGTGCGAATTGGTTTATCCCGGCGCTCCCGGCATCAGGCACAAAAGCCCGACCGAATTCCTCATCTCGAAGCTCAGGAA
>JAYOMW010000079.1:0-13774 GCA_038121045.1 Opitutia bacterium
CAAGGAGCGGTTGATTCCGCGAACAAGGCGAAGACATGGTGCTGGGTTTCGTTTGGTATTGGTTTTATCGGAGGGATTGCATATTTCTTGCTGAACGTGGTTTTAATTGCCGCCTCCCAACCCTATTGACGGCCATTGGTTCCCATGCCTTTTTTCTCCCAAAGATTTTCCCCTAGGGTGATTTGGTCTTTCTTCCTTGCGGCCGTTTTGGTCGCCCTCCTTCTGTTGTGGAATTTTGACCCGGCAACGGCGGGCTTTTTTCCTCCCTGTATTTTTCACAAGGTCACCGATTTGTATTGCCCGGGATGCGGGGCTACCCGGGCCTGTGATGCATTGGTAGAGGGAAAGATTAACCTAGCCTTCGGCTACAACCCACTTTTCATTGTTTGCTTTCCTTTTGCACTCTTTTTTTTGGCCCGTTCGGCTTGGCTTGGTGTCGTGAAGAACGAGCAACTCGAAGTTCCCCAACGGTTGTCGAAATACCTTTTGGCTCTCGCCATCGTTACGATTGCCTTCGGAGTGGTCAGAAACCTGCCTTTTGGTGAGCTTGCCTGGATGAGACCTTGAGCTGATTTTTCATGGGAAGTGTTCTTCGCCAATGATTAATCTATTGTCAATCGAGCGGTCCTCTTTCTTAATAATTTCATGACAATGCGAAACCTATTGCCAACCTTCCTCGTCCTAGTTTGCCTAAGCTCGTGCGCAGACGATCCGAATGTCACGGATAATCCCGGAACCGACGAAAACCAATCCGTCGCTCTCCCCGTGCAAAAGGGCCCAACCGCTCCCGTCTTGCCCAAGCCACCCGTTCCCTCCAAGAAATGGACGGGGAATTCCTTTCAGTACGATCAAGTCTTTGTAGAGGGGTTTGAGATCATCGAAGTGGCCCGTCGGATTCCCGAAGGAGCCGGTCCCGATTACTCGGTGAAAAGGGACGCTTCCGATCCTGGTACCGATCCAATTGAGTTGGGACGCTTGCGAAAAAAAGAGGATGGCATGCCTTATTCGGGTGAAGTTCTGAGGCATTTTCTATCGGGTAATCTCGAGCACTACTCCAAATATAAGGATGGATTCCGGGTAGGGACGGCTTATTGGTGGGATGAAAACGGCCTTGTCACCAAGGCAATGAACGGTTGGGGTGGGAACTCCGAGGAATTGGATCCGACCGGGGTTTCTCCAAATCCTTACGATACCTATTCCGAATTACTCGGCTCGGTCGATTCCTCGCAAAGCGAAGCCTTTATTTTCAGCGGAACGCAAAGCGATTGGAAAGAGTGGGCCTGGGAAACGACCGACATTGGTTCGGATCAACCCTACAAATATAAGCGTGAAACAGGATCCCACTTAAACGGTTCGGTTAGAATTTTCTCCGATCAAGGAACGCTCAAATTGCTCAAATCCTATGAGAATGGCTTCCTTGAGGGAGAGATGAAAGAATACCATGAGAACGGGGTTCAATCTCTTCTTTGCGAGTACAAGGCCGGCTTGAAGGAAGGAAAGGAAACATGGTGGTCCGAAAGCGGACTCAAGACTTATGAGGCCCATCACAAAGAAGGAAAGCTCGAAGGACTGAACACGACTTGGGACAAGGACGGCAGGATCCTTTCGCAACTCCGTTATGAGAATGGGGAAGCGGTCGAGAGATTGGTGGAGAACGGGAAAGCCGTTCAACCCTGATCCGTTCCGAGAAAACTTTCCAAGTTCGGCAGGATGAGAATCCAAAGAGTCCTCGCCAGTCTTTTGTTTCTGGTTTTGGGCACTATTCTTCATGCTCAAGATCTAGCCGCGGAACTGGACGAGTATTGGCTTCGAGTCTCCCAAGCGGTCAAGGCCGGTGATTTGGAGGCCTATCGCGCGACCTGTCACCCGGACGGGGTATTGGTCAGCGGCAAAAACGCAAAATCCGAACTTCTCAGCCAGGCCTTGATCAGATGGGGCAAGGAATTTGCCGATACGAAAGCCGGAAAAATGAAGGCCCGGGTCGAATTTCGTTTCTCCAAGCGGATCATTGGAAAAGATACCGCCCACGAAACGGGAATTTTTCTCTATTCGAGCCAAAGGGTAGGAGAAGAATGGAAGCGGGATTATGTTCATTTCGAAGCCCTTCTGGTCAAGAAGAACGGGAAATGGAAGATTTTGATGGAATTTCAGAAGTCCCCTGCAACCGAAGACGAATGGTCTTCCTTGGCACTTGAATGAAGAGGGGCTGTCGTTTCGCTCTTGGGAAATGGCCTCGCCTCTTGTTTTCGAATCACCGCATTTACTGATTGATCGATTCGTGGACTAGTCCCTAAAATGAGGTTTCAGCCTGCAACCTTTGTCCTTATGAAATCATCGCTTACTGTTCGCTTTTGTATAATGATGTTCCTCCAGTTCTTCATCTGGGGAGTTTGGTACGTTCCCATGTGGAAGTTCCTTGCAAACATCGAAGGGGCCGGGGACTGGAAATTGTGGGGCTTTCTTACGCCGGTCGGGCTTGCCTACGCATCAACCGGCATCGCGGCCATGGTTTCCCCTTTTATCGTCGGGATGATCGCGGACCGTTTTTTTCCGACTCAGATCGTGGTCGGAGTTCTTCATTTGTTGGGGGCTCTCTTTCTCTATCTGACTTCCCAGGCTGCCCACTTCAACGATTTCTTCCTTTGGTTGCTTCTCCATCTCATCTGCTACATGCCGACCTTGGCTTTGGTCAATTCTCTCCTCTTCCAAAACGTCGAGAATCCGGAGAAAGACGCTCCCCCGGTTCGTACCCTTGGGACAATCGGCTGGATCGCCTCTGGAATCCTGGTGGGCGGAGGGTTTCTCGTTTCGGAAGAATTCGTCTGGCAACTTCCTGCGTTCATGGGTGGGGATGCCGCTCCTACGGGTGATTCCGTTCAGGATCTTGGCTCAACGACTTGGCCCTACACCTTTGGCGTGATCGCCTCGGTCATCCTCGGTCTCTTCGCATTTTCCCTTCCCCACACGCCTCCCCGGTTGAAGGGCAAGGAGGTTTCCGTCGGGGACGTCTTGGGGCTCAAGGCCATCCGCTTGATGAAGGACCGTTCCTTCGCGGTCTTCATTGTCTGTTCCTTGCTTATTTGCATTCCTCTGTCTTTCTACTTTCAGTCCACCAACTTTTTCCTCGGTTATTGCAAGATCGATAACTCGGAGGGAGTGATGACTCTAGGGCAAGTCTCGGAGATTTTCTTTCTCCTTTTGGTCCCTTTCTTCTTCAGAAAATACGGAGTTCGAATGATTCTTTCGATTGGGATGCTCTTTTGGGTTTTGCGCTACCTTCTCTTCGCCAACGCGGGACCCGATGCTCAGGCACTCGCTTTCCTTGGCGTCCTTTTTCACGGCATTTGCTACGACTTCTTCTTCTTTGCCGGCCAATTGTACGTCGACAAACGGGCTCCGGACGATATTCGTTCCGCTGCCCAGGGATTCATCGCTTTCGTAACCTTGGGAGTAGGCATGTTCATAGGAGGCCTGCTCAACGGATGGTGGGTCTTGGAAAACAAGCTCAAAGACGGTTCGACCGATTGGCCTTCGGTTTGGTACTTCCCTGCCATTATGGCTGGAGCCGTGCTTGTCGTTTTCCTTCTTACTTTCAAGGAGAAGGAAACGGCCTCTCAGAAAGCGGCTGCCTAGTACTTAGGAAATTTCCAAAGCCGGTTCGCCGGAAAGGATCTCCTCCATCGGTTCGATGCCGAGTCCCGGAGTTCGGGGAGCGGCCAGACGACCGTTCTTTCGCTGGGGCGCTCCGTGGGCGATGGAACGGGTCACGTAGCTGTTGAAATCGGTCGAAGTAAAGAGATATTCCGTCGGCGTGCTGTGGGCCAAGTGAGCGATGGCCGCCGTCACGACGTCGCCGCCCCAAGTGTCCTCGAGGGTCATTGCGATTCCCAAAGAAACGCATAGATCCCGGGCCTGACGGGCCCGGGTCAGGCCCCCGAACTTGCTGATCTTGATGTTGACCACATCCATGGCAAGATCCTGCTCGCCTTGGAGAATCTCAGGGATTCCGTCGATCGATTCGTCCATCACGAAGGGCAGGTCGGTGTGCCGGCGTACGGACAAACAATCCTCGTAGCGCAAGCAGGGTTGCTCGATATAGACGTCGACGTCTTTGACCGCGCCCACGACGCGCATGGCCTCGTGCTTGAGCCATCCGGTGTTGGCGTCCGCGACCAATTTGTCACCCGGTTGCAGAACGGCGGCCACTTGGCGGATACGCTCGATATCGACGTCCGGATCGCCTCCGACCTTCAGTTGAAAGCGGCGGTATCCTTCCTCCCGGTAACCGGAAACGTTCTCGGCCATTTCTTCGGGGCTCTGTTGGGAAATCGCCCGGTAAAGTACGAAGTCCTCCCCGTAGGTGCCTCCCAATAAATCGCTTACGGGCAAGTTCGCCGTCTTGCCCAGAATATCCCAACAGGCTACGTCGACGGGTGCCTTGACGTAAGGATGTCCCTTCATCGCCTTGTCCATGATCTGATTGAGCTTGCCCAACTGGGTCGGGTCTTGTCCGATCAAAGCAGGGGCCAACTCGGATAACCCGGCTCGTACCCCCTTTGCATAGGAAGGCAAGTAGACCGGCCCGAGCGGGCAAGCCTCTCCGTATCCGGTTACCCCTGCATCGGTTTCCACGCGCACCAGCGTGCTGTCGAATACGTCGACGGATTTTCCGCCCGACCATTTGTAGTTTCCTTCGTGCAGGGGCAAATCGACCTGCCAAGCCGTAATCTTGGTGATTTTCATGAATCTTGCAAAAGTCAGGAATCCGAAGAACCCGGCCAGGCGGCCCACCAGTTCTTGAATTGTTCCCATTGTTGATGAAGATGCGCTTTTTGACTCGGGCTCAGGGCATCGCTTGCGTTGAAATGCGAATCATAGCCCCCGTGGCCCTCGAGGCTCATCAATTCCTTATAGTATAGGACCAAATCCGGCCCCTCGTCGAAAGTCGACAAGACGTTCATCGCATGATTGAGCTCGGTCGCCAGGCGGGTCGCTTCCGGATCGCCCGTGGCCGCCCGTTCGCACAACTCGACCAGTCGCAAAACCTGAGCGGGTAGGGCATTGCCTACCCCGGTGATTGCTCCACCGGCCCCGCAATGGAGAAACCCGTGCAGAACTTGGGTGTCGACCCCGACCATCAAGGTGAGATCGGGATCACCGCTCGTAATATGTTCGGCCGCATAGCTGAGGGATTCCGAACCGCCGAACTCCTTGAACCCGATCAGATTCGGGTGGTTCTTGCGCAAGGCGAAGAACAGATCGGACTTGGTCTCGAACCCGTAATAAGGGCTGTTGTAAATGACGGCGGGCAAAGCGTCCCCCGCATCCAGAATGGCCGAGAAATGAGCCCGTTGGGCGGAAGGGGAGGTGCCCCGGGAAAGAACCCGTGGGATGACCATCAAACCGTGGGCTCCGACTTCCTTCGCATGAGCGGCATGGGAAACGGCCTGCGCGGTATTTTGGGCGCCTGTTCCGACGACGGTGGGTACGCCTGCTTCCACCAAGCGACGAACGCCTTCTTGGCGTTGCTCGTCGGTCAACAGAGGCCAATCGCCCATCGATCCGCAATAGACCATGGCACGCATGCCTGCGTCCATGAGCTTTTTCCCGGTTTCGACCAAGTTGTCATAATCGGGCGTGCGGTCCGCGTTGCAAGGAGTCATGAGGGCGGGGATGCAACCTCTGAAAATGGGATCGTCTGTCGAAGTCATGCGAGAGAAGCCTGAAGCAAGGGGTGATTGAAAAGAAGAGAAGAATTTTCTAACGTTTCGGTCGTCCTTGGCGAACGTAAAAACCCGTCTCGGGCGAAGCCGGGAGGTAGCGTTATCCAATCAGGGCTTTTGCCAAGGCATGTTTCCCGCCTTCTGAACATGCTTCATCAAGGCGCGGATCAGATCCTGAGCGATCTTGCCGTGCGGAGGCTTGGGGTTTTCCTCGGCCGGGTCGTTTTTCAGGTTGAGCAGTTGCATCGGCTCGAAAGGATGATTTTGGAGAAGTTTCCAGTCACCCTTGCGGATTGCATAGTAAGCCCGACCTTGGTAGCGGTTGTTTCCTTCCCGCCTCACCCAGATCAGGGTGCGGTTGGGATCGCCCTTGGCTCCCTTGAGCCAAATAGGAGCGAGGCTTTTCCCCTCAATCTCGTTTTCGACCTTGATTCCCGCAATTTCACAAAACGTCGGCAGGTAATCCATCGTGATGCCCAACTCGTTGCTCCGGCCAACTGGAATCTTGCCCGGCCAGACCGCGCAGGTCGGCACGCGGATTCCGCCTTCCCAATGCTCCTGCTTCCCGCCCCGCCAAGGATTGTTGGTCGCGGCGTGGGGGATGGACCCTCCGTTGTCCGAGGAAAAGGTGATCAGGGTATTCTTCTCGATCCCCAATTGCTTGACCGCATCCAGCACCTTTCCGATCTCGTGGTCCATGTGCTCGACGAACGCAACGTTGGTCGCCCGTTTTTGACTCAGTTGGGGCTCGCGCTTCTTGACCTTCTCCAACCAATCGTTGGGGGGCTGGATGGGGAAGTGCGGGGCGTTGTAAGCCAGGTAGAGAAAGAAGGGCTTCTTTGGGTCCGCCGATTGTTCCTTGATATAATCGATTGCCCATTGGCTGAAGATCTCGGTGGCATGCCCCTTGGGCTTGATGATCTCCTTGTTCTTGCGCATCCAGTTCACGCCTCCGCGCAAATGGGTCCAGTAATCGTCCATCATGTCCCCGAGAAAACCATGGAAGAATTCAAATCCCCGGTCATTGGGCAAATTGGGGGACTCGTATCCCAAGTGCCACTTTCCGACCATTCCCGTATGGTAACCTGCTTTGCTCATCAACTCGGGCAGGGTCGGTCCGGTCGGGTTGAAAAATCCCCAGTTGCTTTCCGCGTTTTGACGGATCACTCCAGGCGCTCCGACCAAGTCCGGATAACGCCCCGTCATGAGCGAGGCGCGGGTGGGGGTACAGACCGTGCAATTGGCATAGAATTGGTCGAAACGCATGCCCGCGCCCATAAGCTTGTCGATGGCCGGGGTCTTGATGTCCTTGCCCCCAAAGGAGGACAGGTCGCTGTATCCGAGGTCATCGACCAGGATGCAGATGATGTTTGGTTTCTTGGCTGCGTGAAGGGTAGAGGCGGCAAACAGGACGCAGAGAAGACTGAGGAATCGGTTTTTCATGAAGACAAGGGGAAGCGGGGCGGATCAGGCGAAGACCCCGGTGGCGGGCTTTCCGGTTCCGTCCTTGGTCGCGAAGAAGGGGCGCTTCTCGACGTCGTATGCGGTTTTCGGACTGATGCCCATGGCGGTGAAGATGGTTGCGTGCAGGTCTTCGATGGAAACGGGGTTTTCGATCGCCATCAAAGGACGTTCGTCCGCAGTCTTTCCGTACACGAATCCTTTTTTGACGCCTCCTCCGAACATGGCCACGCTAGTGCCCCCCGTAAAGTGCCGGTGCAGGCCGTAGTGGCTGATTTCCTTGAGCTTGTTCACCCTCGCCTGAGACTGATCACGGGCGTTCGATCCGGGTTTCCCCTCGATCATGGCATCCCGGCTGAACTCGCTCGCAATGATGACCAAGGTCCGGTCGAGCTTACCCGTTTTGTCCAAGTCGCGTATGAGCTGGGCGATCGGTCGGTCGATTTCCTTCTTCATTCGAGCAACCGTGGTGTGTCCGCTTTTGTGCGTGTCCCAATGGAGGAAGGGAACGTATTCGGTGGTCACCTCGATAAAGCGGGCTCCTTCCTCGACCAGGCGTCGGGCCAAGAGGCAACCTCTTCCGAAGCGACCCGTGTCGTAGGCCTCGTAGGATTCCTTGGGCTCGAGGGTCAAGTCGAAGGCGTCCTTCTCTTTGGATTGCAACAATCGGTGGGCGGATTCCATCGAGCGAATCATCGATTCGCGCTGGAAGTCGCTCATTTTTTCCCGGTTCGGGTTTTGATCGACCAACTTCTTGAAATGACGGTAACGGTTGGAGAACCGTCCCGGTTCCATACCCTTGGGCGGTTGGACCGACTGGACGGCCTGTTCGGGGTAGGGCAGGTTCATGGGCCCGTATTCGGTCCCGAAAAATCCGCCGGTGGTAAAAGCCTTCAGTTCCTCCTTTTCGCCCACGCCCTCCAGACGCTGGCCGATATTGATGAAAGGCGGAACGATCTCGTTCTTCGGTCCGAGTACCTTGGCCATCCAAGCCCCCAAGTGGGGAGCCGCCACGGTCAGGGGCGGGACGTATCCGGTATGCCAATGGTATTGATGGCGGGAATGAAGGATCGAGCCCAAATCCGGTTGAAAAGCCGAACGGATGAGCGTTCCGCGGTCCATGACCTGAGCGATATTCTCCAAGCCTTTGGTGATCTTCAGCCCGTCCACGTTGGTGTCGATCGCGGGAAAGGTGCTGAGGATCTTGCTCATGTCCAAGCCCACCTCGTACGGATGGTAGCGCTTCGGATCGAAGGTGTCGGGCGCGGCCATCCCCCCGGCCAGCCAAATCAGGATGCAGGAGTCGGCCTTGGCCTCCGGATGCTTGACCGCCTCGTTGGCCCAAGCCTTCGTTCCTTCGGTCGCCAGAGCGGCTGCGGAAGCCACGCCCAATTGCTTGATGAAATCTCTGCGGATGATGGATTCGGGAAGATTCATGGTGCTTAGCGTATGATTTGAAATTCGGGATGCATGAAGACCATCCAAAGAAGGTCTTCCATTTCCTGGTTGCCTGCGGATTCGGACGCCACCTCCGCGAGAATGCTTTTCTCCGAGGGCGAGGGGAGCCGGGCCAGGGCATGGCGGAACAGCCAATCGATCCGTTCTCCGGCCGGTTTTTTCTTTCCTTCAAGTGCCCGGGCGCCCTTGGCGAGGTAATCGGCGAGGATCTGTCCGTTGGCCAAATCGATCGCCTGCAAAGTAGTCAACTCGGCCGGTCGGGAGGTCACCACCTGGTCGCGGTGGGGGCGTCCCAGAGAGCGCATCAAAAAGTCGTTTTTAACGAGGGCGGCCCGGATGGGGGGACTGGCTCCGGGAGTGGTTCCGGTCTTGGACTCGATTGCGTTGTCCAAAACTCGTTTCCATGGCCCCTCCCCGTAGGAATGAACTTCGGTCGCCGGGTTCCATTGCTTGCCCTCGGCCACCTCCCAGCTCTTGTCGGTTTCGACGAGCATCTTGTCCTTGCCGAGGATGAACTGGGCTACGAAGCCGGACGCTCCTCCGAACATTTCGGCATCCACCTCGATCAAGTTGTCCCCCTTCTTGAAAAAGGAAGCGGTCTGCTGGTAGACGGGCTTGGTCCATTCTTTGGACGAAATCACGTTTTTCCCGTTGATACGTAGGGAAAAGGCATTGTCGCAAGTGGCGAGAAAAGATGCAAAGGCCGGCTTGGAATCCAGCTTGATCATCTTTCTCAACTTGATCTTTTTGGCGTTCGGGTTGGGCCCCCAGATCCATTTTGCGGTGATTTTTCCAGGCTTGGACAGGGCAAGGGGATCCGGCTTTGCGGAGGATTCATCCCGAATCGCCCGGTCGACCTTGGCCTCGATCTTCGTTGGGTTGGTGCCCGTGACCTGCCAGATCGAATCCATGAACTGCTCGGCCGTCATGCGCTTGGGTACGGGTCCGGAATACACGTAATCCTCACCCGGTTCCTTGCTCAGAAAAACGCTCTTGGACTGGTAGGCGTGGGAAGACATGACGAAGCCGATGAATTTGCGCAAATCGTATCCGTCTTCGGCAAAGCGGACCGCCAGGTAATCGAGCAAATCCTCATTCCAAGGCTTGGTGTCCATCGCATCGACCGGATGCACGATCCCACGCCCCATCAAGCGGGCCCAGATGCGATTCACGATGGTACGGGTGAATCGTCCGTTTTCCGGATGGGTCATCAGACCGGCCAATTGCTTGAGCCGTTCCGCCTTCGGAGCCTTCGGATCGATCTCGCCTAATTCCGGGAAAATCCATTTCGCCGTCGACATCTTGCCCGTCGGTTTGTCGCAACGGGTCAGTTCGAGGGGCTTGTCCGCAAAGATTGAAGCCAAATTGTAAGCTTCCTCCAAGGTCCATCGGTCGATGAAGCTATCGTGGCAGCTCGCGCATTTCATATTGATTCCGAGAAAGACCTGAGAAACGTTTTGGGAGAACTGCATGTGAACGGTCTGCCCTGCGCTTACGTCTCCCCGCCATTTGATCCCGTTGATGAAACCGGACGCATCCTTGCCCGCATCGATCAACTCCCGGGTCATGTCGTCGTAGGGCTTGTTCTCCCGCAAGGCCGCATAGAGCCAGGTCGTGATCTGTTTGCGTCCGCCGGTGATGAATCCGGTCCCCGTGTAGTCGTTACGCAAAAGATCGTTCCAGAAAGTAAGCCAATGATCGGCGTAGGCGACGTCATCGGCAAGAAGAGCGTCGATCAGTTCCTTTCTCTTGTTCACCGACTTGTTGGCCGAAAATTTCTCCAACTGTTCAGGGGAGGGAAGAAGACCGACCACGTCCATGTACGCTCGTCGGACAAATGCGGAATCCTCCGAGTCCTCGGGAGTGGGCTTTTTGTTTTTGGCCAGGTAGTCGTCCAACAAGCGGTCGATCGGATGATTCCTTTCCTTGAGAGCCTTGGGTAATTTCACGACCCTCGGCTTGAGAGGCGGTTCCCAACCCGACGATCCCAAACGGATGCCATCGTCCCAAGGCATCCCCTCGGTCACCCATCTAGTCAGCACCTTGATCTCCTCGGCTGAAAGCCCGTCCCCCTTGGGAGGCATCCTTTCGTCGGAATCTTCGGACCGGATGGCCTCCAAAAAATAACTTTCCGACGGATTGCCCGGAACCGCGACCTCGCCGTTTTCCCCTCCCGCCAAAAATGACGAGCGGGTGTTCATGTCCAATCCGCCCTTTTTCTTTCCGTCCGTATGGCATTCCGCGCAGTTCTTTTTAAGGATGGGCATGACCTCGTGCACGAAATCCACCTTCGACCAAAGGAAGGAAGGACCGATCAAAACAAAGAGGGAGAGTTTCTTAAGCATGAGCCTCATGGAGTTAGGAACAATGGCGTAACTACAGCTTGAAACCTTAGGCTTGTCGAGAGGCTTTTGGAGCTCGACGGAATATTTTGCTTCGTGACGAAGGACATCGTTTTCACACTATGCCTTGTTCCCCGCTATTCAAGTTTTGTTACTTTCAAGAAATCCTCCTAAAAACATGAAGTTGCCCAATATTAATAAAAAGTTTGCCATTAAAATTGTCCGTTTCATGATGGACGGGACAAATCCAACAAAAATGATAATGAATATGAAAACCACCACCCTTCTTTTCCCTTCTTTCCTTTCGGTTTTGGCGCTGCTTTTTGCCAGTTGCGGATCTTCTCCCGGATCGGTCATGGACGACATGATTTCCGAAATGAACGCCATGACCACAATACTCGAAGGCATCGAGTCCAAGGAAGACTATGATGCGGCCAAGGAAGAACTTGATGCGAGCCAAGCCCGACTCAAGGAACTCGGTGAGCAACTTGAGGAATCGGACGCTACGGAAGAGGAAAAGTTGGAATTGTCGAAGGAGTATGGCCCAAAAATGCTTCAAGCTGCGTTGGAACTGGGAAATGCATCCGTCAAGGCTGCTGAGTTTGGCTTTACCTTGGATCCACCTAATTCCACCTTCTGATCCTTTTTGCCGAGAGTAAAACTCTTTTGGAGACCGCCTGACGGTCTTTCACAACGGTCTTGTTCTCTTTGATCGAGGGAAATTGAATTTTTCCCGCTAAAGCAAAAGAGGCTTTCTCTTTTTGCTTAAAAAAAGCAGAGTATGGGCATGCAAACCCAAACCCGACGCTCTTTCGTGCGCAACTTCACCCTCGGTGGCGCCGCGCTTACCCTCACCCCCTCTCTGCACGCCGTCGCCAAGAACGACCCCAACCGCTTCCAGATCGGCATCCAGGAATACACCTTTCACCGCTGGATCGGGCGCAAGCTCGACCACCTCGACTACCCGGCCCTTTGCAAGGAAAAGCTCGGAATCACCCATATCGAGTATTGGAACCGTCCCTTCGGGGGCAAGCACACCGACAAGAAGTACGTCGGCGAGCTCGTCAAGCGCACCACCGGGGAAGGCATGAAGAACGTGCTTATCCTGGTCGACGCCAAGAACCAGCTCGACGCCAAGGACAAGGCCCAGCGCGACCGGGCCGTCGACGAGCACAAAGGCTGGATCGATTGCGCCGCCCAGCTTGGCTGCGACGCCATTCGGGTGAACTGCCGCTCGGGCGGCAACCCCGACGAGAACGTACAAAACGCCAAGGACGGGGTGGGGCGCCTTTGCGACTACGCCAAGGACAGCAAAGTAAAAGTCGTGATCGAACCCCACGGTGGAAATTCCCAAAACCCCGACTGGTTGCTCAAGGCGATGGACGCCCTCGACCGCCCCAATGCGGGCATCCTTCCCGACTTCAACAATTTCGGCCGCTACGACCGCTACGAAGGCGTGACCAAGAGCCTGCCCTATGCCCCAGCGGTTTGCGCCAAGGCCCTCAAGTTCGACGACCAAGGCAACGAGACCAAGACCGATTACTACCGTATGCTGCGCATCATCCACGCCTCTGACTTTTCCGGGGTCATCACCATCGAATTCGAAGGCGGGGGGATCGACCCCGTGGAAGGCGCCCTCATGACCAAGAAACTCCTCCTCAAAGCCATCAAGGCGGCAAGGAAGGGGTAGTTCATCTCGCTTGGGGGATATCAGACTCCGTGCATACCACCCTAAAGACCTACGGAAAAACATACTTATTCATTAATGATTACCGGAGAACTTAAATCCAAGGTCGATGCCATTTGGGACGCCATGTGGGCGGGTGGCATTGCCAACCCCATGCAGGTGGTGGAGCAACTCACCTACCTGCTCTTCATCAAGCGGCTCGATGAGCTTCATACCCTGCGGGAGAAAAAAGCCTCCCGGCTCGGTACCGCCATCGAGGACCCCGTCTTCCCCGACGGTCCCAACCCCGCCACCACTTCGGGCACACCCGCTCAGGACCTGCGTTGGTCCCGCTTCCGCGACCTTGCCCCCGAGTCCCTCTTCAACCTCGTGCGCGACGAGGTCTTTCCCTTCATCAAGAACCTCGGCGGGCCCGAGAGCCTCTACGCTTCCCACATGAAGGAGGCCCTCTTCATCATGCCCACCCCCCGCCTGCTCGCCAACGTCATCGACCGGCTCGACGAGCTCCCCATGCACGACCGCGACCTCAAGGGCGACGTCTACGAATACATGCTGGGCAAGATCGCATCCGCCGGGCAAAACGGGCAGTTCCGCACCCCCCGCCACATCATCGATCTGATGGTGAAGATGACCGCGCCCACCCCCGCCGACGTCATCTGCGACCCCGCCTGCGGAACCTGCGGATTCCTCGTGGCCGCCGGAGAATACCTGCGCGAGAACCACCAGGCCGAGATCTTTGCCGACGAGGCCGCCCGCAAACGCTTTTCCGAGGACATCTTTCATGGCTTCGACTTCGACTCCACCATGCTCCGCATCGGGAGCATGAACATGATGCTCCACGGCATCGAGAGCCCCGACGTCCGCTACAAGGATACCCTCGAGGAAGCCCATGCCGACGACTCCGGCGCCTACTCCCTCATCCTCGCCAATCCCCCCTTCGCGGGTAGCCTTGACTACGAGGCCACCGCCAAGGACCTCCTCCGCATGGTCAAGACCAAGAAGACCGAGCTCCTCTTCCTCGCCCTCTTTCTCCGCCTCCTCCGCGTGGGCGGGCGGGCCGCGGTTATCGTGCCCGACGGCGTCCTCTTCGGCTCCTCCAAGGC
>JAYOMW010000080.1:0-11137 GCA_038121045.1 Opitutia bacterium
GTAGTGCGTAGGAAATATACGAAATTGGGTCAATTGAAGTTTTCATACAAAGACTCTTTCGAGGTTTCCGACAAGGAAGTTTCGTCTGCTTACGCAAAGGCAATTTATTCCGGCGATCTTGTTTTGAAGAAATGGGATTCGAAGGTTGAGGCTTTTCTTGCCCGCGTCCATTTCATGCATACAAATTTCCCCGAATATGGAATCGAGCCCTTGGACGAGGATTCCAAACGCTTGATTTTGGAGGAAATTTGCGACGGCCAAAGCAACTGGAAATCCATTCGAAACATAGAGGTGTATCCTTTCGTCAGAAACGCATTCGGGGAAAATCAGTTAAGGACGCTTGAAGAAGTCGTTCCAACCGAAATCGATCTGGGCAATGGCCGAAAACCTTATCGTATTTCTTATGGTTCCGATCAGGCTCAGATTTCAGTTTGCCTTCAGGATTTGTACGACGTTTCCCACCATCCTTGCATCAACCACGGAAAATTTAAAATAACTGTCGATATCCTTGCGCCCAATGGCCGAAGTTCCCAACTTACAAAGGATTTGCCTGCGTTTTGGGAAGGGTCTTACCCTCAAGTCAAAAAGGAATTGGCGGGCCGGTACCCGAAGCACGAATGGCGTTGAATTTAAATCTCAAAGTACGAGATCTTGTGGAAACGATCCTATGGTCAATCGGATTGGCTCCAAATTTGGATAATTCACGAACGCGCGGCCGATACGGAGAATGGCTTGGGCGAAGGTTGCTGAGGCGGAAGGGTTATCGCATTGTCGTTTCAAACTGGAGGAGCTCTCGGGATCGGCGGCAGGAGATCGACTTGGTTTGCCGAAAAGAAGGCGTCCTGGTTTTCGTAGAAGTTCGTGCCCGCTCGGAAGATTCTTTGGTGAGAGGTTTCGACTCGTTGGGAAACCGCAAGATGAAGTCTCTAAGACGCTCTTTCAAGTCTTACCTAGGGGAAGCCAACTTTAATGCCAACCACTATCGCTTTGACGTGATCGAAGTCGATCTTCCTACTGCAAAGGGAAGCAAACCCAAGGTTTTTCATCACGAAAACGTTGCCATTTTTGCCTAGTTCTTGCATTTATGTATGTTTTTTGGACAACAAGCATCCATATTTCCATTAACTATGTCTGACGCCACCGGTAAAACACCTCCTACCATTATTGTGATCTTCGGTGCGTCCGGAGACTTGACGGCTCGAAAGTTAGCGCCCGCCATTTTCAATCTTTCCAAGGATGGACTGTTGCCGGAATCCTGTCATCTCATCGGATACGGTCGAACTGAAATGAGCGTCGATTCCTTCCGCGAATACCTTCGAAAATCTTTGGATTCACATTCCAGAAGGCCCATTGAGGAAGATACTTGGAACAAGCTGGCGAAAAGCGTTTCGTTCCATGCCGGTTCTTACGATGATCTGGAAAGTTTCAAGGTACTTGAAAAAAAAATCTCCTCAATCGAAAATGAACTCGGCCAAACCGCCCAATGCCTTTTTTACGTATCGACCCCACCGGGTGTCTTCAAGGCAATCTTGGAAAATCTTGGAGCAAGTGGTCTGGCCAAACGTCACCATGGCCAGAATACCGCGTCCAAGGTCATTATCGAAAAACCTTTCGGAAGGGATTTGAACAGTGCCCGCGAATTGAACGAGGTCATCAATCGGAGATTTCAAGAGTCGCAGGTTTTTCGCATCGATCACTACTTGGGTAAGGAAACGGTGCAAAGCCTTCTTGTGCAAAGGTTTGCCAATGCCATATTCGAACCCGTATGGAACAGGCATTTCGTATCGAGTATCCAAATTACGGTTTCCGAAGATTTGGGGGTAGGCAGCCGAGGTGGCTATTACGACAGAAGTGGAGCCATGCGCGACATGATTCAGAATCACGTGATGCAGCTTCTTGCGCTGACCGCCATGGAACCTCCTTCATCCTTGGACCCGGAGGCGATCAGGGACGAGAAGGTGAAAGCCCTGAAAGCTTTGAAGCCACTTGCCTTGGAAGGAGATGACCCGGAAGTCGTAAGAGGGGTTTATACCGAAGGTCTGGTCCGAGGCAAAAGGGCAAATGGTTACTTGGAAGAGGAGGCAATTCCAGAAGATTCTTTTACCGAAACCTACGCCGCCCTGTGTTTGTCCTTGGACAATTGGAGATGGAAGGGGGTGCCGTTTTATATCCGTTCGGGAAAGAGATTGGCTATGAAGGCGAGTGAGATCGTCGTCCAGTTCAGCAGGCCTCCGGCTATACTCTTTGGCGAGGGAAAGCGTTTCAACGTCGCGCCCAACTTGTTGGTCATAAGAATCCAACCGAACGAAGGCGTGACTCTTTACCTCAATTCCAAAACGCCAGGTCTTGAAACCAAGCTTCAGCCCATCAAGCTCGCCTTCGGGTATGAAACTACTTTTGGCTCGAATACCCCCGAAGCTTACGAGCGGTTGATTCTTGATGCACTCAACGGGGATGGTACGCTGTTCATCAGGGGGGACGAAGCCGAAACGTCTTGGGGTTTGATTAGCCCCGTTTTGGAATACTGGGCCGACCAAGGTAGAAAAGGACTGGAGAGCTACTCGGCCGGAACATGGGGACCGTTGGCAGCTGACAAATTATTATTAAAAAGTGGTCATGAATGGATTACAGGAAAGGAGTACGGGCAATGAACGATATTTTGATACGGATCTTGGCGCTTGGTTTGATGTCTTTGGTTTCATGCAAAACCGGTGAAGAACAATTATCGCTTGAAAAACAGGAGTTGGGGAGTGAACCTGAAAATATGAGTAGCAAAAATCGAAAGTCATCGAAGAAAGAGCCCAAGAGGGAAGAAGTTGCGATCATAGGGGGCGGGTGCTTTTGGTGTACGGAAGCTGTCTTCGAACTGTACGATGGCGTAAAGGAAGTTGTCTCCGGATATGCAGGCGGTGCGATCATAAATCCGACCTACAAGCAAATTTGCACCGGAACGACGGGCCACGCTGAAGTAATTCGAATAGTTTATGACCCTACTGTGATAAGCTATCGGAAAATCCTTTCCGTTTTTGGAGAGTGTCATGATCCCACCACGCTGAACAGACAGGGAGCCGACGTCGGCACTCAGTACCGGTCCACGATCATGTATTTGAGCGAGGAACAACGGGAAACTGCGGTTGCTTGGAAGAAAAACCTCACCGAAAAATTGGTCGATCCCGTTGTGACTGAAATTGTCGAAGCTCCCGTCTTTTACCCTGCGGAGGATTACCATCAGGATTACTATAAGAAAAATCCAAATCAAGGATATTGCACTTTTGTAATCAGACCTAAACTCAAAAAACTCAAGTTGGAATAACTTCTTCGGTGATTTGGGGTCCTGCCGATTATATAAAAAAGAAGGATTCTTTGGCGATTGGGCAAGTGATTGCTCCAAATATTAAGGTTTTCCTGCCAAAACCGCTTGGGTTGCATTACTTTTTTCTTAAAGATAGTTGCCTGTCAATGACTTGCATTTATTTTTTAATATTTCATTTTATTGGATACAGGAATGTCCGCCTGCTTTTTCAATAGGATTGTTTAAAATAAAAAAGTTATTGTAATTACATGTATTTGTCAGTATTGGCATAAAACAAACAAGTGTGTCCATGACTGCAATAAATTATTCAAACAAGATGTTGAGCGAGTGGTTTGCCTCTCAAAATTGTGATTCCGTGCAAATCGGAGTCCTCTTTGAAAACATTCCAGGGGTTTCGTTCTTCGTTAAAGATTTAAATCACTGCTTGGTAGCGGTGAACAGAGGTTTTTTGCCAAGGTTGGGTTTGTCGAGTGAGGAAGAGTTGTTCGGAAAAAGCGATTTTGATTTGTTCCCCCCCCGGTTAGCGGAGCATTTCCGAAGGGATGACCGTTTGGTAATCGAAAGCAAGTCTCCGAAACTCAATATTCTTGAATTGGTATTCAACAACCAAGGGTTGCCCGATTGGTACCTGACCAACAAGTATCCGCTCTTGAACAGGAATGGCGAAGTCATTGGTATTATCGGAACCGTTCGTCCCTATGGAGACGGTGAATTGAAATGGGAAAGGGATGACGAAATCGGACGTGCGGTCAGTTACATACGAAAAAATTTCCGAAACGAGCTTGCCATAGCAGATCTCATCAAAGTTTCGGGACTTAACCACCGGAAGCTTCATCGAGGCTTCGTCGAACTATTTGGTGTCGCTCCCATGCAATTTATAACCCGGACGCGGATCGAGGCAGCCTGTGATGACTTACTAACCACTTCCAACAAGCTTTCGGACATCGCGAGGGAAAACGGTTTTTATGATCAAAGTTCCTTTACTCAGCATTTTCGCAGGCAAATGGGCATTACGCCTCTTAAGTATCGCAAGCAGAAAGGTTTTATTTAAGTTGTAATCCGAGAGGTTCTCAGATACCCGACGGAAGAACCCTTATCCTTCGGACGTATACCTCGGAATTACCCTCGGCCAATTCCCACCAGTACTCTTCTTCGGAAAAGTCTTCCGGTACGGGGAGAAGCCCCTCCTCGAAAGCGGAGATTACGGACGCGCCTTCCGTTGTCAGGATTCTTACCATCACATCGACCACCTCGGGAAACGCATGGGTTTTTCCGATTGAGCCCGGAGATGGGTTGCTGGTCGACAACAATTCGTAAACCGAGGAGCTTCCACTGGATGAATCATTCACGTCGGGAAAAATTTGTCTGAGGTGCCCCGTGCCTTCGTCGTTTTCTTCAATCAAATAGGCTCGGATTCCGAAGTCGATGACGTTGGCGGCAAGGGAGAAATCCGTAGATGGCCCGACGCTGTCGTTGAAAATGGGAGTGATTATGTTTTTCGGAACCCGGATACCGTCTTGAGCAGCGGCTCCGTATTTTCCGTCAATGGGGTCAAGATCGTATCCTGCCTCGAAGGTCTCTTTAGCCGTAACGTCCGACCGGAAAAGCTGGTAGCGAGGTTTTGAGGTCTTCGACCCCGTCAATCCATAGCGAACGAGTTGGTATCCTATTGCCCGTACTCCCCCCATGTTCTCGGCTTCGGGGTCAAGCTCGGGTGCTTGGGAAAAAAAACGCAGCCATGTTCCGCCCACCCCGAATCTAGAATCAACCAAAGACCACTGGTTGTTTGCTGATACGATATCATCGGCTTCACCGTCAGGACCTTCCCAATCGTCTGCGGTTACCCGGAGAGAAGAGGCGGTAGGTTTGCCTCGCTCGGCCGGTTCCCAAACCGAACTGTTCGTGGTATCTTCCAAAATCGTTGCCGCCAACCAAACGCCTCCGTCGTTTCGGTAAACGGCGCATTGCAAATCCTCCTGAATTCGGTCCAAAATGAATTGAGCCGCCTGATTCGTTTCCAAGTCTCCGGTTGCCTTGGTTTGAGTAGTTACGACTTGCGTGGTGATGTTCAAGAGCAAGGCCGCGAGCAACCCGGTTACGGCAACTGCGACCAATAATTCCAAAAGGGTAAATCCTTTTCTGTTGAACTTTAAAATCATCGGATGATTGCAATCAGTGGAAAACTCTATCTTCAATTCCTACTTTCCTCCTCCGTTTTGCGCAAGAAGAGAGTCGGACCCTTGTATCCATGAACCCATTTGATCGCCCATTTTGGCATACAACTCGATTCCCTCGGAGGAGTTTTTCAAAAGGTCCGGGCTAAGACTAACCTTTCCCTCCTCGAACAAGGTCAGAACGGAGGAACCACCGAATGAAAAATATCCAAACTCATCTCCCTTGCTGACCGCCCGGGGAAAATCGGATGCGAAGGAAACCGAACCTACGCAAGTCGCCCCTACGAGAAATTGGGCGACCCGACCTCCGTTTTTCGTATCTATAAAACTAAGAAAGCGTTTATTCTGCCAAAAGATTGAAATCTTTTTTCTGAGAGCCAGGGGGTTGACGGAGTACAAAAAGCCATTGATTAACTTTGGCTGAGAGGCATGGCCTTGAACTGGAAAATGAAACCGATGGTAATCCACGGGACAGAGTCTGCTGATGACAAGAGAACCCCTTTCATATGGCTTGGCCAACTCATTTGATTGAAAAAGGCCTGGCAGATCAAAACTCTGACCTTTGACGAAAATGGATGAAGTTTCAGCCAGGTTCGCGAAGCCCAAATGTCTTCCATCGGCAGGAAATGCAATAGTTTCGGGCTCCTTGCAAATGGGTCTTGCCCCTGCTTTGAGTTTTCGAGAGAAGAAATCGTTGAACGAAACGAAGGAATTGGCCGGAGACGCAAATTCCGTTTCATCGAGATCAAATTCCCGAATAAAGCCTGAAATTTTCTCTTGGCTTTCCGGTCGGTTCATTTTTCGTCCATACCAATTGGAAAACCAAGCTCTTTTGATGGCGACCCAAAGAGGAATTTTACCCAAAGGGGATGAGTAAATAAGTTTCAGCCATTTTTGGCCATATACTTTTTCCCGGCGTATGCATCCATCATAGCGATGCATGTATCGAATTTCGTCACTCACCGCGGGTATCGAATGCAACAACCGCAAAGAGCAAAAAATCAAAGCTAGCCTTTAACGACTTTACCCGCCTTGATTGCCTTGGCAGCAACCCACATTCTCTTGACTTGACCACTCGGCAACTTGACCCGAATCCTTTGCAAGTTGGGCTTGAATCTTCTCTTGTTGACTTTGACGAGTTGCAAGCCAATGCCGCCGGCTTTTTTACTGACGCCCTTGTGTATGATACGACCCCCGACTCGGGGCCTTTTTCCTGTGATTGCGCAAATTCTAGACATAGTAAAATGAGGGTAAAGGAACAACATGCAGGATTCGGATGCGGATGACAAGAGAAAATCATTGTCTTTTCTTACGCCCCAAAAGCGTGAAGGTGGTTACGGAACCTTTCTTTTGGAGATAGTAGACCGAAATGCCGGTTTTCTTGTCCAGGTATTCTTGTGTTTTGTTTAGTCCCATAACTGGAAAGGCGGAGGCGAACGAATCCGCCTGCATGCCGGATGGGGCAAGGACGGTGACTTGGCATTGAGTGGTCAGTCCGAGACCGGTGCCAGGATCGATCAAATGCGAATAGCGTTTTCCTTCAATCACTACGAACTGTTCGAGATCCCCGGAAGTGGCAACCGCGAGGTTTGACAAGTGTAAAACCGGCAAGTCCGGGTGACGGAGTCCGCCAATTTCCACACGCCAGCCCTGCGTGCCGCGGGGCGGGTCGCCTAACACCAGGTCTCCTCCCGCATCGATCAAGCATCTCCTTAAGCCTTTGCCCTTGAGCGTTTCCACCATTCTGTCGGCTGCGTAGCCTTTGGCGATGCCCCCCAAATCAAGAACCATTCCTGGAGTCTTCAACATCCCTGACCGATCGTCTTCCGAAAGGCCCATTTTTCGATACCCGATTCTGCTCAAAGCGGAACTCAATTTGATTTCGGGTGGCATTTTTTGTTGAAAACGGGCAATACGCCATAATCTTGATAGCGGCCCTATCGTAACGTCGAAACAACCTCTCGTTTCTTTAGCCAAGTCTTGGCTGTGGCTCAAAACCTCGAAAAGATCCTGGGACAGCATGAACTTTTCGCCCGTTCGGGAGCTTTCGGAAAATCGGACAAGCTCACTTGAGCTTTCATAGTCACTCAGAACCATGTTGAGTCTTTCCGCCTCCTTGAAGGCAGCGGCAGCCCCCTCTCGCGCCTTGATTTTGTCGTCTTCGTCGATGAGCACTACGAATCTCGCACCCATGCATTTTTTTTCAAAAACATGGTAGCCCATGCCTTCTCGGAAAATGAAGAACCCACACAACAACAGCACGAATCTCATCATAAAAAGTTGGATTTTCATTAGAATCATTGGAAATATTCTTTTCTCCAAGGTAAATTTTTGAGATATTGCGTCGCTTTTGTTAAATATAATCTACATCTATTCATGATGCACCCCAAAATAAAACTTTGTCTTTCAACTCTCTTTTTTGCGAGTTTTCATTCCGCACTATGCAAAATAGATTTCATCCGGGACGTGAAGCCAATCCTGGAGCATAACTGCGTCAGTTGTCACCGCGAGGATAACGCCAAAGGCAAGGTAAGGCTCGATGACAAAGCCTCCGCCTTTGCCGGTGACGATGTGATCGTACCTGGCAAGCCCGAAGATAGCTCGCTTTACTGGACCACTACTTTGCCCTTGGACGACGAACTTTTCATGCCTCCGATCAAGAACGAGGAAAAAGATTATCCTTTGACCGATTCCGAGAAGAAGATTTTGAGCGATTGGATCAAGGAAGGCGCGGATTGGCCGGACGAAGAGAAGCTTGTTTCATACAAAAGACTTCCCAAAAAGATCGATTTTGTCGAGCACGTGCAGCCGATCCTCGAGCTCAATTGCGTTTCCTGTCATTACGAAAAAAAGGTCAAGGGAAAGCTCCGATTAGATTCTTTCGAGCATGCTTTTGCTTCCGAAACGGTGATCGTGCCCGGGGAGCCTCTTGATAGTGATCTTTGGGTTTTGTGCACACTCCCGCCCGACGACGAAATGTTCATGCCACCCGAGGGAAATGATCCTCTCTCCTCCACCGACCTTTTCATGTTGAGGCGTTGGATTGAGGAGGGGGCTGCTTGGCCCGAGTCGGCCATATTGAGTCCCAAAAAGAAGAATTTCACCGTCCTGGGGATGCTGCCGAAAGATCTTTACCGGGAGTTGGGATTTAGCCCCGGCAAGGTGCAGGACGAATTCACCGGTTATCGTCAGGAGATCAAGACCTCGAAGGTGGATTTTGAGATGTTGCCCATCAAGGGGGGCCAATTTACAATGGGAAGCTCTTTGGATGACCCAAACCGTGGACAAAACGAATTTCCCGCTCATCCCGTCCAAGTTTCAGATTTTTGGATGGGCAAACATGAAGTGACTTGGGACGAGTACGAATTATGGATGCTCAACCTCGACAAGGACAACCGCGAGTACAATAACCTTGAAAAGACCGAGGGTGACGGGCTGGCGGATGCGGTGACCAAGCCGACCTCTCCATATGTCGACATGTCTTTCGGCATGGGTAAGAATGGGTATCCGGCGATTTGCATGACCCAACTTTCCGCAAAAATGTACTGCATGTGGCTGAGCGCCCGAACAGGCAAGTTCTACCGTTTGCCAACGGAGGCTGAGTGGGAATATGCCTGTAAGGCCGGCACCGAAACCGCCTACAGCTTTGGAGATGACTCCAAGGAATTGTCCAATTACTCATGGCATGTCCGCAACAGTCGATTCCAATATCAAAAGGTCGGGCAGAAGTCGCCGAATCCTTTTGGTTTGTACGACATGCACGGCAATGTTTGGGAGTGGGTGCTCGATCAATATGCCCCCCCCGCCAAGGAGAAACCCAAACAAGTGAGGGTCAACCCATTGGTTGCGCCCAATACCCTCTATCCCCGGGCGGTCAAGGGTGGATCATGGGATGATGGAGCCAGCAGTCACCGAAGCGCTGCCCGAATGGGTTCGGAGGAAGCCTGGAAAAAGCAGGATCCGCAAATTCCCAAGAGCGTTTGGTATCATACGGACGCCATTTTCGTCGGTTTCCGAATCGTTCGTCCCCGTGAGATTCCCACGATTGAAGAAGTGGAGAAATTTTGGCCTTCGGAGGAAGACATCAAAGCTATCCCCCAGCGTTGAAAGCTTAACATTTAAGTTTGCATTTAATTCCCGTTTGGTTTCGATTATGAACGAGCCCTATGAACGATCTTTCGAGAAACGCCAAACCCTTTCCTCGGAAAAACAAAAGCAAGGGGTTCGCCTTGGTGTTGGCCCTTGCCTTGATGAGCTTGGTTTTTCTTCTCGTCATTTCCCTCGTCAGTTTGGTCGGGACCGATCTCAGTTTGGCCGAACTCCGCAAACAAAGGGTGCTCTCGCAAGCCAACGCGAAGATGGGGATGATGGTGGCTCTTGGGGAATTGCAGAAGCATCTCGGACCGGACACGAGAGTATCGGGAACAGCCGATTTGCTTGATGAACGGGTTGAACAAACCTCCCAATTTCTCCAAAACAAATACGACCCGAGCGTTACCCCGACCGAAGGCATCGATCTCAACGAAAACGGAGCCATAGACAAACTGCCTTTTGGTCAGAGATATTGGACGGGGGTTTGGAAGCACAAGGCGGCGAACAACAACGATTCCGACAATCCGGGCGTCAGTCCCATGCCTGGAAACTTCGAGCCAGGCAATTCCGCCAGCAAATACACCACTTACGACAGTAGCTTCGATTCTCACCCGGCGGTCGAGGTGGCTTGGCTTGTCAGTGGAAACGAAGGATACCAAAAGAAATTGGGTATTTTTTCTTCTTCGGGCCCCTTTGGGAATTCACTGAGCGATTTTCTCGACGTGCCTGATGGAATTTTCGTCGACGACAGGCTTCCACCTTACGGATCGGAAACCAACGCCTGGCTCGACTTCGAGAAAGTGGTCAAGACCGACAAGTTTTTGGGGCAGACAAAGCAATTGACCGAAAGATCGTATCATCACCCATTGATCGATCTTCCCGATCCCGACTTGCCTAGTGCGCCCGATTCCAACGAGACGGTCTGGATTCTCAAGAACCCTCTCCTCAAGCACACTTATGACAAAGGGGTACGGGATGGCAGCGTGAACCCGGAAGATTGGAGAGATTACTTGGTCGCCGAACCCGTGAAGGTCAGAAAAACTTCTTTCGCACTCTCCGAAAGAGAAGGCAAGTCGGCCGTTTATGCCTATTGGGTCGGGGACGAAGGAGTGAAAGCCAAGTTGAACCTGCTTGCCTCGGGGAATCAAAATCAGGTTGCGGAGTCACCCAACGTGGATTCCGGATTCGATCTGCGGTTTTCTCATGCCGAGAGAAATCAAACTCAAGTCATCGATTCAACCTCTTTTGCCGTTTTTGACCAAAGTGCCATCGATTCAGACAGTGCCAAAGACGTGCGCAAAGACAAGGTTTCCGCTAACTACCATTCCCTTACCGCAGATTCGTACGGGGTGATCTCCGACAGTAGGTCGGGGGGGCTCAAGCGCGATTTGAGCGCCCTTTTCGCTCTGCCCGATCAACAGTTCGATGACTATGGATTCGGCGGATGGTTTTACAAGGAACGCGTTCATTACCTAAAAGAATTCGAGCCCAACCTTCAGGTAGTTGGCGCCAGGCAAATACCACACGTAGAAAGGCCAGGAGGGGTTGCTTCCTACGC
>JAYOMW010000080.1:11237-13673 GCA_038121045.1 Opitutia bacterium
GCCGAAATCAGGAAGCAATACAATTATCTTCGTGGAATCCAAAACCGTCCCGAACCTTCCAACCACCCGATCAGTCCTGTGCTCGTTGAGATTAAATACGGACAGGCCCCTTTCTTCGAGGGCGGTAGGCTCGGCTTGGCCGTTCTTCCGTCGGTTGCCTTTTGGAATCCGTACGACGTCACTCTGACCATGGAGCAAGACATCATCGTCGAAGTTCCAATCCAAAACGAGATCCAAGCTTACAACACCAAAGATTGGGACATATTCAAGAAATGGTGGAATCATGAGCTCAAAAGGAATACCTCCACGGTTTCAAATGGCTTTTCAACTTCCTCCACGAGCTTGCCAAGCCATTCAGATTTCAATTTTGACCCGGATGGGCATGACTTGTTTGCCTCCATTTGGCCGAATACGTTCATCGATTTGAATGGCAACGGAAGATGGGACCCTGGAGAAACCGGAACGCGTCCTCCCCAACTGCCTCCGGTCAAGCCCGGAAGACCTCCCGGAGGCGGAGGCGGAGGCGCCAGTCGGCCGTGGCGTCGCCCTATTTATACAGGTGACCGAGAGGACTTTTGGGACAAACAATTCAAGAACGTCAGGCATCAGGAAAGAGGCATGATGTCGAATCCGGACCACCGAACCTTTTTCGGCTTTCGGAACCAATCCGATTTTACCGCCCTCTTCACTCATCCCTCCTCGATCCGTTCCAACGGCAGAATTCCCGTTTTTCACATTTTTCGGCAAAGCCGGGTCGAGCTTCAGCCGGGCCGTTCTCAATTCGTTCGAGCCACGGGTGCAGTTCCTTTGCGTCTTCGGATCAGCAACATGAAACTCAATCCGGGCGAAAAGGCTCATTTTGTCGTTGGGTCTGGAGCAACCTATGATTGGGCATTGATCAGTCAAGTCAGGAATGACCCGAGCGGTCGGTCCAAGAGCCTATTGGATATCCCATTGGTCAAGGGAACGGAAATTCCCGTAATCGCAAAGTTCTTTACTGATTACACGCAACCGGGAAGCGATCCGGTCACCGTCCGCCACTATGTCTCGCACATAAAGGGAGTCAGCCGGGCGGAATTGGAAAACATTGACGATACCGGAAACATTCTTCCTGGGCTCGGCGGTACGCCTTCACCTAGAGGAATCACTCTATACTTGGCGTCGGGCAGCAACGAACACGTCATCAAGAAATTCACCAAAAGATTCAATATTGGCCTTGGAAGCGGTACCTGCGATTTTGCAAGCGCCGACACCGACTTGAGCTTGAGCCGCTTTATGAATCTATCGGGGAACAAGGCTCCTATGAATGGATTCAGGCTCCGCTGGAAATTGCCCGGCGACTCGGACAAGATTGTTTTTCACGAATTCAATCCCCGTTCTCTTGTCGAAAGTTTTCAAACAGGATCCGGGCACAATTGGTCGGTGGAAAAGTTCGATTCGATTGTTTACAAGGGAGGCGGTGGTGGTAGGAAATGCAACACTTGGACGAGCTTTTACGGAGGTCAAATGGAAGATGGAACGACTTACCCGGGAAGGGAAAGATCTCCTTACCGCTGGAATCAAAACAACCCGACTTCCGAACCGTTTGCCGACTTCGACGACTTCAATACGACGAAACACTTCACGGAAACGACCGTAACCGGGGGAAGTTTTGTTTCAGGAGCGGCCTTTCCGTTAGTGGATGACTCAGGCGAGTATTGCATTGGGTATTTTCATGAAGATCAAAACTTGGATATGGAAGGGCAAGCTGCGTTTGACTCGGCAATCCTCTTCGGCGTCCCCCGTACTCCTTTGCTCTCTCTCGTGCAATTCAGGCACGCTAATTTGAATCCCTATTCGCAAGGCCCCGCTTACGTGGTCGGCAATTCCTATGCAACGACTCAAGTCGCCCGTTACAAGACTTGGGGTCGGGTTCGACGTATTGATTTTCAGCCCGATATGGACATACCCTACTTGGTCAACAAATTCAGTTTTGATTACCTTGATCAATTCACCGGAAACTATTTTCCGGTACGTCTTTTTCCATGGGATTTGGCGAACTTGGACACGGGTGCCGGTACAGTCCGTGACGTTGATAACGAATTCAATCACCAAAACGTTACCCTGGACCAAAGTTATTATGCGAACCAAGCTCTTTTCGACGGGTATTTTTTATCCGGTGACAACCGGAGAAACCCCACGCTTTCTTCCCCCGTGCAATCCGCAAACCCAAGATTGGTTCCTTACCTGAACACCGACAGGGCAAGCCATTCTCTGTCCGATGAAGATCATCGCCATCAGACCAATGCGGCCAATCTTCTGATTAACGGAGCCTTCAACGTAAACTCCACTTCCGTCGAAGCATGGGTCAGCCAACTTTCCTCCCTCAGGGAATATAGCGAAAACAAAACTCCGTTTCCACGCGTCATGGGCGAAAGCTCCACTCCGGACGACGTA
>JAYOMW010000081.1:0-9108 GCA_038121045.1 Opitutia bacterium
CCTTGGGCAGGGTCAGAATCGAGACAAACCCTTCGCCCCCATCCGTTTGAGGCAGACACCGGACTGAAACGTCCTGAGAGAACCTTTTGATTCTCTCGCGAGCGAGGTTACATAAGTCTTCGGCGGAAAAGGAATTCTTGCATTTGTCAAAGGCGGCAAGTATTCGCATGACAAGCCGTTCAGCGAATTTCCTTGCCGTTGGATTCGTCTATCACCTTGTAATTTTCGACATGATAGGACTCGGCCGCCTCGAAGGACAACTTGAGTCCGTAATTTCTCTCCAACCTCTCCAAAAGTGACGAGTCGGGTCCCCGCAGTCTCCTCAGCGCGCTTGGGTGAAGAAATACTTTCAGGGCCAAATCCTCCTTGCCCTCCTCCATCCGGAAACGGCGGACCATGTTGGTGACCTTGCGCTGGATTTCAATACTAACGGCCCGGGGCGACTTGACGATCCCGCGACCATTGCAGTATGGACAGGATTCGTATACCCCGCTGGAGTTGCTTTCGTCATGACGCTGGCGGGTGATCTGCATGATTCCGAGCTGCGAAATGGGGAGGATGTTGTGCTTGGCCTTGTCGTCGGCCATAGCGGATTTCATTTTGTTGAAAACTTTTCTCTGATCACCTTTGTTCTTCATGTCGATGAAGTCGATGATGACCAATCCACCCAAGTTGCGAAGGCGCATCTGGCGGGCGACTTCCATGGCCGCTTCCACGTTGGCCTGCAGAATGAAGTTTTTTCCATCCTTACGGTCACCCTTGTGACTACCTGTGTTGACGTCGATCGAAACCAAGGCTTCCGTTTCCTCCATCACGATCTCGCCACCGGAAGGCAAAAGCACTCGACGCATGAAGGTCTGTTCGATTTGGCGTTCCACGTTGAAACGTTCGAAGATCGGTATTTCCTCGTCGAAAAAGGCAACCTTGGATTTGGACTTGGGAGAAATCCGTTGGATCGTCTCGATCAACCGGTTGTAATCGTCCTTCTTGTCGACTTGCACCCGATCGATTTCGTCGGTGAGAAAATCCCTTGCCGTCAGTCCAATCAAATCAGGTTCCTCGTAAAGGAAGGCCGGACTCTTTTGGGAATTCATCTTCGCCTCGATTTCATCCCATTTTTGTAAGAGTATGTGCAAATCCCGGTCAAAAAACTTTTCCGGCTTTTTCTGGCCAACCGTCCGGATGATTATGCCCATGCCTTCGCGCAAAGGGAGGTTGCCGATGATGCGTTTCAACCTGGCCCTCTCCGCCTTGTCTTCAATCTTACGCGAGATGCCACATTGGCCCGAGTACGGCATGAGAACAAGAAAACGTCCGGGAAGAGACAGGTTGGTGGTGGTGCGCGGACCTTTGCTCCCGATTTGAGCCTTTGTGATCTGAACGACGATTTCAGATCCTACCGGAAAAGCCCGGGGAATGTCCTTTACGGTTTTGGCTTCCGTGCTCTTCGGGTTTTTCCGCTTGTTCTCCCGGACAATCTCAATCGAGGGATCGTTGTTGGCCCCGGGAAGCATATCCCAATAATGAAGGAAGGCATTCTTCTCCTGCCCAATGTCGACGAAGGCTGCCTTGAGTCCGGCTTCGAGGTTTTGAACTTTCCCTTTGAAAATGGCTCCGACCATTCGGTCCTCGTCGAGACGTTCGACGTCGAATCCCTGAAGAATTCCATTCTCCATGATGGCGACCCTTCTCTCGAGGGCCTCCGTATTGATGATCAGTTCCTTGTAGTCCTTGTTGGTCTCGCGGCGGAAAAACGCTTTGATTCTCTCGCGAATCGGTCTTTTCTTGGCTCTGTCGAGGGCCTTTTCCCGCAATTCTCTCTTGTCGATATGAATGGGTCTGGGCTCGACAGGCGGAGAAGACATTTCCTCCGGGGAGGAAGCGCTTTCGGGATAAGAGGAAGGAGAAGAGTTGCGATTTCTTCTACGCTTTGAGTAATGAGGGCGATGCTTGGTGTTTCTAGCCATTTTGCTTGGTAGTGGAGAATCCACGAACCACGGCCGGCAAAAAAGTCAAAGCAGATGAAGTTAGGCTGCTCATCTGAATTCCATCCTATGCCGGTAAACGCTCTGTACCATCCCAAGCATAACGAAACAAGTTACAAGGAAGGAACCCCCATAACTGAGAAAAGGAAGCGGCAGACCCGTGATCGGAGTGATTCCGATGGTCATGCCGACATTGATGAAGACATGCATCATCAACAAAACGGAAACGCCCACGGCAAGCATGGCTCCAAAGCGATCGGATGCTTTGGCGGCAACCTTCAGGCATCCGAAGACAACCAAAAAGAAGGCCCCTAAAGCTAGGAGGCAACCCAGCAAACCTGATTCCTCGGCCAAAACCGCGAAGATAAAGTCGTTGTGTGCGACTGCTTTGGGTAGATAACCTAACTTTGCCTGCATTCCGCCGCCCAACCCTTTGCCGGATATTCCACCAGTTGCAACGGCGATCAGGGCTTGGATGCGGTTCCAGTTTGCTCCGACACCGTTGGGGTCTTCGACTTCCGGGGCAAGAAAGGTTAGTATGCGTTTACGTTGATAGTCCTTGAGTGGTAAGAGAGACGTATCCTCATAAGCTTCAATGGCTTCTGAGGAACGCGGATTCTCGAGTTTATATTGATAGTAGTGAAATACGTCGTAACCGAGCACCCCAACCATAACCACAAACACAAGGAAAGTGGTTACGAAAAAACGTGTTGGTATGCGCGCGACGTACAAGAGTGAAAAGGCAATGGGTGGAAAAACCAGTGTCGATCCTAAGTCGGGTTGCAGGAAAATCAAGAACATTGGCAAACCGAAGCAAGCGGACATTTTCAAAATCCCCTTGAGCGAATCTCGCAGGTCCCCAATACGGGACCGGGCCAAAATACTCGCGCCCAAAACCATGGTGGCCCATTTGGCTCCCTCCGAAGGTTGGATCTTGAATAAACCAAAGTCGATCCAGCGACGAGCCCCGTAGAGCGCGGAATTGAAAAAAACCAAACAAAGGGCCAAAACGGCCAAAAGGTAAAAGACATGAGCGAATTTCATCCAAAAATGATAATCCAAGACCGAAACCGCAAAATAGAAAGAAAACCCAATGATACACCATATGATCTGCATTTTCCACTGATTGCCACCCACGTATGCCTGCGCCGAGTGAATGAAAAGAACGCTCATCGTACAGAGAACAAGCAGGCTGATCGGAGTGAACAAGTCCCATCGGTCTTCCTCCGCCAAAAAAGCATTGGATTCGATTTCGGGAGAAGACGGGTTCTTCTTCCTAACGTTCTCCATCAATCATCCCCGCCCTCTTGAAAGCCTTCCAAAAACAGGATCACCAATTCCTTCCATTCTTCCTCCAAACTTTCTCGGGACTTAACCGGCTTGTTTGCCCGCCTGTACCAATAGGCGGCATTCCCCAAATCACCCTCTACCCGGTGCAGGTAGGCATGCACCCAATCACCCGCTTGGGAACCGGCATCCTGAGCCAGGTCATGCGCCGTCTCCCAATCTCCCTTTTGGGCCCACCAAAGGGCTTTCAGGTGCTCGGGCATTCTCGCGGGAGGCTTGTCTCCATCTTGAAGATCCCTGAGAAAATCGCTAACGGTGTTCATCCGTACAGAGAACTAGAAAACTTGATCAAAGGAATCAAGGTCGGAGTCTCCTCCAACGCATGCCAAGGGATACGGAATATTGGAATTTTCTTTTGTGTTCCCTGATGACAAAGGGCATCTCCCTTTTATCCTCCAACACGAAATCCGAACTCAGGATACGACTTAGCACTTCCTCCGAATCACCCGAACCCAGCCAATTTTCCTTTGAAGTAAATTCTTCCAGCCAAGTGAAAGGCGTTGCCAAGAGAAGTTGTCCGCCGGGCTTCACCAGATCGGGCAGTCGCTTGAGCAACAGGTTTGGATCAGGCAAGCGACAAAGCAAATTGGCCGCATGAACGACGTCGAAATAACCCAAAGCAGGTGATAAATCGCAAGCATCACCGACTTCGAATTCAACCTTGCTTCTTTGGCTCGAAGGAACACTGGCAACGGCTTCCTTGAACAAGTCGCCTTCCTCCCTGAAACGATACGAAAGCGTACCTTCGTCGACAAGGGCATTGGCTGCTTCGACAAAAGACGAGGAATAGTCGATGCCCTTGACTTTCGAGCAATGACTCGCCAATTCGAAGCTCGACCGACCCACCGCGCAACCTAAATCCAATGCATGCGTACCCATCCCCAAAGTCGTGGGATCAATCAATTCGGAAACGGTTCTCAAGGCAAAATCAATCCCGTTTACCGGCCCGCTCATCCAAGGCATCAAATCCTCTTTCGATCCATAATGGAAAAGCAGGTATTCGCCTAACAGTTGGGCGGATTCGTAAGGATTTTTCACAAGCTCACACCCATCTCTTCAGGAGGAGGCCTCATCAGCCAAGGAACGAAAGGCACCTTGAAGGGAGGGGTAAAGGGAACGGTAAACCGAATAGAATTTCTCGTAAGACGGACTTTCCCCGCTCGGTTCGACTGCATCGGTCTGGGCAATCCATTGGTCACAGGCATCCTCGACCGAGGCAAAGGCTCCACTTCCGACTGCAGAGAGTACGGCGGCACCGTAGGCCGCTCCTTCCAATGCATTGACCATCGTGCACTTAGAAGCAAAGACATCGGCCAGCATTTGCTTCCAAAGGGCGGACCGGGTGCCCCCGCCTGAAAGAACGATTTCCTTGGGGTTGATCCCCAAGTGCCTCATGAGCTCAAGAGAATCGTTCAAGCCGAATGAGACACCCTCCAACACGGCACGCGTGAGATGCCTCTTCTCGTGGCGTACGCTCAAGCCTATGAAGCATCCGCGGGCGTGAGGATCGGGATGAGGGGTGCGTTCACCGGAAAGGTAGGGCAAAAAAATCAATCCTTCCGAGCCAGGCGGAACGGTCTCGGCAAGCGCGGTCAGCGAGTCATAGGCGTTGGGCCCCCCTTCGTCCTCTGTTTTTTGCTCCTCTTTTCCAAGCTGGTTCTTGTACCACTGAAAGGAACCGGCGGCGGACAACATTACGCCCATCAGATGCCATTTTCCCGGCACGGCATGACAGAAGGCATGCAACTTCCCGTCAGGCTCCACACGGTATTCGTCACTTTGGGCAAACACGACACCGCTCGTGCCAAGCGTTGCCGACACCATGCCCTCTCTGACGATTCCACATCCGACGGCCTGAGCGGCTTGATCCCCTCCCCCTGCCACGATGGGAGTGCCGACCGGCAAACCAGTTGACTCGGAAGCTTCCGCAGAAACCTTTGCCGTAACTTCCGTCGATTCCGTTACCTCGGGCATCCATTGAGCGGGCCATCCCAATGCATCGAGCATTTCCGCGGACCATTTTCTATTGCCGACGTCCAAAAGGGAGGTACCGGATGCATCCGAAACGTCGGTAAAGAATTCTCCACTTAACTTGTAACGAACATAGTCCTTTGGCAGGACGACCTTGTCAATGGAGGAAAAAACGTCCGGTTCGTTGTTTTTGACCCAAAGAACCTTGGGTGCCGTGAACCCGGCCAAAACGGGATTGCCGGTAATCCGCAGAATTTCGCTTTCTCCTGCCGTTCGAGATATTTCCTCACATTCCCGATAAGATCTTTGGTCGTTCCACATGATGCAGGGCCGCAGAACGCCGCCCTTCGCGTCCAAGGCAACCATTCCGTGCATTTGCCCGGTAAGGCCGACCCCCGCAATCTCGTTGCCTTTGACTTCGCCAAGCAACGAACGTATGGCCTTGCAGGTTGCCCCCCACCAAACTTCAGGGTCCGTTTCGGCCCACAAGGGCTTGGGCGTTTGAAAGGGATACTCGGGCGTTGCGGAACCCACGACTTCCCCCTCTTCCGAAACCAAAAGAGCCTTGACCGAAGAAGTGCCGATATCTAATCCGATGTAATACATCATCCCAAGCAACTAAAAGGAGGAAGACTTTGCAATGAGAATGCTGTTTTTGGATTAAAATTGGATAAGAGCACCTCAAGATTTCACCTTGACAGGACAGTGAAAATCGCAATTTTATAAAGGCAGTTGAACTATTCAACTTAATCCAATCAATAATATTAAACCAAACAAAAGGAAACAGACGTCATGAAGACCCTTCTGACCATCTTAAGCATCCTTTCGTTGGCCCTCTTCGCTTCTTGCGGCGGTGGCGCGAGCGAAGAAGGAGAAGGTAACAGCACCGAAGAAAATTCTTCTTCGAGCTAAGCCCATCTCGTTCAAGGATTTACAAAAAGACCGCCTCTCGGGGCGGTCTTTTTTTTTTGAGAAAGTCAAACTGGGTGGATCATTGAGGGAAATCGGCCGACAGACCCAAACTCACTTGACCCGTAGCCGCCCACTCGGTACCTCTTCGGAGGGTATCTTGAAATCCAACGCATTTCATGGAATAGTCGGCATGGCCCATCGGAGTGTGAAAGACTCTGCCCTTCCCGTAGGAAATCGTCATGATCATAGGCTCGTGCCTCTTGCTTTTCTCGCTGTAAGCCGTAGCCAGCACCTCGACTTCTTCAGCAGGGCCTCTGAGGGAATCGTACAACTCATCCTTGGCGTGCATCCACACCTTGGGCATGCCCTTTGTGATCGGATGCTCTTCGTCACGTAAAGTCACTTTGAACGCACTTTGCGGACCATGGCTTCCTCCGCGTCCGGGTCGAGGGTCCCGAATGAGCTTTCCCTCATCGTCAAAATAAAGATAAGGCCCGGACTTTTCATTACGGCCGCCCCACCCGCCCAAACCGATCATACGGTTGTACTCGGGCCACTTTCCAAATGCGTTATTGGCGGCATGCACGACCACGAAAGCTCCGCCACCCTTGACGTAATCGACAAGCTCGCCCTGAACTTTTTCCGGCCAAAGCTCGCCGTTGTAATTGCTCAGGGTAACGTCGAAATCCTTGAAGGCGGGTGACCATTTCTTCCAATCATCGGGCTTGGATTTTTTGGGAGGAGTGGTGGAAACCGATACCTCGAACGCCCCTCCCTTTTGCAGAGCCTCGACCATGACCGGTGTGGTGGCTTTCCAGTTGTGATTGTTTTGACCATCAATGAGCAGTACTCGTATGGGAGCTTTTTTCGCGGCGAATGAAGGGGTGACGATAAGTACGGCAAAAAAGAATGCCAGCAGGATTGATTTCATAAGTATTTGCCTTATTTGGGTGGTTTTTTGTCGATCTCTTTTTCCATGGCCCGAATTTCGTCCATGTCTACAAATTTGCTTTTGCCTCCGCTCATGGCGGCAATTTCTTCAAGGGGTCCTTTGGCTCCGGCAGGCGCCCCATAGCCAATCGTATAAATCTTCGTCCTTCCTTTCTTGGTCTTGATAATATCCATACCCTTGAATTTGTCGTTGGCATTGCCGTCCGTCATAAAATAAACGACATCGGGTTTGGGGTTCATGTAAAAGGCCCACTCGAACGAATTGTCCCATACCGTTCCGAAAGTAAGAGGTGTATCATAAACCGCCTTGATGAGCTTCTTTTTGTTGGATGGCGTAACGGGAAGCCATTTGGGACGTTTGGGTTCGTATCCATCCACTGGTTTCCATCCGATTTTACTGTTGTCTCCCTTCCATTTCTTATGGAGAGCTTGGGCGTCCTCCCCGGCCACCCAAGTCGGTCCGGAGAAAAAGATGACGGCCACGGAACCAACCGCGGGAAGCTTGTCGATGGCTTTGCTGAGCTCGGACCTCATGACCTTGTCCCGTCCCTTCATCGATGCGGAATAATCTATGATGAACATGATTTTGTTGGCCTTTGACTTGACTCCCATGAAATTGGAGGAGAAAGCTTTTCCCAGAACCGACATGTCCACGTTTACGCTCACGTCCCCGACGTCGCCCATTGGACTCATAACCACGCCCGGATCCAAGTTCCTAGTCTCGATATCGACGAGCGGCACGGAAATGTCGGAAATCGCTTGGGCTTGGAAGGTAAAAGTCTGCGTAGGCTTGGCCGACTTTTGCCTTTGCATAAGCCGAACCTTTTGCTCCTGTTGTTTGGTGGCACTCGGTTGCTTGCCCGGATCGGCAAAATCCGACCCTTGGTCCCCGGGAGGAGCTTCCCAAATGATGATACCCCACAAACATACGAAAAGAACAACCACGAAAAACAAAGACAGAAGAAGGCTGTTCAACAACCTGAATTCCCTCAGATATTTGCCGAAGGCTCCCTCCAAGGGCTCAGAGGCTTCAACGACGGAGGTGTCGATCACCTCCTCCATTTGCGCGGTTTCTTCCATTCGGTTTTAATGCCCAAATTTGTGCACTAAAGGATAATATTACAAGATTTAAAAGGGATACTATTCTCTCGGCCCGGATTGCCTGTGATCCAGGACACAAAAAACACACGGAAACTCAGGCTATGATTTCTTTGATGAGATGACCATGCACGTCGGTCAAACGCATGTCGCGTCCGCTGAAACGGAAAGTGCTTCGGGTATGATCTATGCCAAGTAGGTGAAGCATGGTGGCATGAAGATCGTGGATGTCATATCTATTTTCGACCGCCTTGTATCCAAATTCGTCCGTACTGCCCACACTGACCCCCTTCTTGACGCCACCTCCGGCAAACCACATCGTAAAACCGAAGGGGTTGTGGTCGCGCCCATTGGATCCTTGGGCAAAAGGAGTTCTGCCGAATTCCCCTCCCCAGACGATCAAGGTCGAGTCCAAAAGACCGAGGCGACGAAGATCGGTGATCAAGGCGGCAATTGGTTGGTCAACGGACTTACAGTTCTTGGTATGTCCGTCCTGCAGTTTGTTGTGCTGATCCCATCTGTCCCCGTTGCCTCCCGGACAGGTCAGTTCGATGAATCGTACGCCGCGCTCGACCAAACGCCGGGCAGTCAGGCACTGAAGGCCGAAAGTTCTGGTATTCTTAAAGCTCGAATCCATCCCGTAAGACTTCTTGACGGCCTCGGACTCGCCCTTCAAGTCCATGAGTTCTGGAACTGCGCTTTGCATAAGAAACGCGGTTTCGTAATTACGTATGGCGGCTTCGACATGCGGATCGCCGTTCAACTCGGCAAAGGCATCCTTATCCATATTGCGAAGGAGCGACAACTTGGACCTTTGCAATTCTTCGGAAGGCTCACGCCTGTT
>JAYOMW010000081.1:9208-13628 GCA_038121045.1 Opitutia bacterium
GTCATGGACTTGACCATGGAAATTTCGTCAATCACTTCTTCCTTGGCCAAATGAGGGAAAAGATCGGACACCCAAGCCCCACTCTGTCCCCTTTGCTTGAATTCCCATGGACTCTTGAGGACTTTCCCGATCGAGTCGAATTGAGTCGGGGCAAGCTTCCCAATGACCTTCCTTGGATCCTGCCCGTTGTACTTCTCAAGAGCCGGTTTGTAATCGAAGGTGTCCACATGAGAAGGACCACCGTCCATGTAGAGGAAAATGACGTTCTTTGCCCGAGCGGGAAAATGGCACGGTTTGGGAGCAAGCGGATCGACGAATTCGGTCTCCTTCTCTCCGGCCATGGCCCGCATGGCAACGCCTCCAAATCCCATGGCGCATGCTTGAAGCATGGATCTTCTGCTAAGGTGAGAGGAAGTACGAAAATTTCGGCAATGCATGACTGGTTCTACTTTAGGTAAATAAAATTCTTGGAGTTGACGAAAACGTGAGCCAAGTCTCCCCAAACCTGCTCATCCATCTTTCCGCGCAAGGACGATTGGCGATCCATGAACGCGACGAAAAGGGCGACCTTTTCGTCTTCGGGCAAAGAACCGAAAGCCTGTTCGTGCATCTTTCTTATCTTTTCCTCGTCGGAGACATTAAGCTGATGAATTTTCTTGCCCCATAGGTTGCATTGGCTGACCACGAAGGGATCGTTCAACAAAGCCAGAGATTGGGCGGGCACGTTGGAAACGGTCCTTCTGCCTTTGGTTCCGAAGGGAGCGGGTTGGTCAAAAGCGAGCATGAAAGGAGAAAGGAAATTACGGTAAACCGATCCGTAGACGCTCCGTCTTCCCGCACCGTCCGCCGGACCACTTCCCCTGCCCCCCCGTCCAGTCATGAAAGCGGTGCGGTGAACCGCGACCGATGGGCCGAACATCTTGCGGTCCAATCTTCCGGAATGAGCGAGCAGGGAATCGCGAATGGCTTCCGAAGTAATCCTCCTGACCGGCATCCTGTAAAGACCTGTGTTGTCCGGATCAAGTTCATCGATTTTGGCTGAGGAATTGGCAGGGTTTTCCTGACTGGACTGACGATAGGTGTAAGAAAGGGCAATTTCCCGGATCATGCGCTTGACCGACCAATCGTTTTCCATGAAGTCTGCGGCGAGCCAATCCAGAAGCAAAGGGTTGGAGGGCTCTTGTCCCATCGGTCCGAAGTCATCCGTGGTCGGCACAATTCCACGTCCGAACATGTGATGCCATATGCGGTTGACCATGACCCTTGAGACCAGAGGGTTGTCTTTGGTCACCAGACTCTTTGCCAAGGCCAATCTGTCTCCGACTTGCGAACCGAGAGCCGTCAGGTTGCGACCCTTCACCTTGTCTCCCTGCTTTCGGTGACTGCCCCGCACGTAAACGTAACCTTCATAGTCCGTTCCCCGCCCCATGGTGGTGGCATACCGTTCGGGCGGAAGAACTTTTTCGATCGATTGCGCCTGGTTGCGAAATTCCGCAATCCGAGAAATTCCTTCCCCCCAGTCGATCAGCTTTTTTTGCTCAAGCCAATTGACGAGATCGGCTTGCTCTTGAGAAAACTTCCCGGAAACAAAGCCGACGGAAAACTCGGCCAAGACCTTGTCCATGTTGGATCCGAGAGTATTTTCAGGTCCGGTTCCTTTGGCCAAAAGGGCCCGCAGCGAATGGAATTCATGGGGTGCCGGAGCACCGATGTTTCCAGTCCTGACCTGCTCGATTTCGACAAAGGAATTACCCTTCCCCATAATCTCAAGGTAGCCCTTGTGCCCTTTGTATTTGTTAAGCCCGCTTATGGAAACCCAACCTAACTGTCCCTTGGTCGACGCATTCTTGTGCAAGGTTCCCCCGAAAAGAAGGGCGTTGTACTTAGCCATGTGAAAATTATCCAAGACCAACCGTACGAAAACCTTGTCCGCGTTAAGCCTCAGGTAGATGCGGTCCTCCTCCAGAACGTAAAGGGGCGAACGAAGGTTTCCGGAAAAACGGCCCGGCAAGACGGTGGAGCCAAACCGGTCGGGTGAAGAGATGAAAAACGATGGTTTCGGGGAAAGGAATTCCTCTTTTTTATCTGGGAAGGAGTGACCACTAACCTTCCAGCCATCGGGCAAAGAGGGGCTTGAAAAATTGGCCAGTTCACGGGTGTTCTCAATGAACTTCAGGTCCTGCTCGATACGATCTTTCCATCCCTTGGATTCCTTGGAAAATTTGCGATTCCACTCCCCCAGCTTGGCCTTTCCGGAAAGGTTTCGGCACCATTCCATCAAAACTTCGGGATTCAAACCCTGTTCCTTGGCAAAGGATTCGACTTCTTTGAAACCGGGCAAGGTCACTGGCGCCTTTCCCCCTCCGGACAAAAGCTCATCCGCTGATTGGAGATAAAGGCTCGGCTTGAAAGAACTCAAACTGAGAGGAGCATCCGATCGCAATTCATCCAGAAGCTTCCGTCCCGATTCGGAAATCTCTTTTTTGGCCTCTTCGTGCTTTTGATCAAGGTCAAGGGGATATTCTTGACGCGTACTTCCTTGCATGTAGGCCGCCAGGGAATAGTAGTCTTCGTCTGAAATCGCGTCGAATTTATGATCGTGACAACGGGCGCATCCGATGGTCAGGCCAAGAAAGGTCTTGCCGAAGACATCAAGCTGGTTCTCGATCCGGTCGGCGTTGTCCTGCTTAGGATCAGTCGGGGCGTGCACGGCCTCGTGAAAATACCAAAAACCCGTCCCGATAATAGACTCGTTGAACTTACGCTCGGAATTAAGCCTAGGCTCATCCATCAGATCTCCGGCAACATGTTCGATCAAAAGTTGATCATAAGGCAAGTCGTCATTGAAAGCCCGGATCAAATAGTCCCGGTATTCATGGGGATGCTCCAGCGGGTAATCGAACTCATGCCCGCAAGTCTCGGCATAGCGCACCAAGTCCATCCAGTGACGGGCCCACCTTTCTCCGAAATGGGGGCTGGCCAAAAGCTTGTCCACGACCTTTTCGAAAGCATCAGGCTGCGAGTCGTCCAAAAAGGCTTTGATTTCATCGGTACTCGGAGGCAAACCGATCAGATCAAAATACACACGCCTGATCCAAGTTCTCCGGTCGGCGGGCAGAGAAGGCAGAATCCCTTTTCCGACAAGAGAGGACTGAATGAAGGCGTCCAAGGGTTTCTTTGCGGACTCCATTCGGGTCAAGGACGGCGGATCAGGCTTAACGATGGGCTTCCAGCACCAATGCTCATTCTTTCTCTTTTCCAAATTGAAAGAGGAACGGCTGACGGAACTTCCGAGCGCCGGAACCGGTTCTTCGGGCCAATAGGCTCCACCTTCGATCCAACGCTTAAAGTCATCGATCACCGACACCGGCAACTTTTCCTTGGGGGGCATTTCCAAATCCGGATTCTCGTGGCTCAAAACCTCCAAAAGCAATGGCTCGAGTCCATCGATAGACTCGATGGCCGACCCGGAGTCTCCACCTTTTTTGATCAAGGTGATGTGATCGAGCCTGAGACCGCCTTTGATTTTCTTTGCCTGAGCACTGTGGCACTCGTAACATTTTTCCGCCAATACCGGTCGGATCTTGCTTTCGAAAAAAGATTGTTCTTCTGCGTTTGAAGAAAAACAGAAAAGGGTCAGGCAAGAAAATGGGAGCCATTTAAAACAAAACTTTCTCAGGATACAAAACATGTTATGCGATGTTCACGTTATATTTTGAAGTGTCAACTGCATGGGCCTCAAAATTGAATTTTTTTCGAAAGTTAAACCAAGCTTCTAAGATGGGAATGGTCGGAAGAATTGAAAGCACAACAATCTCGCTATGTTGAAAAGTGCTGAGCAAAATGGAAATTGTTCACTATGGATATAATATCCAAAACAAGACAAATTACCAATGGATATCCTTGACTATTGCATATCTATTTTTGACTTTCAGTGCACAACCCGTGCAACCCAAAGAAAATCATTTCTCCAAGCAAGTTACCGATGCCAGGCAAATCTTTTTTGGTATTCCAAAAGGAACTGACGAAGATCTGCAGGTGGTGAGCGTCGGTTGCGAACGTTGCCTGCCGGAATTTTTGGTTGACCGAAAAACTTTTCCCCAAAACGCGAACAAACCACAAAACAAGGACTTCACGACCTTTGAGTTTGTTTTGGAAGGGCAAGGAAAGGTTCAACTCGGAGACGAACTCCAAGAGGTAAAGTCTGGTTCCATCTTTACTTACTCTAGAGGAGTCCCCCATCGGATTGAGAATTCTAAAAAAAACCCCATGCTCAAATATTTTCTCGTCTGCACCCATCATTCTGCCAAACAGCCTTTCAAGGCAGTTCATTCGGGCAAAGCAGGGGTTTTTCAAATAACTTCAATTGGGGAAGTAATGGAATTGTTCGAATTGATTCTGAGCAATGCGAACCCCGATT
>JAYOMW010000082.1:0-13621 GCA_038121045.1 Opitutia bacterium
CACGGCCAAAATTTCGGCGTCTGATTCCAGCAAATCAACGAGCCTTTTTAGGCATGAAACGGTGCATAGAGTTGTTCATGCAGAAGACAATTTATTGTTTGGTTACGGCATCTTTTGAACAGGTAAACCCACTTTCTTCCCTCGTTCTATTTTGAAAAAGATCGCTCTTGCCCCTTGCAATGACCGGGTCAACTTCTCTATATCGTCCGTCATGAAAATAATAACATCCTTTTTCGCCTTCTTCGCCCTTACCCTCCATTGCTCCGCGGCCAAGAAAAATTTCCCAGGCACTTATGTTGATGCAAACGATCCCAATATTCCAGCTGACTACGCCTATCAGGGCGAATATGTCGGAGGGGGAATGGGAGCCCAAGTTATCGCTCTGGACAAAGGAGCCTTTCAAGTCGTTCTTTTTCCCGGCGGGTTGCCGGGAGCGGGATGGGACGGCAAAAACAGGAGTCTGCTGAACGGAAGACTTGAAGGCAAGAAGGTTGCCCTGAGCCCGGCCGAAGGAAACAGAAAGTACCTTGCCGGGTCGCCGGACGCCTTCAGCGCGACCCGAAAGTTTCCACCCGAGGGTCACAAGCCCTACTCCGGAAGCCTTTCCAATGAAATCATTTCTCTGAACAAAGGTATCGTCTTGAAAAAAACTCAAAGAAAGAGTCCCACGATGGGCAAAAAGGCGCCCAAGGGCGCAATTACGCTCTTTGACGGCTCGAACAAAGACGAATGGCAAGGCGGGCGGCTGGACGAAAAAACCAAGTTGCTGAACACCGATGGATCCGACATTCGCACGAAGAGAAAATTCAACGACTACCACATGCACCTTGAGTTCCTGCTTCCCTACCGTCCGGCAGCCCGCGGGCAAGGCCGGGGAAACAGCGGATTTTACCAAATCGACCACTTCGAGGTGCAAATTCTCGACTCCTTTGGATTGGAGGGAGCGAACAATGAATGTGGTGGCATTTATTCGATCAAGGACTCCGACGTGAATGCCTGCTTTCCGCCACTCAGTTGGCAAACCTACGACGTCGACTTCACCAACGCCAAAACAAAGGACGGGAAGAAAATCAAAAACGCCAAAATCACGGTTCGCTTAAATGGGATCGTCATTCACGACAATTTCGAGATACCGAGAAAAACCGGTGGATCGCGTGGCGAACCGGAAGGGACTCCCGGACCGATGAAGTTGCAAGGCCACGGCAACCCGCTCCAATTCAGAAATATTTGGATTGTAGAAAAATAAGCTGCGTTTTGCGACTGAGGACCATCCATTCGGATCAACTTCACCAACCTAAACCTGTCATTTCAATCAAGCTTTCCGCTTCTCCTGTCTAAACAGGAAGAGCTTCAATTGCTCGGAAGTTTGGCGTGACTTCCTGTTTTCGAGCCTATTTTTTTGTTAAAGAATGCTAGCTGAACACAGTTCGCAAACTCCGTCCATATTCGTCAGGAAAGATTGAAAAAGACGAAACGAAACAAACAAATTCAGCTTCCCCAAGAGTATCAAGAAGGAGGTCATGACACCAATCAAGACAAGCATTTACCCATGTACTGTATTTAAATTAAATATTTTTTCGTGCAAATACTAACTTTTGGGGTTATCTTGAGAAAGAAGCCCGAGAATGAAGTCCTCAAGTAAACTGAAGAAAAAAACTCCGTTGGAAATCGGTGACCGCGTGATTGAGCGCGTTCCAACCGGCAAAAGAAAGCGTATTGGAGAAATCATTTTCGTGATTGAGGGCAAGAGGCGAAAATTCGAGCTTATCCAACTCAATCCTCACGACCTGTCCCCTTTACACAGGCATAACAACGAACAATTGAAATTTTTCAAGCTTCGCGAAGATCAATGCAAAAGGGTAAATGAATTCAAGTACAGAGAAAAGAAAACCTTTTGTATTGGCGACGTGATCAGACACGTCGGTCACGGACGCTTGCGTTTTGGAAAGATCGTGAGTTTCGTACACCCCGAGGGGTTGTACACGACGTCGAATGAGAAAGGTTACAACGGGAAAGACTTAATTGAATGCGTTGAAATCGACCCTAGAAAAGGACTTGCGGTCAAAAAAGACGCTGATGGCGAAGTCAAGCGCTTCGTGGTAGGCCCGCACCGTTGCAAGATTTGCGAAGTCTTGCCAATGGACAAAAACGGAGGGGTCAGAATAAAAAACTATTGGGAAATGCAAAAGGAACCTACACTCACGCAGTCCTCCCCCCCCTCGTCATCTCAAAGATAGAAAAAGGTCGGACTTGAGCCCATGGAAAGGGTTGTCCGTCCGCTCTTCCGGATCCCACCGGAAGCATCCGAAGTTACCAATTCTTAATCAATTCGTCCCAATAAGTGTCAAGGCTCTCGCTATCGGAAAAGGATTTGGTCACGGAAGCTTCCGGACTCTGGGCATCATGGTAAAAGAAGATGATCTTGTTTTGCCCCTGATCCTTTTTGAACAGATAAACTTGACTCTTGTTTACGCACACGGGATTTCCTTTGTCATCGACACCCGCCTTGATTACCTTGAGTTTTGCTCCCGACTTTTCGAATATCGCCCCCATGAAAAGGGAACTTGCCAACACGAAGAACAACCCAACTACCAATCTTTTGCTTATATTCATTTCAATTTTCCTCCATCCATTAGTGGTTTGTAAAAGTACCTAACAACAAAAGATACGCTCAAATGGCAAAGAGATTTCGTCTGTCCTTTCATTTTTTTACTTTCCATAACCTTTTTTTGCGTTTCGATTCTCCTGTTCCCGATCGTTAATCCCAACCCTGATCCAACTTCAATGAAAACCTTGCTACTTTCGTTTCCGCTTTTGGTCACCGCTTTCTTCCCCGCCTTGGCTCAGCCAAGTCTCGGGGATTGGGCAAACCGCCACAGACAAGCCGACAACCTTTTCAAGCAAGGCCAATTCGAGGAGGCCATCAAGCAATACGAGTACGTTCTCAAGGGAAGGTTGCCTTTTCAAGGAAACAAACATCGTGACGTAGGCGCCACTTACAACAACACGGGGGTAGCTTATTTTTTTCTCGGCGAAACCGAAAAAGCCGAACAAGCCTATGAAAAAGCGTTGGAGTGCCTTTTGCCCGCTTTGGGAGCAAGGCATAACGACGTCTTGACCGTGAAGGCAAACCTGGCCTTCGTCGAAGAATCGAAGAATAATTTCAAGAAGGCCCAAAAGGCCTTCGAGCTTTGCATTCAATCAAAGCTCCCCCTGGTCGGATCCAAGCATCCGGATATCGCCGATTGCCGCGAAGGGCTGGCCTTGGCGCTGGAGGGGCAGAAAAAGCACGTCGAGGCATTGGAGCAAATGAACCTGGCTCTTGAAATTCGACAAGCCAAATTCGGAAACAACCACACGGACGTCGGAGCCTCCTATGCGGGGCTTGCCCTTATCCTTCTCAATCAGGAAAACTTTGACAAGGCGGACAAGATGGACGCACAGGCGCGAAAGATTCTTTCCGCTACGCAAGGGCAGTACCAGCCTAACAAAAACCCGGTTTCGAAGCTCCGACCCGAACCGGCTGAAATCCTCAAGGCCAAGAGTAAATCCCTCCGGTTACCTTGATCGGCAAAAGCTCCCAATCAAACCTTTCCCCCGTGGGAAAGGAAGAAGTAAACACTCTCGTTTCCTGGATCAGGAATCAAGAAGATCTCTCGTTGTGGTCAGGCAATACCTTTCGCAACGGGTTTTCGGCTGACAAAATGCGACTGCACCTCAACCGGTCTGATCTCGATTCATTCGCTTCTCTGGACAAGAAAAGCAAACTCCTGTGCTATGCGGACATCGTAAGAAAAGAAAAAAAGACAGGCGTTCTGTGCCGCGTAATCGTTCACCCCGACCACAGGCGTAAAGGATTGGGTAAGGCTTTCTGCCGAGACTTGCTCAATTGGGCAAAGGACAGCGGACGTTATTCGAGAATTCATCTCAACACCTTTGGGCACAACAAAGCGGCCCTGGCCTGCTACGAAGCCTTGGGGTTTCGTACCGTCAAGGTCGAGCCAAAGTGCCGGAAAGTCGGAGGGCAACTGCGAGATTTGGTAGTCATGGCCACAAGCCTGAGTTAGTCCAACGCTTACCTCATGAGCAGGCCAAAAAAAAGCGGAGGGTTGCTCCTCTTCGAAAAGACGGAGAAAGGGGGGATCAAGGTACTGGTTGCTCATCCAGGCGGCCCTTTTTTCACAAACAAGGATGATGGTTGGTGGAGTATTCCCAAAGGAGAACCGGAGAAAGGAGAGGATATGTTCGACGCAGCCTTGCGGGAGTTCGAGGAAGAAACCGGAATGACTCCGCAGGGTCCCTTTTTCGATCTCGGTAATATTTTGCAAAAGAACAAAAAACGAGTCTACGCTTGGGCATTCGAGGGCACTTGGCCGAAAGGAAAACTTCCCGAGTGCAACGAAATTACTTTGGAATTCCCCAAGGGTTCCGGAAAAACCTGGACCTTTCCGGAAATCGACAGGGTTCTGATGTTGCCCCCTGCCGAAGCCCGGGCGAAACTCAGGGACGAACAGATGCCTTTCGTCGACCGCCTCGTGGAGATACTGAACTCGTCAAGCAAGGGTTGAAAAGAATCCCAAGACAGGTTATAGGCTTACCTATGTCAGAATTCAAGTTGCGCCAAAAATCGCCTTACCGGGCTCAGTTGATCTTTGTCGGTCTCATTCTAATCATTGGCTTTTCCCGCCATCTTCCCTTGTCTCATCCCGAGTGGCTCAATTTCTCTCCCGTGCTCTCCCTCTTTCTACTATCCGGGGCCATGTTGCGGGGGGCTTGGTCATGGATCACCCCCATCTGCGCAGTCTTTGTTACCGATTTGCTTCTCAACCCATCTTATGGAGCCGCCTTGCTGGAGCCTTTCATGCTCGCCACCGGCTTTTCCTACCTCCTCGTTTTCTTCCTAGGCAAATCCCTTGTGAAAACCAAAAGCCTTGGGCTCTTGGTCGGAGGAGGAATAGCGGGAGCCCTTGTTTTTCACGTTGTGACATGTTCTTTCGCGTGGTGGAGCAACCCTGCATACGCAAAAACTTTCAACGGGTTGATTCAGGCCATCACCGTCGGTCAACCGGGCTTTCCTCCAGCCTACCTTTTCCTCAAGAACACCGTTGCCAGCTCCATTCTTTTCACGTTTGCCATCGGATGGGTGGCCTTACGGATGCATCAACCGCGGCCTGCAACCTCCGAAGCAAGGACCGCAGGAGCGAACTGAAAGACCGGTCAGCGGTTCGCCTTTGAGATCCGCTGGCGATGAACCTCGAACAGGCAAATGCCTGTGGCAACCGAGACATTGAGACAGTCCACCTTCCCGGCCATCGGAATATGAACGAGCAAGTCACAATTGTCCGCCGTCAATCGCCTGATACCCGTGCCTTCCGCTCCCACCACCAATCCCATTGGCCCTCTCAGATCGGACTCGAAAACCGATTTGCTCGCTTGATCACTGGTTCCGGCCAACCTGATTCCCCTTTCTCTTAATCTTCCCATGAATCGGGAAAGATTGCGGGCACGGGCCAAAGCGAGAGATTCGGCTGCACCCGCCGCCACGTGACGGACTACCTCGGTCAGGCCTGCGGATCGATCGGTTGGCATAACGACAAGATCAACCCCCGCTCCATCCGCAGAGCGCAAACAAGCGCCTAGGTTTCTCGGATCCTGTACCTGATCAAGAAGCAGAACAAAAGGATCCGCTTGGAGAGAATCGATAAATTCGAGAGCTTCGTCCTCATCAAGAGTCGAGATGTTCGCCTCGGGGTTTGCGTGTGTCCTTCGGCCAAGGGATTTCGAATAGCGTCGAGCCTTCAATACTAGCCAAGTTCCAAGTCCGGATGAACGGTCGGAGAATGCTTTAGTCGTGAAAATCGGCCCCCTGACCGGTCGCCTTGACGTAGCCCTGCCGGATGCAAAAGTCACCGAAAGTCTCGCCCTCTTCTCGGTTCCCTGCAAAATCCTCAAGCACAGGTTTGAGTTCCGATACGATTTCATCGTTCGTGATAGCTTGCCTGTAAAGCTTGTTCAATCGAGTGCCGTCCAAACCAGCGCCAAGGTAGAGGTTGTACTTCCCGGGAGATTTCCCCACAAGGCCGATTTCCCCCAAATAAGGTCGCCCGCAACCATTCGGGCATCCCGTGGAGCGGATCGCTATCGATTCGTCTCTCAGACCAAGCTCCTCTATGATTTGGTCGAGTTCATCGATCAACCCGGGCAGATAGCGCTCGCTTTCGGCCAAGGCCAAGCCACATGTCGGCAAGGCCGTACAGGCAATTGAGTTAAGACGCAAGGCGGACAATTCGGAGGGTGAGCGGACCCCGTTTTCCCTTAGGATATCCTCCACCTTTTCCTTGTCTTCGGTAGAAATGCGGGCAATTACAAGGTTTTGATTGGCAGTCAACCTGAACTCACAGGGAACATTCTGCGCAATGGCTCGAATTGCCTGCTTTTCCAAAGCCTGCCCCAAATCCCTCAATCGTCCGCCTTCTACAAAAAGTCCGTAAGTCCATTTTCCATCCGCATCTTCGGACCATCCGTAACGGTCCGTAGTGGAATCAAACGAAAATTCCCTGGACTCTTCGAGATTCCATCCCAATCGGGTGTGCAGCTCCTTCTTGAACCAGTCCACGCCACGGCCCTCGATCGTATATTTCAACCGGGCATTGCGCCTGTCCGAACGATTCCCGAAATCCCGCTGAATCTTGACGACCTCCTCGGCCACCCGTACCGCTTGATCCGGGAGACAAAAGCCAATGTCGTCGGCTACCCTGGGGAAGGTCGTCGTTTTGCCATGGGTCATCCCAAGACCGCCTCCGACCAGCACGTTGTATCCGACAATCCGACCATTCTCGACAATCCCAACGAAGCCAAGGTCGTTGGAAAAGACGTCGACGTCGTTACGCGGAGGAAGGGCGACTGCAATCTTGAATTTGCGGGGAAGATAGGTTTTCCCGTAAATCGGCTCGATTGTTTCCTCACCTATTGCCGTTTTCTCTCCATCCAACCAAATTTCGGCATAAGCCGTAGTTCGGGGCGTGAGGTGATCGTGGATTTTCTTGGCCAACGACAACGCCTCACCATGCAGGCTCGACTCAAAAGGATTGGCGGGACTCATGACGTTTCGGTTCACGTCCCCGCAAGCTGCCAAGGTATCAAGCAAAGTATCGTTGATTTCCTTCATCGTCTGCTTGAGGTTTCCCTTAAGCACGCCGTGCAACTGGAAAGCCTGACGGGTGGTTAGCTTGAGGGTGCCATCGGCAAATTGTTCCGACAATCGGTCGATGCCTATCCATTGTGCGGGAGTGCAGACCCCCCCGGGCACGCGAACGCGAATCATGAAAGAAAAAGCTTTCTCCTTTTTTTCTTTGATCAAGGCGGGTCGCTTGTCCCTGTCGTCCTGCAAATAGGTTCCGTGAAACTTGGTAAGCTGCGCGTCATCCGCGGAAATGGAACCGGTCGACGTGTCGACAAGGCTTTCCGCAATAGTGCCCCGCAAGTAATCGCTTTCTTCCTTTATGCTCTCGTTTTTGGAAAGCTTGATTGGCTGATTTGTATCTGACATGTTTTAAGAATCGACAGTATGTAAACTTTTGCGCAAGTGGCAAGAGAGGGAAAAGGAAAATTTCCAAAAGGCCTAAAGTTCCGCATCGTCAAGTCGAAGGGAAGGATTGAAGGACAATTTTTGGTTTTCATTGGACCAAAGTCCTTTGGGGTCGACCTCTGCGGCATAGGCGATCATGGATGCATTGTCTCCGGTATGCCGCAGTTCGGCGGCAAGAAAACTTACGCCTTCCGCTCCCGAGAGTTCCTCCAGTTTCAATCGAAGCGCCTTGTTGTTCGCGACGCCCCCCGAGAGCCCGAAGCTTTTGTAACGTCCGGCATTCATCGCCTGACGGGTCTTGGTCGCCAGATGATCAATCGCAGCCGATTGATAGGAAGCGCAAAGATCGGCATAACGATTATCGATTTCTTCCTCATTCATCTTTCGAAGGGTATAGAGCAAGCTCGTCTTGAGCCCTGAGAAGCTAAACTTCATTTCGTTCTTGCCCGGGAAAGCGCGCGGAAAAGCAAAAGCCAGGTCATCCCCTCCCCTTGCCTTTCTCTCAAGCTCGGCGCCACCGGGATAAGGAATCCCCAAAAGCTTTCCGCCTTTGTCCAAGGCTTCACCCGCCGCATCATCGACGGTTCTCGCCAAAACCTCGATTTTCCGATCCACGTCCATGCGGAACAAAAGGGTATTTCCGCCCGAAACAAGCAACCCGAGATGAGGTAAGTAATCTTCCCAGTCGTCCTTTTTGCCAAGCGCCAAGCCCATGAATGGAGAAAAAGCGTGACCCCGAAGATGATTAACGCCCACGACCGGCACCCCCCAAAGCAAACCCAGACTTTTTGCCACCGACAAACCAATCCCCAGACACCCGATCAAGCCCGGTCCACAGGTAACTGCAATTTTTGAAATCTTCCCCGGCATTTCGTATTGCCCCCTGACCAAATCCAAGAGGGAAGGAAAATTGGCCAAGTGCTCGCTAACGGCCAAATCCGGCACCACCCCGCCATAATCCGCATGGCTTTCGATCTGACTGCGAACCCATTCGCCCAAAAAACCTTGACCGGGTTCAAAGAGAGAAAGAGCGGTTTCGTCACAAGAGCTCTCGATACCCAGAATCATGGCTCTCGCTTCGATTGACCGGTGGCGTTCGATTCAACGGTCAGAAGATCGAACGCCTTGGATTTTTGAACGTCCGGAATTCGAGTGAAGCCAAAAAGTTCCTCGAACTCTCGATCATTCAAGCTTGGGTCTCCGTATCTCTGCATTCGAAGCTTGGTTTCGTTTGCTTCACTACAGGGAACGAGAAAGTCCGGTTCAATGCCCTGCTCGTGGATCGTCGAGCCATCAGGCAAAAAATACATGGCGGTCGTAAGCCGAAGGCCCGCCCCGTCGCTGAGAGGAAAAATCGTCTGGACAGAGCCTTTGCCAAAGGATTGCTCACCGACCAACCGGGCTCGACCAAGAACCGACAAGGCTCCAGCCACGATCTCCGAAGCGCTCGCGCTTCCCTCGTTCAACAAAACTACGAGAGGCTCGGAAAACAACTGACTTGCGGCAGATCGGAAATCCCTCGAGTTTGCCCCTTCTCTTCCTTTCACGGACACGATCAACCGATCTTTTTCAAGAAAGATATCGGTCACCTCAATGGCGGCCGAAAGCAAGCCTCCTGAGTTATCCCTCAGGTCCAAAATCAAACGAACCATGCCTTTGCCTTTCAGCTCATTCAAGGCTTCCTTGACTTCTTGGGCCGTACGCTCCGTAAATTGAATGAGATGCAAGTACCCGGTACCGTCTTCGTCTACCGACGCTTCCTCCACGGAGGAAATTTCAATCTCATCGCGCCGGACGCGAACGGTTCTTTCCTTGCCGTCGAAGGCAAGAAGAAGATCGACGAAGGTGCCCTTCTCACCCTTGACCTTCGAACTGACCTCTTCAAGTGTCCAACCCTCTACTGATTCGCCATTCACCTCCAAAATAAACTCTCCTACTTTCAATCCCGCCTTTTGGGCCGGGCCGCCAGGGAAAACTTTGGTGAGCAACACCCCTTTGTCAACCATGCGGATCATGACTCCGACCCCCAAATAACGCCGGTGCGTATCATCCTGAAAAGCCTTGTACTCCAAGGGGGTATAATAGCTGGAGTGACGATCCAAACCGCTCACCATTCCATCGATCGCTCGATCGGCAAGCCCGCTGAAGTCGGATTGATTCTCATCGACGTACTTTCCATGAGCCAAGCGAAGAGATTCCTCGAAGCGGTTCATAGCTCCCCAGTAACCGGGATCCAACAGTGATCTGGACTCCGGATTGACGAATATCATGGCGAGACCAAAGCCAACCGCCCCGGATATAATCAGTCCCATTACCTGATAAAGCGACACCTTCCACTTGACTACTCTCTTGAGTTTCACCGATAAGGGCTTATCCAACCCTAGTAACGATGCCAACGACAAAGCACACGAAACTTGTCCTCGATGCCTTCGCAAGACGCCTGGGTAAGCGCAGAGCGATGCCTTTTGACGAATATGTGGAGTTCGCTCTCTATGACCGGCAAACGGGCTACTATGCGACGAACCAAGAGCGGGTCGGGCGATCCACCCAAAGCGATTTCCTTACGTCCTCCTCGTTCGGAGGAATTTGGGGAGAATTGATCTTGAATGCGTGCGGGCATATTCTTCAAGGCGAAAACCTGAATCGATATACCTTCGTAGAGATTGCGGCCGAACCCGGACAATTCGTCTTAAGCGAAGTCAACCACCCATTCCATCAAACCAAAATCATTCGCTTGGGAGACCCGCTTGACATTCCCTCTCCTGCAATCGTTTATTCAAACGAGTGGTTGGACGCCCAAGCGTTCAAGCGCTTTTTCTTCAACCCGGAGGATGGAAAATGGCAGGAAACCGGCGTAACCCTGGAAAACGGCTCCTTTCGGGAGACAGCCGTGACTTCGTCCCTTCCTTCGCCAGCCCTTGGTTTCCCCGAGGAATACACCCAGCCATATCTAATCGATTGGCCTTCTGGCTCAATCGATGCCCTCGAACGCTTGTGCGCCCAAAAATGGTCCGGCCTTTTCCTTACTTTCGACTATGGACTCGGAAAAGAAATTTTGCTCAAGGAGCGACCCTTGGGAACAGCCCGTTCCTACCATCGCCACAAAATGGGAAGCGATCTCCTCTCGAAAGTCGGCGAACAGGACCTCACCTGCCATCTTTGTTGGGATGAATTGGTTGCGGTTCTCGAGAATTCGGAATTCACCCACCCGAATCTAGTCAGCCAAGAATCCTTTCTGATGAATCATGCAGGTGACAAAATCAAGGAATACCTGACTGCGAATTCAGGCGGACCTACTTCCAAAACCCAAGTTCTGAAGGAACTCATTCATCCTTTTCACATGGGAAACAAATTTCAGGCTCTGTGGGCACTTCGCTCGGATCAGAGCGAAAAGCTACCCCGCTGACTTCAGGGCAGGCTCGGGCCCAACCGGTCGGAGGGGGCGAAGGGACGACCGATCTCGAATATCCTGCGGATCGAATCCTCATCGTACGCAACCTCAAAAAGAACGAACTCGTCGATACTTCCTTTGAGCGAGACACCCTTTGGCAAGTCAGTCAACGGTCCCGAATGGCCCAAAAGGGATTTCTCAAAATTGAGCGGTTTGATTTGCGCCATTTTTTCCTTACTGAAAGAACGACCATCAACGTAATGAACGATCATCTTTGTCTCGGAATCATAGGTCGTGGCTATGTGCGTCCAGCGACCCACCCGGTCTTTGCCAAAAGCGACTGCCGATTCGTAAAGATCGAAGCCTTTGGTCGACTGGACTCGGAGTGCAAGCTGCCCCTTGTCGTTGATCGACCAACACGCGGCCCCAAGCGAAATCGGTTCGGCGCAAATTACGGGAGCTACCCTCGCGGGAAGAGAATCGATCTTTACCCAAGCTGCAAGTGTCGCCGAAGTCAAATGCTCCGGCAAATTCAGGCGAACCCGGTCGTTGTCACGGTTAAAAGCCAACGCTCCTTTCCCAGCCCAACGCCCCTCTTCCCACTTACATCCGATCACCGCCCCGTTCGTCGGTGTATTCTTGGTCATGCTGTCGTCTTTGAGCAAGCGGGACCATGGGCTGTGATTATCAAAACTGAAGTATAGGCGAGTTTTCGGATCACGGGCGATTTCCTTGCTCAAATCGACCCACGCAGCATGCCTGCGTTGAGATTCCTCCATCGATCGGTAAGCCAACTCGGCCTTGCCCATGAATGGTTCGGTTGGCATCTCGACCCATCTGGGTTGCCCGTAAGGATCAATGAATATGGATTCTCCCCCTGAGATTTCCCGTGATATATCCTCGTCGGCCCCCGTTTGTCCCTCATACAAAACCTTTCCTTGATAGACAAAAACTTCCGTCGAACCTCCATCGTGCACATGCAACCCGAACTCAGTGCCAAGATCGATTATCTTTCCGTTAGGAACATCGATGGCGAAGCCGGAAGAGACTTGAGGCACGCTTGCCCTCAGCTTGCCAAGGGCAAGAGCTCCACCATTGGGATTGATAATCTTGAATTCAATCGGTCCTTCAAGAACAACGATCGAGCCTTGGAGAAATTCAACCTGGGCCAAACCACTCTTCAACTTGAGCGTACACGGCTCCAAAGTATTGCCCGAGGCAGGTCGAATCAACGAGTCGTCCGCCCACTCGACACCAACCGTTTTGGTAAGAACCGCGACGGTGTCTACGATAACGGCTCCTTCCCCGTCTTGAGAAGAAGATTCCTTGATGACCGCAAGCTCATTTTCTACCTTTTCCCTGTCGACCCAAGCTCTCGAAAGATAAAACCCGGCGATCAACAAGGCGGCGATCAACAAGGCGGGGCGTACGAATTTCGTTATTTTTTCGACCGAGGAAATGGGGAGAGGCTCTTCTGTTTCGTCGCTAAGCCGTTCGTCTGCATAATGAACCAAGCTCGCCGACATATCCATAAACAAGACGTAAGCCTTCCTCACTTCCTCGGATTCCTCTATCCACTTTTCAAGCTTGGCTTTTTTGGAAGGCGAAAGGTTGTTTTCGACCAAGCCGTCCAAAAGCTCGTGCAATTCCACCGTTTCCTCGTCCGTCAGACTCATCTTACTTGCTCCGTTGACACTTCGAAAGATACACAGTCAAAAAGCGTTTTACGTATGCGAGTCAGGGCTTTGTAGGCTCCTTGAACGGTCCTTCCGCAGGCTTGGGCGGCCGCAGTGACGTTTTTCCCCGACTCATACCTGGTCAATACCATCCTGCGGTCCCGATCGTTGAGCTTTTCAAGGCAACGGGCCAAGGCACCATGCCTATGATCGAGCTCCTCTTCCATTTGTCCCCGTGTTTGAGAAATTACGTCCAAGACTTCCTGATTGAAAACCACTTTGGAAGTAGCGAATTTCTTTCGGGCGGCTCGGACCTTCCAATAAGCAATCTGACAAGCCCAAGAGTAAAAATTCGTTCCGATCTCAAAATCTTTGAATTTCTCGCAAATCGTCAGACTGGTTTCTTGAAGAATATCCTCGGCATCGCTCCGGGAAGGCACAAGCGTATGAATATAAGCAAAAATCCTCCGCTGATAAGTCATCATAAGCTGAACCAGCTCGGATGATCGATCTGTGGAAGCGGAGTTCATCAATAAAGGATAAGAGCTCAGGCGGCTTGCCTGACCTTGCTCCGAGAGACTTTTTTCTTCTTTTCTTTTTTCTCGAATTTTTCGAATTTGTCGAGTCCCCGGCGAGCAACTTCCTTCAAAGCCTTGTCGAGACTTTTCGAGGCGAGCTTGACCGTCTTGGACTTGGGCCGGGCACCGTCGCTGTCCGGCATCTCGGTCATGCGATAATAGATAGTGCCACCGGGCGATTGAGTAAGGCGGGAGGTCAATTGTACGTTTTGCTTTCTGCGGCGCTTGATCCGCTTGACGCTGTTGGGCGGGTGATTTTCGGAACCCACGCTGTCATCTCTCGCCAACTCACCGTCGGCTTCGGCCAAAAGACGCTCGAGGGTGATTTCGTCGAGGTATTTGTGTCCCAAGTCATTACAAGCGAAATCCTCGTCATAGCTCACTTCCT
>JAYOMW010000083.1:0-8954 GCA_038121045.1 Opitutia bacterium
GAGTTTACCGTTCAGGCAGGTAACAAAGTCGAACTGACCTTCAAAAACGTCGGAAAACTCCCCAAGTTGGCCATGGGACACAACCTCGTCATTCTCAAAGAAGGTGTCAGTCCCCTCAAGTTCGGCCAAAAAATCATGGGAATGGGAGCGAGTCCCACCAATCCCCTCCCCAAGGATTGTCTAGATGAAGTGATTGCCGCCACCAAGCTGCTCGGACCAGGTGAATGCGACACCATCACTTTCACTGCTCCCAAGGAAGCGGGTCTCTATCAATTCTTGTGTTCCTTTCCCGGACACTACGCCATCATGCGTGGCATCATGGTAGTCGAATAAGAAAAGGCTCAATGACCATCCTGCGGATTTTTTAAGGCCAAATTAAAACTCCTCTTCCGTCCAAGGTGCCACGCGGGCGGATTCTTTCTTGCGGTAGTCGGAAATTTCTTGCGCCGAGATGCCATCAGCTTGGTTGCCCCAAGCATTGCGTACGTAGGTGAGAATGTCGGCCAATTGGTCGTCCTTCATAAAACCATGCGGGGGCATGATGGGCGGGACTCCGACCACCGGTTCGCCGTTTACCTTGATCGGGCCCGTCAGGCCATGGACTGCCACTCCGATCACCCGGTGGGTATCGCCCAGCACCCAATCGCTCTTGGCAAGAGCAGGAGCCATGTTGGCCAAGCCCTTGCCATCGGCCTGGTGGCAGGCTCCGCAGGTAACCACGTACTGATCGCGTCCCTTGCGGTAGGAACTGAGCAAGTCCTTGTCCTTTTTCACCCAATCGGCTTCCTTGTCCTTGTAGGTCTTTACGGCTCGGGAGGGGTAGCCTTTCTCATTCAAAAGAGAGGAATAGGAAACGAGGGTAGCGGGGCCCTCGCGCTTGGCAACATCCTTGGCCAAAGGTTTGAATCCTTCGGGGAAAAAGTCGGCCACGCCCTTGGATTCACCGGCCAAACGCAAGCCGGTCATGGAAAGAAACCAGTCCTTCGCACCGATGGCGCTTCGGACGGATTTCTCGTCCAGTTTGCCCAACCCGGCCAGGGTCCAAAGGGCATGAACCCGGCCGAAAGGAGAGGCTTTCTCGTCAGTCGCCAGTCTTCGGACTGCAGGAACCAGATCGGCCTTGCCCCCCTCGACGATTCTCTTCTGGGAGCGCAAGCGCCACCAGAGGTAGGGATGGGACAGGCCCGCGACCAAATCCTTGGGTGGATCGACCTTTTTGTGATCATCGGGAACAATCCGGTAAATGCGTCCCAATCCGATCGGTTTGTCAAGGTTACGCTCGGCCGATTGGTTGCGCAGGTAGGAAGTGAGGAAACGCTTGTGTTGGATGACTCCGCGATGAAAATCGACTACGTACAAGCAACCGTCGGGCCCCATGGAGGCATTCACCGGGCGGAAGCGCTCATCGGTACTGGCGAGGAACTCGCGCTGCTTCCAGATCGCATCAGGGTAGGTCTTGTGCAAATACTTTTCGGACGCGGGAAAGGGCTTCTCGGGAATAAAGGCACCCACCGAATTGGTCCCGGGAGACATCGAGAAAATCGTTCCTTCCCAATCCTTGCCGTACGCCCCGTGACTGTGAACGGCCAAACCGCTGATCGTGGTTACGCTGGCCACCCGGCCATCCTCGAGAATGCGTCCGGGCTTGTAGTTGCGGTTCAGCGCGGTGTTGGGCCGAATTCCATAGACCCGGTTGGTCGGAGCACGGACCGAACTTCCCTTGCTCGGCCATTGGCGGTCGTAGGTTGCCCAGTCGACTTCGAACCAATGACTGTTGGCATTGAAGTAAAGGCGTCCATAGGCATCCGAACCCATGCCCCATTGCCCCCTGCCCCGGGCGGGCATTTGGACGATTTTCCCACGACGCCAAGCAAGCTTGCGGCTGGACTTCGAGTTGTACATCCAATTGTCCAAAGCAAAGTGCAAGGCGTTTTCGGCGTGCTCGATGTTTCCGTGGGCGGAGGTCGCGAAATCGATCAGTTTCTCCTTCTTGTCGCAGACCAAATCACCATCCTTGTCCTGACAGAACCAAAGGGCTCCCGACTCGACGACCAGTACGCCGCCGTCGACAAAGGCGATGCAGCGCACGTTGATCATGTCGTCCACGAAGGCAGTGGATTTGTCCATCTTCCCATCGCCGTCGGTGTCTTCCAGAACCATCACCCGACTCTTGCGCTCATTTTCATTGGAACCGTCCAGGTCGATCATATAGGTGCGAAGTTCCCCGACCCACATCCTTCCCTGATCGTCCCAATCCACGAAGACGGGATCCTTGACCATGGGCTCGGAGGCGACGAGCTCGACCTTGAAGCCGGGCGCGACCTTGAACTTGGCGAGAGATTCCTCGGCCGAGAAGACGGGCACGGGGTCAGGCGACCATTTCTTCCAGTTGAGCGAGGCAAGCAAATCCTTGGGCTCTCGACCGTCCCCCTTTTGACCATGAGCAATGAACCCGACCAGAGATAGACAGGCAAATAAAATGAGTTGGAATTTCATAAGTACGATTTATTGAGAATAACGGAAAGCCTCAAGCCAAGAGAAGTGAAGATCTCGAATTCTTTTAGCGGCCAAGAGAGCGCGCATAGAGGATGAGCGATTGGATTTGCTCCTCGTTGAGCACCCCCTCGTAAATGGGCATGCCCGCTTCCCCGTTGACGGCGCCCTCGGCAACCTTGGCCGCTGGGTTGAGGATGGACTCCTTCAAGTAAGCCTCGTCGGCGATCACCGTTTCCCCGGTGAGAAGTTTGCGCTTGGATCCGAACAAGCCCAACCAACTCGGACCGGTTCTCCCCTCGCGGGTACCGTCCACCGAATGACAACCGATGCATCCAAGCTGCCCATAGAGATCCTTCCCCTTTTCCAGAGTGGGTTCGAAGGGAAGCTCGAAACTGGCTCGCCCATCAACGGTCAGGTCGACCCGGTCGTCGGCAAAGCCTTCCTTTTTCAGAGACAACTTGCGAAGGAGATGGACGGTCAGAAAGCTCTTGTTCTTGATCGGCGAACGGTCTTGGGCAGCCAAGTCGTACGAGACTTCCATTTGCATAACCTCACGCATGTCGGGAATCCCGACGAAGACCGTTTTCTTGTCTTGGGAGAGCTTGATTGAGGAAACGGGCAGGTCCTCGCTTCCGGGGGAACCGTCCAGCTTGTAGTTCGGCGAGCCGTACTTGGAGGTGCGCTTGTAGTTCCAACGGCGCGCCGAATAGGCATCCGTTCGCAGGGCGGTCTCAGGGTCGAGAGGGCGGGCGAAACGCAAAAGGATTCCACGCTTACCGGTACGAAGGTCGACCGGTGCGGGCAAAACTTTTTCGGGGTTGGACCGGACCCGGCCGAGAAAGGTTTTTCCTTTTGCCTTGGTCCCCCAAATATTGAAACCGGTCAGGTAGAGCAACCCGTCGGCCGGGTTGACCGCACCCTTGAGCAAGGGATCGTCGAGGGCCAGGGGCAAGGGCGTGACCCCGCCTTGGGAAATAAATTCGTCCGAGTGGGGGTGGACCTGAAAGAGCCTGGGCGGGTTGAAGGAAAGAAGAACGGGCTGACCGGAAAGCCCGGCCATCTTCGAGTCATGCAACCAGAGTACGGCTGCCGCGGAACCGCATTGCTGATGAGGGATCCAAGCGAGAGGCGGGCTGACCAACCTGTCCTTGTCCGCATCTCCGTTCGGGTGCCCGTAAAAGGAGCCCTTTTGGACGAAGGTGACGGGGGTCGAAGGAACGAAATGGCCTTGCTGATCAGTCGCGACGATCTGGTCGGCAACGGGATCATACCCCAAGTAGGGCTGGCGGAAACCATCGGCCAAACGAGTGACTTTGCGGCCATCCGGCGAAATGCGCAAAATCGCGCCCGAAGAGCGCCCGACGGTGCTCCCGGTTTGACCAGGTTTGCAAACAAGAAAGCTCCCGTCCTTCATGACCTCGAGGGCGGAAGCAAATTCCCGGGTCTCGGCAGTCTGGTCAATTTGCGAGCAAAAGAGCTCGTGGTAATCCGCCTCGCCGTTACCGTCACGGTCATGAAGACGCCAGAGCCCGTTCCGGTCGAAGACGAAGATTTCCTCATCCCGCAAGCGCAAGCCTAGCGGCTCGTGCAGACCGGATGCAAAACGGGACCATTGCACTTCCTTGGAACCAGGTCGAAACCCTTCCCCCTTCCAAACGTCACCATCGAACGTAACCAAGGCCAAGCGACCATCCTGAAAGAAATCAATGCCGGCGGCCCGAACGGCCCGACCGTAGGGGTTTTCCAAAGGCAAGGGAATGCGTTCGAAATTGAGAGCCTCCTCTTCCTTCTCCCCGTCCAGAGCAAGACGGACCGGTTCTTTCCAACGGCGACCCTCGATTGTTGAAGTTTTTCCTGCTTTGGCGGAGAGCGGATAAAGGAGGGATACTATTTTTTTCTCCCGGGAGGCGGGGATCGAGCAAACAGCCACCCCCCCGACCCTTTCAATCCTCCCATCTCCCCGGCAGGAAAGTTTCGGGGTCTCCGGATCGGTTTGGGCGAGAGCGAAGTAGAGACTCTTTTCATGGGGTCCGATCTCCAGACTGCGAACCAAGCCATCCTTCCCCAAACGAATGCGTTCGCGAACCAAGGTCATTCCAATTTCATATTCAAACTCGATGGGCGAGCGGAGTTTGATCCCCTTGAAACGCACCACCTTCGGATCCAGTCCGCCGCGCCCCACCTCTTCTTTCGAGGGGTGCGCCGGACGGGGATCCCTGAAATCAGGCACCCCCGAACCCAAGCCCGGGTAAAGTCCGTTTTGAAAAAGAATTTTCCCTTTTGGTTTGGGCAAGGCCTTCTGACCGCTCCCCACCTTCCTCAATTCATAAGGATAACTGTTGACCGACATGCTTGCGTTTTCAAACGGCAGGTCTTCCGCCTCCCACACGACCGCCACCCGAAGCAAGTCGAGGTCGTAGGCCAAATAATGCCCGTTGTCCAGGGGCAAGACAATCGCCCGGGGAGTCAGGTTGTCCTTGATCCCCTCGGATCTGGCGTCCACCACGCAGGAAAAGAAAGGAAAGTCTTTCTCAATCCATTGGTTCCAGGGCGGAGATTGCTTTTTCTCCATACCCGTTGCGAGAGCCATCGTGAAAACGAAGGCGAGGGCGAACAGGCCGGGAGCGAATCTCATCCGAGATACAAGTCTCTTCCTTTCGCGAGGTTTGCGATCTTGCGGTCGGCAATGGATCGCTTGAGCATCCAGAATCCGCAATCCGGATGCACGAACTTCACCCGACCGGCGCCCAAAGCGCTTTCCGCCTCCTCGATTGCATGGGCGATTTCCTCGGGCGTCTCGACGTGATTGACCTTGATGTCGACCACGCCCAGCCCGATCCCGATCTCCGGACGGATCTCCTTCAGCGCCTCAAGGTCATCCTTCGGGCGGTGGGCAAGTTCGAGAACGAGGTGATCGGTATGCAAGGCGTTGAGAAACTCAATCAAGGGCTTCCATTTTCCGGCCTGAATGGTCTGTCCTCCATAGTTGCCAAAGCAAAAATGAACCCCGGTCGGACCCTCGAAGGCATCAAGGACGCGGTTGATGGCCTGGGCGGCAAGCGGGCCGTGTTCCGGGCTGCCCGGAACGTTGGCTTCGTCGACCTGCAAGCAGGAACAGGGAAGCCCTTGGACTTGATCGGCCAACACGTCCGCGATGGCCATGGTCAAGGATTCGAAGTCACCGTAGTGGGTATCCAACAGGGTTCGGGCGAGCATGTAAGGGCTCGTAACCGTGAACTTGAAGGCCCCGCCGGCCACTCCGCCTGCCCGGGCGCAATCCTCAATCAAGTTCAAGCCTCCTCCATGCAGGCTCTCCCGGACGACTGCGGCGGGTTTGGAGCGAAAGCCCATTTCCTGCTTGGCCCGGAAGGCCTCGGTGTCAGTCCGCCCGATGGTGGAATCGCACCCGCCCATGGACCCGACGAAATACTCGATCATCCCATTGGTATCGGGGTGGTTGACGTCGAAACGATACAATTCCCCGTCGGTTGGCAAATCGATTCCCGATTGACGCTGGGTGTCGAAGATCACCCGGGTGGCGTCGATGACGGCCTGCTCGGACGGCAAGGCGCTCAACCAGTCCGGCACGGGGTAGGATCCGACGGTAGTAGTTAAAATTCGCGGTTCGGTGGGTATGGGGCTTGGTTTCATGGCGATTCCTTGATCAAGGTTGATTGGGCGTAAAATTTCAAATCACAAATCGATCCACTTGCGTTCTTCCCAGGATTGCAAACCGACCTCGGCCAACTCGACCCCTTTGGCGCCGGAGCGCAAATCATAAGGAAAAGGCTCGTCGAGGGCGACGTGCCGCAGGAAAAGTTCCCACTGGATCTTGAAAGCGTTGTCATAGGTGGTCGCGTCCGGCACTTCGGTCCAGCCTTCGTAAAAATCAATCGGTTGTTCGATATCCGGGTTCCAGATTGGCTTGGGGGTCACCCCAAGCCCTTGCGTTTGGCAACCGCGCAAGTTCACCACGGCCGAGCCTTTGCTTCCGTCCACCTGCATGACAAAGAGGTCGTCCCGACGCACGCGGACCGTCCATGAGCTATTGAATTGGCAAAGAATACCGTTTTCCAACTCCATCGTCGCGTAGCAGGAATCGTCGGCCGTGCATGCGTAGGGGTTGCCCTGCTCGTTGATCCGTTCGGCGACGTGAGTGGCTCCCCGGCAGGAAATGCTTTTGATCGGACCGAACACGTTGTCCACGAGGTAACGCCAGTGACATAGCATGTCTATGATGATGCCGCCGCCATCCTCCTTGCGGTAGTTCCAACTTGGACGCTGAGCAGGCTGATCCTCGTCATGTCCGGTGAACACCCAGTATCCGAACTCCCCCCGGACGGAAAGAATCTCCCCGAAGAAGCCCTGCTTGATCAAGGTCTTGAGCTTGCGGATTCCGGGCAACCAGAGCTTGTCCTGAACCGCACCGTTTTTCACTCCCGCGTCCTCGCATAGCTTGGCAAGTCGAAGGGCCTCCTCGGTCGTGACCGCGGTTGGTTTTTCACAGTAAATCGCTTTGCCTGCTTTGGCAGCCATCTCCACGAACCGGGCCCGATGAAGGGTGGAACTGGCATCGAAAAAGATCTGATTGCTTGGATCGGCCAAGGCCTCGTCCAGGTTCGTGGTCCAGCGTTCGACCCCGGTCCGGTCAGCCAAGGCACGGAGCTTGTTCTCGTTTCGTCCGGCAAGGATCGGATCGACCGTGATGATCTCGTCGGGAGAGACTTGTACGCCCCCTTGGTCACGGATGGCGCAAATGGAACGAATCAGGTGCTGATTGGTTCCCATGCGTCCGGTGACGCCGTTCATAATGATTCCCAGTTTATGTTCTTTCATAATTGATTAGGTATGATTCAAATAGGCTTGTTTGATGGCTTGCAAAAATTCGTCCGTCGGCTTCGACCACCACCGGTTCGAGAAGACCTCGACTTCGATCATGCCGTCAAAACCCGCTCCCTCGACCATCCCGCGGATTCCTCGCAGGTCGATGCAACCCTCCCCCATCAACCCGCGATCGTTGAGCAAATCGGTGGTGGGGGTCATCCAGTCGCAAACGTGATAGGCGAACAAGCGGTCCGCTTCGGCCGTACGTTTGGTTTGTTCCTCGAGGTCCGGATCCCACCAGAGATGATAGACGTCGTAGGCAATGCCCACCAAGGGATGGTTCAATTCGTCGCATACGTCATTGGCCGAGGCCAAGGAGTTGATCGCGGAACGGTCGTCCGCATACATGGGGTGGAGGGGTTCGATGGCCAACTTCACCCCGAGTGATTCGGCGAGGGGCAAGGTAGCGGCGATTCCATCGGTGATTTGCTTGCGCGATTCGACGAGGGATTGTCCGGGAACGGCTCCGCATACCAGAACCACAAGGGGAGCGCCCAAAGCGGCGGCATCCTCGATGGCCCGCTTGTTGTCTTCGACCGCCTCCTCGCGCGCCTTTTCCTCGACAGCCGGATAAAACCCGCCCCGACACAGGGAAACGACTTGTAGTCCGGCGGATCGGATGCGATCCCCCGCCTCGGTTGGGTCCCGTCCTTCCAGCCATTGTCTCCAGACGGTGATACCGGAAACTCCGGCTTCGGCATAACGCTCGATCGCTTCCTCCAGTTCCCAGCCTTTGGTGGTGATGGTATGGACGCACAAGCGGGAAAAATCGGTTAGTGGATCAACACTCATGACGGGAAGGAGTAAAAAGGAATTCCCATGCGGTCCGCCATGCGCATCGGGCGGATCAAGGCTTCCCGCATCCGGGCTTCTTCGTCCCCGGGACGCAGGTCGGGACAGTCGGGGTGAATCTCCGCCGAATCTATAAGGCCAAGCATCTTGAGAATTTCAGCAGTGCCGTGCTTGTATCCGGCGGCGCTCCCCTTGTCATCCAAGCGGAAGACCGAGTCCTCGAGAGACTGGAAGGCTTCGAACAACTTGTAGACCCGGGCGTCAAAATCATCTTGGCGCCAATATTTCTTGGCTGCGCAAATCAAGGGGCAGGCGGAAACACCTGCGCCAATGAGCAAAGGTAGGCCCATGCGGATTGCGGAAGCGATCCCGAAGTCGTCTCCGCTGTGCGGGACGAAGTCCAATTCGAGATCGCGACACATGGATGCCCAATATAAAAAGTGTGGTTCGTCCAAGGTGGAAATTTTTCCCCCGACAAATTTATCATGCCCGGCCAATTGGTGAAGCAACCAGGGCTCGAAGGGGGTGGCCCAAGGAACGAAAGCGGGTTCGAGGGCATGGACCAGAGCGGGAACCTCGATCTTTTCGGCGATCTCGAAATAAGCATCCCGTCTCTTTTCGGGTCCCAAGGCGTTGAGAGCTTGGGAAGTCATGATCATCACCTCGCAAGGCCCGTGAGCTTGGGCCATTTCGAGATGGGGGTGGTAGCAGGATGCCCGAAAGTCTGTGGGCGACGCTCCGACTGCAGTCACCCCGCTGATGAAAGGGGCTTGCGGATAGAG
>JAYOMW010000083.1:9054-13577 GCA_038121045.1 Opitutia bacterium
ATTATATACGGGTTTTCTCCCGAGCGTTAGGACAAGGCTGGACAAATTAGCATTTTTGAGACATTTTTTTTGTCAGGCCATTCCTTCGATGGAAAAAAAGAAGATACAGCCCATATTCCTGGAGAATCTCACCCTGTCTTTCGCCGGGTACAAGATCAAGAGATTCGCCCACCACAAGCACTCCGATCAAAGCGACAAAGTCAAACCCCACAAGCATGCCCATTCCCAGTTTCTGCTTTACCTGAGAGGCCGGGGAATCCAAACCACCGGCTTGAGCAAACAAGCGGTCATGCGTGGCTCCTTTCTTTACTTCCCACCTCAAACGCTTCACGGATTCATCAAATCCATGGAGTCGCCTCCCCTATCCCTTGTCTTCGATTTCAAGGAGAGAAAACCGCTCAGCCCGAAGCCTCTCTTCAAAAGCCTGCCCCCGGCCGTTTTGTCCGAAATCGAGCGAACCCTTCATCGCATTATTCATTCCGCGGACTTGGAGGAGGGACAGTCTCCAAGAATGGCCGCTCAGATCCTCGGTCTTTTTGCCGTCCTGCACGACAGTCTTCGGCAAAGGAATGAATCCAATCCCCAAATCCACCCGGTCACCAGCAAAATCCGCCGACTCCTTGCGGGCCTTCCCAAGGTTGTCGGTTCGCCCCGGGAGTTGGCCAATCTACTCAGGGAAGACTTAAGTTCCCTCAACCGCAAAGTCCGCAACGAATCGGGCTTGAATTTGGGCACTTTGCTGGACGAACGAAGACTGGAGATCGCCTACTCGGGGCTCCAAGCAAAGGCGCTTCCCATATCCCATGTCGCATGGGAGGCAGGCTTTGAAGATCCCAACTACTTCTCGCGCTGGTTTAAAAAGAGGGTCGGGCAAAGCCCGGGACAATGGAAGGCCGGCGCGAGCGGTTCCTAGTCTTGCCTTTCCTTTTTACTCACCGTGCTTGTCGGCCTCTTCGGCATCCGAAAGATACTTCTTGTTTCTGGACTTCAGAAATCCGATGAGGTTTCGCAGGTCATTCGGCGACAAGGTGAGCCCCAAGGGAGGCATGGCGGAAACGGGCGGTGAAATTTCCTTCACCTGATCCTCCCGTACCGCGGTTTTCTTTCCATCGGGAGCAATCACCGTGACGATTCCGTCTTTTTTCTCGGCTACACGTCCGACCAGCGAAGTCCCCTTCAGGAGGGAGATATTCGAAAGCCCGTAACCGGGAGTGATCTCGGCGCTCGGATTGACGAGGGATTCGAGCAACTTGGGCGGGGCAAGCCGATCGCCGACCAAGGATAGTTCGGGACCCTGTATTCCACCCTCGCTCCCCACCTTGTGGCACTGCAGGCAGGCCCCTTGGTTACGGAAAACCTTTTCGCCTTCAATCGGATCACCGCCCACCAGACTCAAGGCATGAATCCGACCGGGATCGCCCGCGGCATAGGTAGCGGCAACTTGCTTGGGTTCGGATTGGTCAGATCCGGACAAGGCAAGATAAAGGTCAAGCCATAGCTCGGGTCTCACTTCCAATTCTCGATTCCGCCAAAGATCGATGACTTTGGCCGAGTCTTGATCAACCAAGCTTTTCAGGATGGCGCGGGCCACCGGCAAGGTGTCATCTTTCAAAGCCTTAAGGGAAAGAGAGGAAGATGGGTCCAAGCCGCGGTCCAAAAGATGCCCGAAAGAGGCGGCCCTCAACCATTCGTTCTCATCTTTCGAGAGTTTGAGCAATAGCAGGTCGTCTTCTTTCTCGGCCCGGGCGATCAATCCTTTCAAATTGGCGATACGCACCTCGGGGTCGAGATTCTTGTCGGAGACTTGTTGGCGCAAGGTTGCAATGTCGAGAGAAAGACCCGCCTTCCGGGCAAAACCCGAAAGCAAAGAAGCGAGTTGGGGGTCCTTCTCTTTTTCCAAAAGAGACTTCAGGTCGTCCCCCGCTTTGCTCACGATCTCAGGCAATCCGACTTCACTTGCGGGAGTCGGACGGTAATGACCGAGGACAGGATCGGTGTCCAAAGGAATCGCCCAGCGCATCAGGGCCTTCAAAGCAAAGATTCTGGTTTCCTTCTCAAGCGTGACGTCGCAAACGTATTCGGCCAATTTGACCGCTGATTCAATGCTTCCGATCCTAAAGCAGGCTCCGACCAATCTCGCTTGATGATAAAAGGGCAAACCCTTGGGATCAACAGTAAGCAAAGTTTGGCCGGCGGGGCCGTCCAGAGCCGCGGTATCGTAAATGGCAAGCAGGGCTTCGTTGCGCACGGCTTGGTTTTCGTCCGCCAGGAACACAGCAAGTTCGGAGCTTGCCCGACGGCGTTGGAGCAAAACGCACAGAAGGCGCTGTTCGACTTCCTCGGATTTGGAAAAGGCCAAAAGTTGGGCATCTCCGGCAATCCGGTCCAAGGCCGAAAGCAAGGAATGACGGATCGTTACCTCAAAGTCCTTTCCTTGGTTTCTTTGAGCCACGGCAAACAGAGCCTTGACCACGCCTTCGTCCTCCTTGGATGCAACTCGACCGAGGGCGATCGCCGAAAGAGAAACCACCCGGGGCGAAGGGTCCTGCAATAGTTTCAAAAGTTCGCTTTGGCCTTCGGTAATCAGGGAATCCCCGACAACCCGGGCCGCATTGGCCCGAATCTCCGTTTCTACGGATGATAGGGCATCCACGATGGGATCGGCGGAGCCTTTCACCCCCTGACGATACAATTGACCCAATCCCCAAAGGGCATGCAAAGCGGCGTATTCGGATTTAGCCTTGCCCTTTGTGAGTTCGGAAAAAACTCCGATAGCGTCCGCTCCCTTCCCCACCATGGCAAACTGACTGGCCTGACGGACTCGCTGGTCGGAATGCTCCAGAAGCAAGGCAAGTTCGGGAAGGGATCGGTGAGCGAAGCCCTTTTGAAACATCCGGGCCGTTTCCGCGCCAACCTCCCTCATCTGAGGATCCGAAGGGCGGAGAACTTGAATGGACCCGTTCTTGTTCACGGACCATCCTCCCCCGTAGTCCGCAAAATAAAGGTTGCCGTCGTATCCGTGTTCGACGTCGGATGCCGCCAAGCCTTGCACAATGGATTTGACTTCGGACACCTTGAACGACGAGCCGGCCGAAGACAGTTTGATTGCGTGAGTTACTGAATTTTTAGGGGCTCCTCGATAATCCGTCAAAGCGAAGGTGTCTCGAAGATCCTTGGGTACGCTCAGGCCGCTCAACCAAGTCACCCCGGAAGGCCCGTTGCCCACGTGGGCAATGGGAGGATAGACCCACTGCGGCTGTTCCTTGCAGTAGGTTTCGAACATTTTCTGTCCGACCCAAACGGATTTGGGTACGTAAAAATCTCCCCAATCCAGAGCGTTGGCGTAATGATGGGGTGACTGATGGGCCATGTCCCACCCCGAGTCGGAGTTGTCGAGCACGTAAACTACGCGGGCTTTGTCCCCAATATCCCCCGTGTTGTCGAAGGTAAAAAGATTGCCCTGGTTGTCGAAAGCCAAGTCCTGCGGATTGCGCAAGCCATGGGCGTAGACCTCGAAATTCGACCCGTCCGAGTCACAACGGAAAACCGCTCCTCGACCGGATGCCTCGTGGGTCTTGCCATCCTCGTCCACGACGTGAAAGCCACGATCACCCACCGAAAAGTAAAGACGTCCGTCGGGTCCACGCGTGATTCCGTGAAGGTCATGCCCAATGAAGGAAACCCGGACCCCGAAACCATTTACGATTTTCTCATTCGTGTCGGCCACCCCGTCGTCATCAGGATCGGTAAGCCTGCGCAAGGCCGGAATACAAGTGAAGTAAGTTGCGTTTCTTTCGGCAAGAATGGAAAACCCAATCCCATCGAGAGCCTCTTTGAACGCATCGGAAAAAAGAGTCCTGTGATCGGCCACCCCATTGCCGTCCCTGTCCTCCAGACGGATCAACCGGTCCGGGGTTTGGGTGTACCAAGCGCGGTCTCTCTTGTCCGCATGCTTGTCGTACATGGCAAGACGGTCTTCGATCGTACGGGCTTGAAAATCCTCCCGAATCATTTCACGAGCTCGCCGAAGGTCGGGAACGCCGAACCAAAACCGGTTGGCCTCGGCAACGAAAAGCCGTCCCATCGGATCCATGTCCAAGCTCGCGGGGTTCTCCACGTGGGGATAACCAACCCAAGTATAACCAACGTATCCACTATGATTGATCTTTCCACGGAAAGGCGAAGACTCGTTGGGCAACGCGGGCATATCCTTCTCGGAGACTTCCAGAGGGACGGCGTGCAAAGAGGACGAAATGAAAATTGAGACAAGTAATTCCTTGAACATGGAGAAATTGAATTGAAATGTAGTTCTAGTCCTTCAAGGTATGGAGGACAAGCAAGTCTTTTTGTTTCCCCCCAAGAAGATCAATCTACTCTTCGACCCATCTCATCCCAGGACAACCTCATATGAAACCCCTGACAACCTTCATCCTTGCTCTCCTAGCCCTATCGCTCACGGCTCAGGAACCAGCCCGGCGCACGACTGCCGACCAGGGAAGAATTCCCGTTTTTTCCGATTCGGG
>JAYOMW010000084.1:0-13514 GCA_038121045.1 Opitutia bacterium
GCTCCTTCCTGTACTTCGAGAAATTTTGTCTCGATTTCGACTTGGCGGCTCGAATCCGCATCCAACCGCTCGAGTATCCGTTCAATCAAATCAAGGGATCGTCGTTCATGGGTCACGATCATTTGAAATCCGTCGAATTGAAACAGTTGTCCTTTGGTTTCGTCGAAAGGAATACCCGCTCCTTCCAAAAAGGCTTTGATTTTCGCCCCTTGATCATCGGCTCCACCGCCACCTCCACCTCCGGGCGCAGGAGCAAAAGGATCGCCGCCTGCACCCCCCCCGGCACCCGCACCTCCCCCCGTCATACGGTTAATGGTTCCTTGGGTAACTTCATAAAATTCCGTCTCAAGCGGTCGCCCGCGGAAGGAACCGCCTGTTTTCGAAACAACGATGGCATCGGCTCTAACGTCGTAGGTCCAGTTCACCGTTTCGGTCAAGAACTGGATCATTTGCCCCAAGGGCATGGAGTTCAGGGTAATGGTGACGTTCGGAGGATCCTCTCCTTCGACCAAAAGGGGTATGATGTTAACCCCTTTTTTGGCGGGGTCCGGTTCAGTCAGGTCAAAGGCTCTAGCCTGTCTTTGCAATTCGGTCAACACTTCCGGCAAGGGGGACTCGAAGAATTGCACACCGGGCACCTGAATGATCTTGAGCTTTTCCTCGATTTTACTTGGGCCTTCCTGCACTTTCTCAACTTCTTCGATTTGTCGGTCGAAAACCTTGGGTCTCTCCCATTCCCGTTCGATTTCCTCAAGCATTTCCTGCCTTGTTTTCAGGTATCCCAAATAGCTCTCCTCCTGTCTCATCATGGCAATTCTACGAAGCATTTCCTTCGCTTCGTAGTTTTCCGAAAAGCGGGTTTCGATGGTTCGATAGGTTTCGGTCGCTCCGGTCAGATCGCCGTTGATAAACTGCACTTTTGCCCTCATGAGAAGTTCATTCAGGCTTTCCCGATCATCTTTCCATTCAGGAGAAAACTCGCTTATGTCTCGCCTGTACGGATTGGCCTTGTCTTTCTTGATGCGATCTTCCATACGGGTGCCTTTGTTCAGCTCCTGTTCAATCGCTTTTTCACCCTTGGTTTCCTTCAATCCCGGCCTGCCAAAGGTCAAAGTGTCTCCCTGAATATCACGATCCTGATAAAAACCAGTTCTGAACGCATCCAAGTATTGATTGGCCAATTCCCAATTCTTTTCCTTACGGGCATCCTCTGCTTTTTCCAAATTGATTTCATTCTTGAGAAGAGATGCTTGGAGAATTACCGGCCAAGTTCGCGTATTGGGTTCAAGAAAATTCTTTATCTTGAAAAGGGCTTCGTTCGCCTTGTCGTATTCTTTCTTTTTGATGTCTCCCCTAGCCCGGGACAACATTTCCTCGGCCAATTCGGCCTGCTCTTCCTGCTTTTGCCTTGCCTTCTCCATCTCCGCATCAAAATCCGTCTCTTCGTCGATGCCCAAGGTATTTGATTCGGTTTCCCTGCGGGCCTCTTCGATCTGTTGGTACTCGGCAACAAAACCCTGTACTTCGCCCACTTGTCCTTTGAGCATGGCTTCACCCATCTTATACCACGTTATCTGCTGCTTCGTTTTGTAAAGGTCGCTGATAAGAGCAATGCTAGATACGTTGGCTGGTAAGATTTCTAATGCCTCGTCAATTTGCGAGACAGCCAAATCGTATTGCCCATCGCTGCCGTCCTTTCTTGCTTTTGCCAAAAGCAATTCCGCTCGCCTCATTGCCGAGGCCATTTTTGCCTTCTCGGCTTCCATCAACCGCTCGAAGTCCGGCTTGGCATCATCCTCGGGCAAACCCGCTTTGGCCCGAATTTCCGCTAGATCCTTTTTCGCTTTGTCCAATTCTTCAACTAGTTTTCCGACCAAGGAAACGTCCTGATTACCTTGGTTTTGCAAGAGCACTTCTCTCTTCTGCCGGCGGTACTCAAGGTCGTCTTGAACGTTTTCCCGGTACCGGGCGAGCAATTGGCTCGCCAGCGAATAATTCTTGTCTTTCATCGCTTGGTTTGCCCTTTTGAAATAAAGTTGAGTTTCCTCTTTGCGGATTTGGCGAAGATAAAAACTGTTTTCCTCCGTGCGGGAAATTTTTTCCAAGGCCCGACCCGCCAAAGATTGGGCGGAGTCCAATTCTCCATTTTTCGAAAGGTCGCGAATGTCATCCAACAAGCGAACCAAGTTGGTGTCCGGACCCAAGTTGTAAATCGTTCCGGGATCCTCGACGACTTGAATGGGCGGCGGCAAGCTTTGTACGGGTATTCCGTTTTTATTTGCTTGAGGAAGATTCTCTGCCGGAACTTCGCCAATATTGGACGAGGCGGGTGTAGGCAAATCAACAGGTGCCGTATCCTGGCCAAGCAACGATCCTTTTCCATTGGCTAGTAAAAGGATCGTGCATCCGAAAACCTGAACGAATAATCTGATTTCTGACATGAGAAGGGGCAGGACTTTTATCAACAGTTGAAGAGAATCTTGATTCCATAGAATCGTGGCATTGGGTCAATCCAATAACGTCATGCTCAAATTCAATTTATGGGAGATTTCAGCATTCGGCCAAGCGAATTGCTACGCTTGCAATATCTGAATTCAAAACAGCCAAGTTTGCCTCTAACGACAAGGAGCAGGAGGTTTCCAAGCAACCTGTCCTGCAATACTAAGGTAAAGAAAGTTTTTCGGTGCGCGTAATGTTCGGTAGAGGACCTCGCTTTTCGATTAACAAACTTTTTTCCTCTACGTTTATCTCTTTTATGAAATATTTTCGCGAACCAAACTCCAACTCTTTACCGGTATCTTTATCCGAAAGTACAATCTGCTCGCTCGGTCCGTCCAGGTTGAAACTCAATTCGATCTTGTTGTCACCTGCGAAAACTTCTTGCATGCGGCTGTTGATCTCGAACGGTTTGCCCCCAATCTTGTAATCTTTAACCAAGGCTCGCCCCACCGGTTTGACCCCGCCGGTTTTTTCGTCTTTCATGTACTCGAGTCTGAAATATGTGACAATAAGAACCTTGTTCTCGTCATCTTCGGTGGTTTTGATCAAGGAAGTGCTTCCCGGTTTTCCATTTGTGTTGATCCGATATGGCGCATTGACTTCAATCCTGGTTTTGGGATTAAGCCTTTTGTCCTTGATTGTGGGGTCCATGTCTTCGAAGAAGGGTGCGGTGTTTGAAAAACCTCTCATTTTGAAACGGTAGGGTTTTTTCTGAAAACTCCTTAGGGAAAGACCGAATTCCTCTGTTTTCCTCACCTCCTTTTTTTCGGGAAGGGAGGTCGTCAAATTGCCATCAATCAGGTAGATAATCGGAGGTGTAAAGAGGTCGTATATGGAATCACCCGATTCATCAACCGGCTTGGTCCATCGAACACGATCGGTCTGAGTTTGGTTATGCTCGGCTATCACGCCAATCAAAGGTTGATGAAAGGAAATCCGCCACTCTTCCGAATCGAACTCTTCAATAGGATCGTCAAAGGCAAGCAGTCTCTCGCCCAATAGATAATTAATTTGGGCAAAAGGAATGTTGGTTGAACCCCTACCCTCTTCATTCGCTATTTCAAGAGATGCTCTGCTTTTTTTCCAATCATCATCCAAAACAACATCCATCCCCGAAACAAGCCTGCCGGTAATTTCCGTTTTGCCATAACCCACCGTCAACCTGCTCCTGCTTTTAAAAATAATTTTTGGTATCAGAAACGACTTTGCCTTGTTTTCGTCTTCGATTGAGACAAAGGTTATCGTATCTCCGGGCATCAAGCTAGTATTTTTGGTTAATTCAAGCGTTTGCAAACCCGCATCGTTCATACCAAAAACAAAGGATTCGCCGAAGCTTTCGACAGACAACGGTTCAGAGTCGCCTTCAGAGAACATCGAGGAGAGAAAAGGGAGAAGCAAGCTGAAGGTAAGGGCAATCAACACGCTTATCAGCAAAATGATTTTTTCATAATGCGATTTAACCATCTTCAGCTTTTTTCAGGAATTCAATCAGTGGATTGACAAGTTTCTCATGACCTGCCTTCAAAAGAAATTCACCGAGCAATTCTTCGTCAAACTTGTCCTTGCGCACGGATGCACGGTAAAATTCATCGGGATTTCGGTTCACCGAGGTGACATACTCGATCAAAAAAGTAAATTTGGATCGGACGTTCTGTACAACCGGAACCTCGGACTCGTCCGAGGCAAGGTTAGTGGTAGCAAAGTCCGGCCCAAACGAAGGGGTGGCGGAAAAGGTATTGGGGGCGGATTCACGATCAACGATCAAGTTCCGCAAAAAATAAGGAGGGCGCAGCGAGTTCAAAAAAGTTCGGGCATGGGAAGTGTGCCCAATGAAACAAACTTCGAAACACAGGCTTTCCAAGTCCAGGTGCGACTTCAACAAAACGGAATTGTAAGCAGACAAGTCAATTCTGTCTGGGCCGATGTTAAGATCGTCCGTACGCCCTACCGATTCCCTCGTCAAATGAACCAACTCGGCCGAATGTTCGTCCGTGACCGTCTCGCAAACGTAACCAACCAATTCTTTGATTATTTCGATTTGAATGCCCAACTGCTGCGCCTCGTCGTTGCTGAAATTGGGCCAGTTTCCATCATACGCTGTCATCCCAAAACCAAAATCATTCGTCCCCTCCGCTGGCGGTTCGCCAAAAGGTGAAGATGAGCCCTGATCCCGACTTCCGGGAAGCACAATGTTTTTATCGCTGCATAGTTCGGTAAGTCGGGTGAACTGACGGATAAGGGTCGAATTGATGACTTCCTCGGATTTGGGCTTCCAATTGATGGCGATATTAGTTTCCGGAGCAAGAACTGTTTTCCACAAACGGTTTTGAGCACGCTCGACCGATGCAAGCTTTTCCAAGTCGGTGGTGGCTAATTTCAAATCGTGCTCAAGTCCGACATACGGAAGTTTTTCATAATGGAGGTTTTCGATCTCCGCTCTTATTTTATCGATTTTGGCTTTGGATTCTTCGCCACTACCGGATAAGAACAATGAAAGACCAAACAAAGTAAGAAAAAGCACGCCAAACACTCCGCACAGAACTGTAAAAATCAAGTTGTTTAGTACGAATTTCATTTCGGCATAAATCAATTTAGAATGATTTCGAACTCAAAATAGGTGAAGTATTTATTTTCCAGGTCGCCCTTGCCTGAGGTTTTGAAAACGTCGCTTCGTAACTCGGCAATTATGGGAAGATTCTTTAAGTGGTTGGTCAAGGCTCTTTGCTTCTTCTGATTTAATTCGATTAGGTTGTCCCTCAAGGCAGCCCTGTCAGCACTCGATTCCACGGTTGGCCGAACGAGGTAACGACCGGTAAGCTTGAGAACGGGGGTTGAGACTTGGGCGGATCGCGAGGGGTTTCTCTGCTCGTCTTGCTCAAGGCCGGTTATTTTGAATTCATCGAACCAAGTATCGGAAATATCTTCAAACTCCAACGAGTTCTGAAGATGATTAAGTAGCTCACGAAGTTTCCATAAAGTCTCAGCCTGCTGTTGATACACCTGATTTCTCGCATGCACTTGTTTCGTAAAATACTGTAGGAAATCAAGCGTATCGCTTTTGCTCTCCATTCCAGAAAGCGACTCTTCGATTTTCGCAAGGTCCTCTTGAGCCCCAATAAGTGTTTTAGTATGTCTTTCGGTTTCTTGATAATTGCTCCAAATAGAAGGTACAGGGGTAAGAGAAAGAAGAAAGGCTGAGACCAAAAGCAATGGTTGTTTTCTTTTAAAGTTAAGGTTGGTTAACTTGCTCTTCGGAAGAAGATTGATCGTTTTAGTCAAAGGAGATTGCCCGTCCGCAACTTTCGAAAAAATCGAGGTTGCCAATCCAACGGGCTCGCTCAGCATGAACGGGAGAAGGTTGCGCATTTCCTGACTCACCCCATCAGACAAAAGCAGGGCCCGGAGCGGGTCGAAGTAATCAATGTCAAGCCTCTGACTTTGGCTCAGATATTCCGGTAGTTGGTTGAGTAGCGCCCCTCGCCCGGCCAAGAACATTCTGCTAGGTGATTTTCCCTTTTTCAAGCGTTTGTAAGTCACAAGAGATCGGGTAATTTCCTGGCTAAGCCGGGCTAAAAATTGTTTAGCGCAATTTTCCAATAATTGTACGCTCGGATCATCAGCTGAAAAGGCAACGGCTCCTGAAAAATAATTCTTCTTTATTTCCTCGGCTTTTTCAAATTGCGTACCCAAATTGTCAGAAATATTCTGAGTCAGAGAATTGCCTCCTACCGAGAGGGGACGGAGAAGAAAGCCGGTTGGGTTGATAAAAAGAAGATTGGTGGATCTGGCTCCTATGTTGACCACGAGAGTCTCACCGCTATCAAGCCCAATCCCCGAGGCCCGCATGGCATTGTAATCCAATACGGGAGCCGGTGTAATTTGGACTGGGTTCAATCCGATTTCCATAACCCGTTCGCAAAAATCTTCCGCCACTTTAGGCTTAACCGCAAAAGCTAAAATTTCCTGTTCTACGCCATCATCGTCGATGACCTGATAGTCCCAGATAAGTTCAGCGAGCGGAACCGGCATTTTTTGCATGAGCTCAAAGGCTACGATTTTCCTCTGCTTTTCTTCTTCGACGTGCGGGACGCGGATGGTTTTGGTTAGAAGCAGGCATCCCGGAAAGATAAACCGGGCGTCGCCCTTTAACTTTTCACGGGCACAGAGGTTTTTGAGTCCCTCCGCAAAACAGTCCAACCACTGGTCTTCACTCGAAAAATTGTATCGCAATGTCTCCAACCCAACTTGCTCAAGAAGGATGCTTTCGTCCTGCTTGCTGAAGATCCCGGCTGAAACTTGGGATATTCCGCAATTGATTATTATTTCCTTTTTTTCCGACACGAGATTGGAGGTTTTAGTAAAAACTCAAGCATCGCCTTCTTGTCAATAGCCGGTGTCGTTTTGTCTCTTGTAAGCCGAAGAGGGATCAAGGTAAGAGGAGTCGACGAAGTGTGCGGGAACAAGAATACCCTTGTTCTTGTCGGCATTGGCTGCGGCTTGCTCCTTAAATTTTCTCAGGATATCTTCTTGGCGGTCGAATTTGTCAAAGGAGATACTGTTCTTCATTTCGAAGGGCACGCCATTTTGGGAAATCTCAACCGCATAACCAATAAGCTTGACGTAGCCTCCCTTGTAAAACCCGTCACGCTCGGCAAGGGCGGCCGGCAAAAGAAAGTTCGCTGTCTTGGCCGACCTGTCGATCTTGATGGTCAGGTATTCGATCTCGGCACTGTAATATTGATAAAACAGAGCATCCTGCAACCTGGAGTTTTTAATCAACTTTTTTTTGTATTCGTTGCTGAAGCAAAGGTAGAGCTTCACTTTTACGTTATCAAGATACTCCACGTTCAGCGCCTCTTCCACGGTGGCAGGACGACTTCTCAAAACCGTCTCGAGTTTGGGATGTTTGACCAGAGCAAACGAAACGGAGGCTTTGAGCCAATTGTCCGTTGCCTTGGTTACGGTTACTTTGTCCGTCAGCCTGACAAACTCGTCTTCTGCCGAATAAACTTTGCCAATGAACAACAGGAAAAGCAAAAGGATCAATTTCAACGTGAGTAATTTCATAGGGTAAGTGGAGTTAAGGTTTGGAGTCAGTACATCCTTTCTTTACAAAGGCATGTTTAACAAGCCTAAATTATGGAATTCAAGATATCTTGCTTACTCTTTATCCGCAACAAGGAAGATGAAGTTCTGATGATACGCAGAAGAAAATCTCCGAACAAAGGGAGGTGGAGTCCTCCGGGGGGCAAGCTTGACATGACTTGCGGGGAATCCCCCTTCGAATGCGCCGTACGAGAAGCTCGAGAAGAAACCGGTCTCTTGTTGGAAGACCGGGATCTTGCTCTTTTTGGTTATGTTTCCGAAAAGGGTTACGAATCCACCACGAATTGGCTTATGTTTCTTTTCGACTGCAAGAAGGTGCTCTCCTCTCTGCCCCCTGATATCGACGAGGGTCATTTTTGCTTTTATTCTCGACGGCAAATCGACAACTTGGAAATTCCGCCAACCGACCACCAGTTGGTTTGGCCTTTGTTCGACAAGCGAAAGGAGGGTTTTTGGGGGGTGCGAGCCGAGTGTCATTTAAACCGACCCATGAAATTAAAGATTGAAGAATCTCCTCATAATGGAGATAACGATTCTTCTAACCCCTCACCCTAGAGTACAAAACATGGAAGGACTGCATCACGATACGATTGTTGACGAAGAAGAGGAAGAACTTCCGATCAAGGAACAAGGTCCTCTTGTCGAGGCAGAAAATGTGGACGAGGGTCGAGAGGAGGATTTTTCCAACAAGCCGATTAACCGGGAGCTCACGCCTGACGAGAGAGTCAGCCTATACGAGCAAATGGTTCGGATCAGGAGGTTCGAGGAACGCTCCTTGCGGGCGTATCAGCAGGGGCACATCGGCGGGTTCTTGCACCTTTACATAGGCCAAGAGGCTGTTGCCGTAGGCTCCGTTTCCGCCATGTCAAAAGATGACCATGTCATTACCGCTTACCGAGACCATGGACACGCTCTTGCCGTAGGAATGAACATGGATGAGTGCATGGCCGAACTTTACGGTAAGAAAACCGGTTGCTCGAAAGGCAAGGGTGGTTCCATGCACTTTTTCGCTCCCGACAAGAACTTTTGGGGGGGGCACGGTATTGTCGGCGGGCAAACCCCGCTGGGCTTGGGCATAGCCTATGCCCTCAAGTTCAATAAGAAAACCGGCGCATGCCTTTGCTTCATGGGTGACGGAGCAACCAATCAAGGCCCTTTTTACGAATCCCTTAATTTGGCCTCCCTTTGGAACCTTCCCGTCGTTTACGTCATCGAAAACAATGGCTACTCCATGGGGACTTCGGAAGCAAGACACTCGGCCGGTGAGCCCCTTGCCCGTCGGGCGACCTCATTCGACATCGATTGGTCCGTTTCTCACGGACACGACGTTTACGAGGTCCGCCACACCATCAACGAGGCATTGGTGTTGGCCCACAAGGAATCGCGTCCATCCGTTCTTGAAATCACAACCTATCGATATCGCGGCCATTCCGTGGCAGATCCGGACCAGACCTACCGAAGCAAAGAAGAGATCGAGGAATACAAAAAAAACAAAGATCCTATCAATTTGTTCAAGGACAAGCTCATCTCGGAAGGACACCTCAATGAGGAGGGGGCGATTGAAATTGACAAACGGGCCAAAGAAGAAGCCGATGCATCGGCAGACTTTGCTCAAGCAAGCCCGCTTCCCGATCCCGATGAGCTTATGGACGACGTGTATTGGGAAACGGACAACCCGGCACAAAAGACTTCCGAGGGGACTATGTTTTTCGAAACTCTGTAACTGTAATTTTTACGCTTTCAAAGATGGCTATCATAACTTATCGAGAAGCACTCAACCAAGCTCTTTCGGAAGAGATTGAGCGTGACGATCAGGTCGTCCTCATGGGCGAGGAGGTTGCGCAGTTCAAGGGTTCGTACAAGGTTTCGGAAGGCTTGTTGGAAAAATTCGGATCCGACCGAATTATTGACACGCCGATAAGCGAAGCCGCTTTTTCGGGGCTTGCCGTGGGGGCGGCCATGATGGGTATGCGCCCCGTCGTGGAATTCATGTTTTGGAGTTTTTGTTACGTCGCCTTCGACCAAATTTTTAACAATGCGGCAAACGTCCGTTACATGTCGGGCGGACTGATCAACGTTCCCATTGTTTTTCGTGGGCCCGCAAACGGTGGAACCAACGTCGGCGCCACCCACTCTCACACGCCGGAAAACTTTGCGGCCAATACCCCGGGGGTCAAAGTCATTTGCCCCGCCACCCCGGCAGATGCAAAAGGCATGCTCAAATCGGCCATTCGCGACAATGATCCGGTTTGCGTTATGGAAAATACCATTCTTTACAACCTCAAGGGCGAGGTTCCCGAAGATGAATATCTCGTTCCTCTCGGAAAAGCCAACGTTGTTCGAGAGGGATCGGATCTTTCGATCATCGCGCATGGGAAATCCGTTCACACCTCCCTTCAGGTAGCTCAAACCCTGGAGGAAAAACACAGGGTTTCCGCCGAGGTCGTCGACTTGCGCTCCATTCGGCCTCTCGACACGGAAACCATTTTGGCATCTGTCCGCAAAACAAACCGAGTGTTGTTGGTCGAAGAAAACAAACCGTTTTGCGGCGTGGACGCTCAAATTGCCTTTCTTATCCAAGATCAGGCTTTCGATTACCTTGACGCTCCCATCAAGAGGGTCTCCGCCATCGATGCTCCACAAGCTTACAGCAAGGCCCTCGAAAACGTGCAGATACCGAATCATGATCGGGTCCTAGGAAAGGCGATGGAACTCATTTAATCTTTTCTTCTTTTTGACATGGCTACAATTATTGAGATGCCCAAGTTAAGTGACACGATGTCCGTCGGGACCGTCGTAAAATGGCACAAGCAAAAGGGGGAAAAGGTTTCCGAAGGAGATGTTTTGGCGGAAATTGAAACGGACAAGGCCACGATGGAGCTGGAAAACTTTGAGAACGGAGTGCTTCTCAAGGTTTTTGTCGAGGAAGGCGTGGAAGTTGCCATTGGCAGTGCTTTGGCGGCCGTTGGGGAAGAGGGGGAAGTCATCGAAGATATCGAAGCCCCCGATCCAGCGGTGGAAGATCAAGCCCACCCCACCAACACCGAAGAAAAGGCGACCGGCGATGGCGGCGAGTCGACCACGCTAGAGGAATCTCCGCCCCCTGCGCACAAGCACAAGGAATATGAGCCGCCGAATCTTGACGGGGAAGAGGAAAGGACGAGTGGAAGAGAAGCGAAGGAGCAAAGCGAAGAGTCGGTAGAGAGAATTTTGGCTTCGCCGCTTGCCAAGAAGATCGCTCGTGAAAAGGAAATTGATTTAAGCCTGGTCAAGGGCTCCGGGCCTCGTGGAAGGGTTACGAAAAAAGACGTTCTTTCGCACGAGGACATTCAAGGTCTTCCCGAAAAAGCCTTGCATTCCGACCACGCGGTTAGGCCAGTTGAAGTTCAATCAAGCGGTCAACTGGTTGATCAGACTGTTCCCGTCTCGAAAATGCGCTCTATCATTGCCCGGCGGCTCCATGAATCCAAAAGTACGATCCCACACTTTTACCTTCAAAAGGAAATCGATTCACAACCACTCCGTCTGGCTCGTGAGGCAATCAACAAGAGATTGGCTCAGCGCTGCTCACCTGAGGAGAAACCGCTCAAACTGACGCTTAACGACTTAATCCTGAAAGCTTGCGCGGAAACCATCAAATGGGTTCCGGAGATCAATACTTCATGGGAAAACGATCGCATTCGCTATCATGGCAATGTTCACTTGGCGTTCGGGGTCGCCGTTGACGACGGTCTGGTAACCCCGGTCGTCAGGAATGCTGAATCTCTCGATTTGACAAGCCTTTCATTGGAAGCGAAGTCCCTGATCGGAAAAGCAAGAAGCAAAAAGTTGACACCCGACGAAATGACCGGTTCGACATTTACGGTGACCAATTTGGGAATGTTTGGCATCGATTTTTTTAGTGGCATCATCAACCCGCCCAACGCGGCTATTTTGTCAGTCGGAGCATGCTTGAACAAACCTGTTCTCGATTCCAACGGCAACTTGCAAGCCGGGGAAAGAATGACCTTGGGGTTGAGTTGCGACCACCGATTGGTCGACGGTGCCGCAGGCGCCGTCTTTTTGAAGCGTCTTGGCGAAATTCTGGAAAGACCTGCTTCCCTCTTAGTCTGAGGAGAATCCCTGACGATTGACTAATCGGTTTCGCCTACCCTGCTTTTTGCATCCTTCACCAACCAAGAGGCCATGTTCTCGATTTTTTCCCGAATCTCGTTTTTCGACTCATTCAAATTGGATGGATTTCTATCCCCGCACCCGAAAAGATAATATTTGATCTTGGGTTCCGTGCCACTTGGGCGGATGGCTATTGAAAATCCATTTTCCAAGCTCATTAGTAAAAAGTTTTCTGTTGGCAAGGGGTCTTCGTCTTCGTCAATGTAACCCGATTCCAAAAAATCTTTGGTCTTGGTGACCTCAATATCATCCACCCTGGACAAGGGGGTTTTGCGGTAAGATTGCGCCAGTTTGGTTATCGTGGCACTACCTTCCGCGCCTTCAAAATATAGGTTTTCGGTTTTTTCCAAATGATAACCATACTTGGCGTAGAGCGAGTCAAGAAAATCGAAGGGCGTGGACTGGGTCGATTTCAAAAAGGCAAATAATTCGGCAATAGCCAATGCCGACGCGTTCCCGTCCTTGTCTCGAACGATGTCGAGCGGCAGATAGCCGTAACTTTCTTCTGCAGCCAAAACGACGTAAGTGGAATAACGGGTGAGAATATCAATCCGGGCAAATAGATCGGTTCCGTCAAAATCCAGCGACAACCCCTCCTTCTCCTTAAGCTCGATCAGTGCCTCGTTCTCGTATTTACCCATTTTTTTGGCCATCCATTTAAACCCGGTCGGCGTATTGACGCAACGAATGCCATGGCTTTCGGCTATTCGGTCAAGCATGGGCGTCGTTACAAAGGTCTTGAGGATTGCCACGCATCCATTCGAATCATCGGCCCATAGCTGTTTTCTCTTCGCTGTCATCAATCGGTACTCGGCGAGCATGCATGCGACTTGATTTCCCGTGAGGCATACGAAATCTCCTGCCTTCAGCCTGGCGGCTACTCCGATACGATCACAATCAGGGTCGCTGCCCATCACAAGGTCCGTCTTGGTCTTGCGAGCAACGGAAATACCTCTCTTCAATGCTTCCGGGTTTTCTGGGTTGGGGGATTGAACTGTGCTAAAATTCGGGTCATGTTTGTTTTGTTCGTCATCAACGACGACCTCGACTCCGTGGTCCCAAAGGGCCGGAATGGCAGATATCGCACCCGTCCCATGAATGGGGGTAAAAACCAATTTAGGTGCATTCTTCTGAAGCATCTCCGGGTCGAGAACCGCGTCCTCCAACGCCGCGCGATAAGAAAGATCGTCACCGGCCTGCAAAACAGTCCAAGGGTCCTCATCCGTTGGGCTTTGGCCCAAAAAAGGAAGGATTTCGGCAATTGGAATGGACTTGTATTTTTCGACCACCTTCTCGGCATGAGGAGGAATAAGTTGAGCTCCATCAGAGAAATACGCTTTGAAACCATTATCATGCGACGGATTGTGGCTCGCCGTAATAACAATCCCGGCATGGGCATATTGATGACGAACGGCAAAGCTGAGCTGAGGGGTCGATCGGGGACCGTCGAAAATCATCGAATATCCACCCTGCCCAGACCAGGCGCGGGCCGCCAATTGACAAAACTTTTTGGAAAAATGACGGACGTCATGAGCAATCACCAACCGGGGTTGTTCAAATATTCCCTGTTCGGCCATCCACTGCCTGACATAAAGAAAAAGTGCTCTGGTTGCCCGCAATACGGTTATTTCATTCAAAGTATTGCTTCCAACCGCTGCATATTGCGGGGTTTCCCCCTTGCCGCTCTTTCCACTTTCGGCCTTGGTTGTAATCGTGCCAATAGTCCTTCCCCGCAT
>JAYOMW010000085.1:0-2095 GCA_038121045.1 Opitutia bacterium
ACCACCCGTCGGAAATTGTTACCGGCATGAATCTGGGTACCCATCTGGGTCTGCACGCCTGCCTTGGCCGCAGCCTCGGTAATGATCCGGCACTCGTGAACGTCACGGGTAAGCGGCTTCTCGCAATACACGTGCTTTCCCGCCTGCAGGGCGGGAAGAGTGGCAAAGGCATGGGTGTGCTCGGTGGTGGAAACGACCACCGCATCAAGGTCGTCGATCTTCTCGTAGAAATCTCGGAAATCAACGTAATTGCGAGCCCCTTTGCACCAGGGAAAACGGGCCGCGGCATCGAGGTTTTTCTTGTTTACGTCGCAAAGGGAAACCACTTGCTCGTTTCGGCATCCCGCCACGTGACCTCGTCCGCGTCCCCCTACCCCGATCAGACCGACCGCCAGTTTGCCGTTGGGCGACTTGGATTGGGTGATGGCGGGAAAACCCAGAACGGCGGAAGAAACGGCGGCCCCCTTGACAAAGGTACGGCGGCTCAAGGAAGAGGAAGCGGGTTGATGATTCATGGCAAACTAATGGTTATTCGTTTATTCGGATGATGCTTTTTTGATGAACCCATTTTTTGAGCGATGCAACCGTTCATTTCGAATCATTGAAATTTACCCAAATGAACAGGCAGGCGAAATAGACTGGTTGTCCAAAAATTACAGGGAAAGAGCCTCGGATATTTTCCTGGCCACGGCTTGGCCTATTTTTTTCGAGCCTTCGGCTTTGTAATGGACGTCGCCCGGTTTGACAAAAAGTTCCGGAGGGAATTCATCGGTCAGGGAATTCAGGTCGTTAATGCATATACCATGTTGCTTCATCACGCGGGCGGCGGCTTCATTGTACTTGTCGTCATCGCCCACTTTGCGACCCGCCTCCCCTTTCGGCACGGTGGAAGTATGAGCCCAGATCAGTTTGGCCTTGGTCTTCTTCAAGCGGACAGCAAGCTGATCCAAATTTTTCTCGTACTGCTCAAGGGGTGTCGTGAGGGTTCCGTGTTCCTTGTCCCGGCGACCCTGCTCCTTGGATTCAGGGTGGCGGTAACAAAGATCCCACAAACCCCAGTTGAAATGAATGACGTCCCATTGCGTTTCCCCGACCCAATGGTCCAGCATCTTCAAACCCGTTCCGGTGTGCTGGGCATTGCCCCGGTGATGGATGACTTGAACCTTTCCCTTCAGGGCGGCTACGACGTGCGGCGTGTAGCCAATCGAGATGGAGTCGCCAATGAGCAGTGCCTTGGGCAAATCCTTGGCGCCCAAGGATGCGGTCAGGCTGAGGAGGAAGAGGCTACAAGCAGCACGCGTTTTCATAAAGAAATCAGCCTCTACAAGATCAATTCTTGAACCAAGGGGCCCGTGCGTTTTTGGTAATCTCGGCATCGAGCTCCTGCATACGGGCCTGCAGTTGCTTGACCACTGCGGGTTTGGCCTCGGCGAGGTTGTTCTTTTCACCGACGTCTTTGGCCAAGTCGAAGAGATGGAGCTGGGCCTTGCCCCCATTGTTGCGGCGAGGCTTTTTGACGAGCAACTTCCAGTTCCCGCTTCGGATCCCTTCTATGTCGCCGCGTGAAGTGTAATGCAGAAATTCTTTGCGGGGGGATTTTTTGGCAGTCCCCTTCCAAAGCCCCGACGCATCCACGCCGTCGATCTTATTCTTGGGGGGAAGAGGCTTGCCCGTCAGAGCGGCAATGGTCGGCAAAAGATCGATCGTCCCGGTCAGTTCGTCGCAGACGGAGCCTGCGGGTATGCCAGGACCGCGCATCACACAAGGGACTCGCTGCCCCCCCTCGAAGGTCGTTCCCTTTCCTTCGCGCAGGGGCCCCGCCGAACCGCCGTGGTGAAGGAATTGAAGCCAAGGACCGTTGTCGGTGGTGTAGATCACGTAGGTGTTGGCGGCGAGTTTGAGTTCATCCAGCGTTTTGAGAAGACGACCGACCTCGGCATCGATGTGTTCGATGGTGTTGATGTAAGCGTTCTTCGGGTCGGGGTCGCGAATTTCATCGGGAACGTAGAGAGGAATGTGCGGCATGGAATGAGGGACGTAGACGAAGAAAGGCTTGTCCTTGTTGGCCTTGATGAAGTCGATCGACTTTTGGGTG
>JAYOMW010000085.1:2195-13383 GCA_038121045.1 Opitutia bacterium
CCCTGGCCTTTCAGGTGATCGGCTATGGTGTGCTCCTTGGGGTTGAGTCCCTTGGTGGAAGAAGGAAACAAAACGTGTTGGTGCATGCCGACCCGCTTGGGGTAGCACCCGGTGAGCAAGGCGGCCCGGGAGGGCGTACAAACCGGTGAAGCGACCATGAAACTGGTGAATTTACGGCCTTCCTTGGCAATGCGGTCGATGTTCGGCGTATCGATGGTCTTGGAACCGAAGCAGCTTAGGTCTCCGTAGCCTTGGTCATCGGCAAAGATAAGGATAAAGTTGGGCTTGCCCGCTTGGAGCGTTCCCGATGCGAAAATAAAAACGGTCAGAGCCAGAAAAGAAAGAAGGTTCTTGTGTTTCATAAGGATGGTTTTGTGGTGTTCAGGATGGTTTCGGATAAAGATTGGCGGGATCATTCGTCATGAATTTTTTCTCCGTTGACCCAGACGTCGATTTCATCGGAAGCACTGACTTCAACCTTGATGACCGATTTCTTTTTCTCAATGGGGATTTGCTTCCCGTCTACGGTGACAACCCAATTTCGGCATCCGACTTTACGTCCGTTGTAATCAGTTTCGAACCAGTCCGAATCTTTTTCAATGGTATGGGTACCGCTACTGGGCATTCCGCAACCAAGGACAAAAAGGCAGAGAACGAAAGGAAGAAGGATTACTTTTTTCATAGGAGGCGTCCGAGTGTAAGGTTTCGTATGCGTACTTGAAGGGTGGTTGAATCAGTTGGCCGTAACGGTGACCGAGGTCGGACTGTAAGAAATGGAGTAGCTTTTGCCGGCAAGCGACACCTTCTGGTTGGCGAAACGGCCGGAGATTGATTTTGCCTTGAGGACGGTTGCTTTGGGGCCGTCCATCACTTTAGTGGAATCGGCGAAGTCTAGTTTACCGGAAAGCTTGACGGTGCCGTCCACGAACAAGGGTTTGTCCAAATTCAAGACCAAGGTGCCGTTGCAAAAAAGATCGGCCTTCACGGTCCCGTGCCCGGAAAGGGTTCCGCCAGACTGAACGTCCACCCACCTCCTCGATTCGACCGCACCGCCCCGAAGAATCAGTTGACCTTCGGGCGTGACCCGCAATTCGTTTCGGGCATGGACCGTAGCTCCTGGGTTCACCGTAAGGCGAGAGCTGATTTCAAGGCCGAGAAATTTCGTATTCTTGGTAGCCATCGCAGAACCCCGGTCAATCCTGGCGCACCAATGGGATTGAGGAGGGCCGGTTTCTTTCTGATAGGTTTGGCCGGCGTTTTGATAAACGTAATCCGTCCAGTTTGCAGCTTTTTCAACCGCACCCTCTTGGGGGCCCTTCCATGTGTGATAAGTGTTGGCAAAGCCCGCTGCTTCATCAACGCGCTCCCCGGTAAGCAAGGCATTCAGTTCCTTGACCAGTTGGGGGTGTACGGAGGCAATGTTGTTTCTCTCGCCTGGGTCGGCTTGCAGGTCGTAGAGTTGAACGTTATTCGTGTTCTTTCCGCTTGCCGGTTTCTTGGCTCGCTTCTTGTTGTTGGAACCCGGTTTGGCGGCCTTGGTGTTTGCACGAGAACGAATCAGCTTGTAGCGACCCCGAACAATGGACGCTTGGCCACCCGCTTCGTGAATCAGAAAATCACGAACTCGTTGATCTCCCTTGCCCGTCAACGTCGGAGCCAGGGAAACGCCGCTCAAACCGAGAGGCACGGGGCAACCGGCCAATTCGCAGAAAGTGGGCAACCAATCCGAACAATCGACAATCAGGTCGGTACTCGAACCAACTTTCAATTTCGAATCCCCCGTAATCTTGGCCGGCCAACGCATGATGGTCGGAACTCGAATGCCTCCCTCGTAAATGCTTCCCTTGGAACCCTGCAAGCCACCGTTGGCATTCAACTCCTCCCGATTGCTTCCCCTCGGTCCGCCGTTGTCGGATTGGAAGACAACCAGGGTCTCATGGGCAACCGAATCGGATTGGTCCCCGTCCCCGTTCGGATCCTCCAAGGCATCGAGCAAGTTCCCGAAATGAGCATCGATTCGGGTGACCATGGCGCACCATTGCTTGGATTGGGGAGACAGGTTTTCAAAAAAAGGTTTGTCCTCGTAGTCTATGTCCCAGTTCGGAAGTTTCTCCACTTCCTTGAAAGGAGCGTGAGGAATCTGCGCGGCGAACAAGCCAAAGAAGGGTTTGCCCGATTGGTTGTATTCCAAGGCCTGTTTTCGGACGAAATCCAAGGCCGCAAAGGCATAAACGTCGTCGCAGTAGGCAACTTTCGGATAAGCCGGGTGATTTTGCGAAGCCGGATAATCCGGATAGGCCTTGTTGTTCTTATATTTTGCCATGCTGTTGGGCCTTAGCTCAAGACCGGCTTTCGCTCCGGGTTTGGCGGGGGCATTCCAAAGCGTAGGCTGAAAGAAAGTATGAGCCCGGACATGGTGCAACTCGGCCACTACGAATTGATAACCATGGCTCGTCGGGAGAGTCTGGATGTTGTCCAACGTCGGGTTTTGCATGTCCTTGGAACCTCCGTATCCCCACTTGCCCCAATAACCGGTGGCGTATCCTGCCTTGGACAGGACGTCCCCCATGGTCAGGTCCTCCCTTCGGATTGCCTTCTTCGCATTGTCGGGATCGTTTCGGTCGGCAAAGGTATAGCCCTGATGAAAACCGGTTTGCTGGGAAGAGCGGGCGGGCGAACAAACCGTACACCCATAGCCCCGGCGGAAGTTGACCCCAGCGGCCGCCAGGCGGTCCAGGTTGGGAGTCAGGACGTAGGGCTTGCCATCTGCCTTCCGTTCGGCCTGACCGTTCGGACCAATGGAACCCCATCCGAGGTCATCGACATATAAGTATAGGATGTTGGGCCTTTCGGCGCCAAACCCAAAAGAGGCCGAGAGGATGCTCAAGAGGAAAAAGAAAAGAGGGAATTTTTTCATATCGGACAACCCGTCATCCTTCGGTTTTCGTTCGTTCCTTGCAAGATATAACCTGAGGGAAATCGTAGTTTGTGAAGATTGGTTCGGTTTATTCGGATTGCGCTAGAATCTCCCGAATGGATTGAGCCAAGTTCTCGTCGGTTGCATAGACGGCTCCGCGATGATTCATGAAGGTGGAGTCCAGGCGGTTCAGGTCAAGAGGTTGACCATGGACGTCGCTCACCGAGGCTCCGGCCTCTTCGAACAGACAAGCGGTGGCTGCATAGTCCCAGAGGCTCCCTCCACCCTCTTGCGGTTTGGCAAACTTAAAATGGCAACCGGGTGCGCTCTCGAGGGCGTGACAGGCATTGAGGACGGCACCCCCGAACTGGGTCGCCACCAGTTTCTTTAAGCCAAGGGAATGGGCATACTCCTCGAGTTTCCGCAAGACCCGGTCGTGCTCAGGACGTGTCTCGAAGCTTCTGTCGTAGGTGAAGGTCAGCTCCCGCGAAGATGGGTTCAAGGTCCAAGGCTCACCGTTTCTTCGAACCCCCTGCCCTTTCGTGGCCTGCCAAAGAACCTCGTGGACCGGATCATAAACCACTCCGATTTGGGGGGAACCGTCTTTCGCCACCAAGCCAATGGAAACGGAATAACCCGGTTCCTTTCGGATAAACGGCAAAGTGCCGTCCATTGGATCGATGCACCAGAAACATTGCTTTTCAAAACGGCTGCCGTCGTCCTCGTTCTCCTCCGTAAGAACCGCTAGACCGAACTCCTCGCAAGAAGGCCCGAGTACTTGAAGGATGGCGTCCTGAGCCTTGCGGTCGACCTCGGTCACGACTTGCGACGCATAGGTGTCCCCTCCCTCCTTGTGGAGAACCTCAACCTCGCGATCCCGATAGGAACGAATGAGCTCACCGGCCTCGAGAGCCGCCTGAACCGCCTGCCAGGTCAATTCTTCCAAGTTCATCGGACACTTTCCTCCTGAAGAGAATCGATGACTTCACGGGTGACCCGTTCGCTGTAGTCGCTGAGCTTCCAATGGCCTGGACTCCAGCCTTTCATAAAACGATGGAAGTCGGCCCATGCCACGCGGTACAGGGGACGCCAGTCGGATTCCAATTCATTCGGGCAAACTTTGTTTACCATCCGTTGAAGAAATTCCCTCAGTTTCTCGAAGTAAAAATTCAACACTTCCTCCTCCCGACGCTCGGCCTCTTCGTCCCTAAAACAACTTCCTACGAAATAGGCCAAGTCCTTCATCCCGCATCCGCCGCCCACGTACTGGAAATCGACTGCGGCCACTTCCGCGCCATCGGCGCTGAAACAAAAATTGGCCAGTTTGGCGTCCCCGTGAACCAAGGTTTGAAAAGCTGATGCCTTGAGCTTGGCATCGATGGCCGAGGCCGCATCTTTCAAGGGCAAGTCGTTCAACTCCTCCAGTTCGTCTGGACGAGTTTCGAGGTGCCAATAGGTCCCGTTTTCCCAAAGACCTTCGCTTTGAGCGCCCAAATGCTCGACATGAAAAGCCGCCAACCAACGAACACAGGCTTGCCATTCGGTTTGATTCACCGAACTTCGCCGGCCCGCGAATCCGATCCCATCAAGGTCTTCAAGCACCAGCAAGACCTCATCCCCCTCTGTCTTTGTCCCAAGACATGAGGGAATCCGGGCGAGACAAGGGCGAACTCTTTCCATTTGCCGGCCATACCAATGGGTTTCCACACGGTAGGAGTTGAGTTTTCTTTGGTGGGACAAGTCCGAGTTCCACCCACGGGGATGCCCTCCTCCAACTGGTTTTACGTGTTTGACGATCACGCTCGCAACTTCCGTTCCCCGCAAGCCTATGCGCTCAATGCTCCCATACCCGCTCCAAAGGGTTTGCACTCGATCTTTGGGGATAAGCCCGCTTGCCCCGGTCACATCCCGGACAAACCGATCCATTTCTTCTTCCTGCATCGGGAAAGACTTAGAAAATTTCAAAGCCGGTCTGCAAACCCCTTTTGTCGAGAGCTGCATAAGTCGAAAGATGACCTTCTTGTTCTCGAAACAATTGAGAATTCTTTTTGCTGAAAGAGTGGGAGGTTAACTTGACTTTATTGAGACTATGTCTCAATAGTGGGAATCCAACCTATTGTTACTCAATGAGACCATTGCTTACCCTCTTTTTGTTTTTGAATGCCTGTTTTTGCGCCATGGCTGCGGAAATCAACGTATATTCCCACCGTCATTACGACTCCGATGCGATTCTCTTTGCGAAGTTCACAAAAGAAACCGGCATCAAGGTAAACGTCATCAAAGGCAGCGCCGACCAATTGATCCAACGTTTGATCAGCGAAGGAAAGAACTCGCCGGCTGACGTTTTGCTGACGGTAGACGCCGGCCGTTTGCACCGGGCCAAGGAAGCCGGCATTCTTCAACCCGTCCAATCGGAGAAGTTGCATGAAAACGTCCCGCTTGCCATGCGCGACCCGGAGGGCAACTGGTACGGTTTGACCGTCCGGGCCCGGGTTCTCGTCTACGCCAAGGGGCGTGTCAAGCCAAGCGAACTTTCTACTTACGAGGATCTGGCCTCCTCCAAGTGGAGAGCCCGACTGACCGTTCGCTCTTCCAGCAACATCTACAACCAATCTCTCCTCGCCTCCATCATCGAAGCCAATGGAGCCGAGAAGGCCCTCGATTGGGCCAAGGCCGTTCGCAAGAACATGGTCCGGGCCCCGCGCGGAAGCGACCGTGACCAGGCCAGAGCGGTGGCCTCCGGCTTGGCCGACGTGGCCATCATGAACACCTATTACCTCGGTATCCTGGCCAACTCGACCACTGAAGCGGATCGTGAAGTGGCCCGAAAAGTAGGCGTTTTCTTCCCCAACCAAAAAGGACGCGGAGCCCATGTCAACGTCAGCGGGGGTGGTGTCACCAGCAGCTCCAAAAACAAGGAGGAGGCGATTCGTTTTCTCGAGTTTCTGACAAGTCCCGAATCCCAGAAAACCTTTGGCGAAGTCAATTACGAATACCCGGTCAAGATCGAGAACAACCGATCCAGCCTGCTCAAAAGTTGGGGAACCTTCAAGCCGGACGGAGTCAACCTTTCCATCCTCGGTTCGAGGAACGCAGAGGCGGTCCGAACCTTTGACCGAGCCGGATGGGAGTAAACTGAAACTGGTTTGACCTTCCTTTCCATCTTCCCAAAGAGAGTCTTTCGCTCCCTGGCGTTCGAGTTTCGCTTCCGTCTCAACGGGTGGACGTTGACGGGGTTGGCTTTGGGCCTTCTTGTCTTCCTCCCCATGGCAACGGTTCTGTGGAACCTGTCCAACCCGCCTGAAAATTGGGAGCATCTCAAAGAAACGGTCCTCGGGACCTACTTGAAGGATTCCCTGATTTTGGTCGCAGGGACGGTCCTTCTCTCCGTGCTTGTCGGGGTGAGTTGCGCCTGGCTTGTGACCTGCTGCGACTTTCCCGGTCAAAAATTCCTCCAGTGGGCTCTCGTTCTTCCCTTGGCCGTACCCACCTTCATCGCAGCGTACGGATACTTCGATTTACTAGGGGTCATCGAGGAAAAGATGATCCCACTCGTGATCTGGGCCCGAACCCAAAGTCCCGAGAATCTGGACAACGTGATTTTCATTCTCGATTCCCTCAAATACCCTGTGACCATTCTCGTAATGGCCTCCGTGCTCTATCCCTACGTTTACTTGCTTGCAAGGGCTTCCTTCTTCAACCAAGGCAGCCGGTTGATCGAGGCCGCCCGGACACTCGGGTACAAACCACGATCCGTATTTTTCCGTGTCGCCCTGCCCCTCGCCCGCCCCGCCATCGTGGCGGGAGCCAGTTTGGTCGCCATGGAAACGCTCAACGACTACGGGGCAGTCAAACACTTCGGGGTCTCCACTTTCACGATCGGTATTTTTCGAACCTGGCTCGGTCTGGACGACTTATCCGGAGCCCTCCGTCTTGCCTCTTTGCTCATGCTTTTCATTCTGGGTCTGCTCGTGCTCGAACGGGCTCTGCGGGCAGGAGCCAAGTACGACGAGGCAAAGAATGGACGGCGCCCCTTCCGGTGCTATCGGCTCGGTCCGGTCGGGTCAGGCTTGGCCATGCTTTGCTGCCTCGTACCGCTGGCCTTTGGGTTTCTTTTTCCTCTTTGGCGTCTTGGTACATGGGCATTGTCCACATACGGAAAAATCCTGGACTGGACTTTTTTCAAACTCATTTTGCACAGCCTTTCTTTGGCTGCAATTTCAGCTCTCGTGATTGTCTCAGCCGCAACTTTCCTCGCCTTTGTCGGGAGATATTTCAAGAACCCCTCGATCCAGGGCTCCAATCGCTTGGCCATTCTCGGCTATTCCGTGCCGGGAGCCGTGGTGGCGATGGCCTTGCTCATTGTGTCCGGCCAAATCAACTTGAGCCTCGGGGTGATCCTGACCGGATCCCTCGTCACATTGGTCTTTGCTTACCTGGTTCGCTTCCTGGCCGTTGCATGGCAACCCATTGACTCAGGAATGGACAAAAACTGCGTCCACCTCAACGAGGCCTCCCAATCCCTCAAATCCACTCCGCTAGTTTCTCTCCTAAAGGTCAACCTTCCCTTGCTTCGGCCTTCTCTGTTGGCGGCCGGCTTGCTCGTTTTCATCGACATCATGAAGGAACTCCCTCTTACTTTGATCCTTCGTCCCTTTAACTTCGAAACCCTTTCCACCCGCACCTACGATTTGACTAGTCAGGCCCAGATTCCCGAGTCCTCCGTGCCCGCGCTTTGTATCATTCTCATGGTGATTCTCCCCATCGTTTGGCTCAACCGCAAGATGGAGGCCAAACCATGACGAAACTCCTTTCGGTAAAAGGAGTCACTAAGGCCTTCGGACCCGGCGATCGACCCGCCGTTGACCAAGTGAGCCTCGAATGCCAAAAAGGCGAAATCCTGGCCCTTGTGGGAGGAAGTGGAAGCGGAAAGACCACCCTCCTGCGAATCATCGCCGGACTTGAGATTCCCGACGCGGGTGAGATTGATCTTAATGGGGCAGTGACCAACGCTCCAAATGCTTTTCTTCCTCCGGAAAAGCGGGACTGCGCCCTTGTTTTTCAAGACTATGCCCTCTTCCCGAATATGACGGTGGAGCAAAACGTCTTTTTCAGCAAAGCCTCCAAGCAGAGGAAGGTCGAAGTGGACAAGCTCCTTGAACAAACCCAAATAGCCGGACTCCGGAAACGCTTCCCCCACCAACTCTCGGGTGGCGAACAACAGAGGGTCGCCCTCGTACGGGCGCTCGCAACCCAGCCTTCCCTCCTCCTTCTTGACGAACCCCTGAGCCACTTGGATCCGGAACTTCGTGACAACCTGCGAACGGAACTCCTCGCCCTTTTCAAAGAAACCCAAACCACCGCGCTCTTCGTTTCACACGATACCGAGGATGCCATGGCCATGGCTGACCGGGTAATCGTCATGAGAGAGGGGCAGGCCATACAAGTTGGAACTCCCGCGGAAGTCTACTCCAAGCCGTTGGACCGTTACACCGCCCTTCTCTTCGGAAAGACCAACTTTGTGCCACTTGATCTGATTCCGAATGCTCCTCACCATTTTCAGGACGAACACTCCGACGAACAGGTCGTTTCGATCCGTCCGCAGGATTGGCAAGTCATTGAAAGGGATTCCGAAAGCTCCAACTCCGCAATCAGCGGAAAGGTGTCTTCAGTTCGTTACAAAGGAACCCACCTGGAGCTAAAAATCGAATTGGAAACCATGCGCATTTTGGCCAACGTGGAAACCTCGCGTAGGGTCAAGGGGGGTGACGAAATGACCGTTGTTCCTACTTTCGACTGAGAGCGAAAGTCTTCCCAAGCGCCTCTACAGCCAATTGGTGGAAGTCTGGTTGGCCACCACTTCGGATCGGGTCTTGAGAAGCCTGGCAATGGATTCTTTTGCCTTTTTCAGTCGATCCTGGGGCGACTTGTCCTTTGGGTTTTTTATAAGCTCTTCCCTGCAATCGGCAACCTGCTCTTTCTTCTCCGCAATCCATTTGTCCAGTTCTTCCAAGCGAGTCTCGTACACTTCCTCCATGGTCCACGCTCCCACCTTCTTCAAATAGGCATCCAATTTTCGGACCATGGCTTCTTTTTTCTCCGGGAGACTCTTGGAAAGGTCCTTGGTTTCCCCCATGTCCTTGGCCACGTTGAACAACTTGGTTTCTCCCGTGTTCAAATGACGCATCAATTTATAATCACCATCCCGGTAGGAAGTGATTGGGATCGTATAGAACGCTGGGAAATGAAAAACGAAACCGGTATCGCGCTTAGCTAATTTTCCTTTGTTTCCTTTCTCCAAAACAGGACGCAAGCTCACCCCGTCCAAGTTTTCGGGGAGAGGAACCGAACTGCCACTCAAGTCGTGCATGGTGGATAGATAATCCCACTGGGCAACCGGAACGTCGCACTGGGAATTTGCCTCGATTTTCGGACCCGCCACGATCATCGGAACACGAATGCCACCCTCCCACATTCTGGCCTTCCCCCCTTGCAAAGGCTTGTTGCTCGCACCCCCGCCATTGTCGGACGAAAAAATAACGTAGGTGTTTTCCTCCAAATCCAATTCCTTCAGCTTTTCAAGAACCATACCGATGGAAGTGTCCATGTCTTCCATCATGGCGGCATAGTTGGCCCGTTCCCAATGACTGCGTAGTTTTGCAGGCATTTCCTCGGCGTTGTCGTCAAACTTTGAGATGTCCGGGATTTCCTCCTCAAGGCCCTCCCTTTCCGCGACGATGTCCAAGTACTTTCGACGGGTGCTCTTCAAGGACATGTTGCGAACGTGCAAGGCATAATGAGAAATGGTCAGAAAGAATGGTTTCTTGTCCAAGGACCGCCTCTCGAGATAATCAATTGAATTACGGGCCAAACTGAAAAGGCGCTTCGGGTCGTCCTCCGAAATAAGAGTCTTTTCAGCCGGTTCCCACCAGTCCCCATGGGCATTGCCATTGGGGTGTTTGTGAAGGAAGTCCGTCTCGTCGTAACCATGATCCTTGAACCAACCGAGGGGAGTGCAACCCTTGCCGAAAAAGGCGCTGTGGTATCCCTTGCCCGATTCCTTGAGCATTTCGGCCAAGGAAAGATTCTTTTCAAAATCGACTTTCCTTTTGTTCATCACGACGTCGTGAATCGAAATGCATCCGACCCGGGCGGTCGTCATTCCGAACTGAATGCTTGCCCTCGATGGGGTGCAAACCGGCGAGGGACAGTAAGCATTCGAGAAACGCATGCCCCGGGCCGCCAGTTTCTCCAAATGGGGAGTCTGATGAAGGGAATGTCCAAGTTCCGGACGGTCCTTCATCATCGGCACGCTGGTCTGTGTGTAGCCAAGATCATCCGCGTAGATGAGGAGGAAATTGGGTGGGGTTTCAGCCGGAGCTTTTTGCAAAAAGGCCCAAAAAAACCAAACGAAGACAAGGCGGAGTTTCATGAATCCGGAGGGTGAGCTCCGACGAGACGGAGTTTGATTGGAACGAAATTACTTGGACTGATCTACAATCCAAACGTTGCGATAGCGAACGTCCTGTCCATGTTCCTGAAGCTTGAGACCGCCGGGGGCCGAGGTAACCTTGATCCCGCCGTTGGCATGCTTGACCTCGGCATTATCATGGACCTTGATTCCGTTCCACCAAACGGTGGCCCGGGCATTGGCTACCTTCTTGTCTCCCTCCCACTTGGCATCTTTGAAAACAAAGTGGAAAGCATGCCATTGGCCATTCGGCCGCCAGGCATTACGGTCGGGCACCCGGTCCATGCAAAAGGCCGCGATGCCATGTGGACCGATCTTCCAATTGTAGGGATCCTGGATGTTTTTACCCTTGGGTGATTCGATTTGAATTTCATAGCGGTTTTGCATGTAGACACCGCTGTTGGTGTATCCATCAGGCTTCCCGTCACCGCGGGCTCCCATCATGATGAATTCGACGTGCCCTTCGTAATCGGAGTACTTTTTCTTGGTGACCAGATCATGGGTGCCCCATTTCCTCCCTCCATCGGTCATCAGGGTCTTTCCCTGGCCATTCGGGTTATCCATGATTTTCCAAGTGATATCCATATCCTTCTTGGGCCACATCACCCAATTTTTGCGGACCGAATCCATCGTGCCGTCAAACAGAACTTCCGCTCCTTTGGGCGCCTCAAGCCCAACATCCTTGCTCTTGTCGTATCCGTTTTGCTCCTCGGGTTTTTTGCCAGCGTGAAGAAATCCTGCCAAGGCAAGAAAGACGATTGATGAAAAGATGGATCCAAGCGTGTATGTTCTCATGATTT
>JAYOMW010000086.1:0-13351 GCA_038121045.1 Opitutia bacterium
GCGGTGGGCGGCGTTTTTTGTTGTCGCTGCATCAACTTGACGACTTTTTGCTTTTCCTGCTGCTGTTGAGCGGGAGCCGCTCCACCGTCCGAAAAATCGGAATCCCCCTCACCGCCTATCGCCACGTAGATGATCAGATTCCACATCGCCACGAAGAAGACGATCATGACCAGCAGGGACAAGAGCAAACTGTTGAGGAGGCGATACTCTCTCAGGTATTTGCCAAAGGCGCTCTCCAAGGGCGGGGCGACGGTGGCGCCTTCGTACTCTTGTACTTCTTCGGGTTCGTAAATCGGTTCTTCGGGGTATTCCGCTTGCTGATCCATGGCTTGAAGTTGGTTGGGATTATCTGGTTTTTACTAAACTCTCCTTTCTACGAGAGGTCAAGAAAGAGACGATCATTCATAGAAGTTCGGGATATCGATTTGAGAGCAATTACTCAAAGGATTTGCAAAAAGGGTTACCGAAGGGCATAGGTTTGGGAATGAAGTCAAGTTTTTTGGGGAAGCAAATTTTGGGAGTCGGGTTTTTCCTTATGTTTCTTTGCTTTCCAAGCCTTCAATATGGCGAAAGCAATTCAACCGGTTTGCCTGAAATAAAAAAGGCGGGGGAGGGGTTGTACCGGTTTGGAGAAGTTCTGATCGATCGCAAAGGCAGAAAAATCAGTTTGCCTGCCGTTTCGAATCAGGTGAACGGTTTGATCGAATATGGTGTGGTTCATGAAACAGGAAAAATTCACGAGGCTCTCTTTCGAACGCCTGTCCGTCCTCAAATTATTCACACCTCGCTGCTTTTGTTGAAGTTCAAGCCGGCCAAGGGCTTTTTTGAAAACCTGTGGGCGGAAAAACCTAGGGTAATCGATTATTCGAGCCATCGGGTATCCATTACGGTGAGCTGGGAATTGAACGGCACCGCACACGAGTCAAGCATTGAGCAGTTGGCGCTGAACCAAAAAAACAATCAACCGATGACCGCTGGTTCCGTTGTATTCACAGGCTCGAAATTCATCGAAGGCACTTTCATGGCCGAGTCATCGGGGTCAATTTTGGCGGTTTATGCGGATGAGGATTCCATTTTGAACAGTACCGATCATGACAGCAATAACGACGACGTATGGTATGCGAACAAGTCGAAGATGCCTCCTTTGGAATGTCCCGTAATCATTCGCTTCCACTTGCCACGCGACGAGAGATCGCCTAAGTTAAACGAATGATTATACCTCGTTTTTCTTTTTTTCACCCATTCGGGTCATGGATGGCGTTTGCTTTCCTTTTCTTTTGCGGAGTTCAATTGCAGGCTGCTGAAAACACCTCTTTGAAATTGGAAATAGGCCGGGCGCTCGACAAAGGGGTGACTTGGCTCAATAACGAACAAAATTCCACTTCCGGACATTGGGGGGAGTCGGAGTATCCCGCTTTGACCGGTTTGGCTTTGCGCGCCACCATGGGGCATCCCGACTCCACCTTGGTCGGCAAGTTTTCCAAAAACAGAAAGGCGGGCTTCATGTTCTTGTTGTCCAAAGTCCAGTCCGACGGTGGTATTTACGGCAAGGGTTTGGCCTCCTACAACACTTCCATTTGCATGATGGCTCTGATGCAAACCAAAGAATCCAAATACGAGGAAGTCATTAGACAAGCCCGCAAATTCTTAATCAACCAGCAAGCCGATTTCGACAAGAAGGGTGAATTGGACAATACTTTCGACGGTGGAGTCGGTTACGGTTCGCGTTGGGCTCATTCCGATCTGTCGAATACCCATTTGGCCATGGAGGCGCTCTACTATGCCAAACACTCCCTTAAATCCAAGGAAGGAGACGAATTGGATCTCGATTGGGATGCCGCCATCGCCTTTGTCCAGAAATGCCAAAACCTCCCAGAAACCAACAAGGAGAAGTGGGTCAGCGAACATAAGGACGATCGAGGGGGATTCGTTTATTTTCCCGGGAGCAGCATGGCCGGTGAGCGGGAAGCAAAAAATGGCTCCAAAGCTCTACGGTCCTATGGAAGCATGAGCTATGCGGGTCTCCTGAGTTTCATATACGCGGAGATGGATAAAGATGACCCCCGTATCCTTGCCGTTCGGGAATGGTTGCAGGCCCACTACACTATCAAGGAAAATCCGGGTATGGGCGAACAAGGGCTCTATTACTATTACCACACGATGGCCAAGGCGCTTTCTCTCTCCGGTATCGAGCTGATCGAAGATGCGGAGGGCAAGAATCGTGATTGGAGAAAGGAGCTGGCTCTTGAGCTTCTCAACAAGCAGGACCCCAAGGGTTTTTGGATCAATGAAAACGGAAGGTGGTGGGAAAGAGATCCAATTCTGGTTACCTCTTACGCTTTGCTTGCCTTGGAGCGAGTTTACTACTCTCTTTGAGCCTCCAATGCCTGCCGAACACTTCTAAATAAGATGAAATTCAGAACTTTTGTTCTCGGTCCATTAATCGTTCTCACTTTGGGTTTTTCTTCTTTGCTTGCCGAGTCCCCCGAAATGTCCGATTTGGGTTCCGGGTTCATTTATTCGGATTTGAAAGTCGGAGACAGCCGGGAGGTGGTCCTTGGAAAGTTACGCAAGGCCGATTTTATTCAAATTTACGAGGAAAGGGATCGCGGTTTGGTAAAATGTTCGATCCGGTGGAATGGTTTTCGATACGAACTGACCTGCAAGCTTGAAAAAGACAAACTGACCCTTTGCCTGGTGGAGGGACAAAAAGGGTGGCAATTTTCTTTCTACGAAGAGATTCTCAATCCCCAATGGCAAAACCTGAGGGATCGCTTGATCAAGAAGTACGGAGCCAAGAGGCAATTTCGTGATTTTCCCAAACTCGAGCAAGTTCCCATGGATGATCCCGGTGGATACGTAACGGACACTTGGGATTTGAGCGATCGCCTGCTCATGCTCACGGTTCAATCGTTCAAGATCAAGGATTGTTGTACGAACAAGATGGTCGAGTATTCTTGCTGCACGCTCTTGATACAGCCAAAGTAGGGAGATTCGTTTGCTTCGGGAGTGTAACTCGAGCAAGGTAATTCGTAGTAATCATGGGTATTTTTTCCAAATTTAAAAGGGGGCTGAAAAAGGGAGCTCAATCCATTCAGGGGGCATTTGCCTCCGTGACCGGAAGGGGCAAACTTGACGAAGACAGCCTTTTGCAAATCGAGGAAGCCTTTTACGAAAGCGATTTTGGGGTTGAAACCACGGAGGAGATATTGGATGCGATTCGTGAGGCCTATCGAACGGAAAGAGAATTTCGAGGCGAAGATGCGGGCGTGTTGGCCCGGACCGTCTTGAAGAGAACCTTGACTGGTTCGGAAGCCGAACTCAAGTCAAGTAGTTTAGACTTGCCCGAAGTCGTCTGCTTGATCGGGGTCAATGGTTCGGGTAAGACCACGACTTGTGCGAAATTGGCTCATCGGCTCAAAAACGAAGGAAGCAAGGTGGTTCTGGGGGCTTGCGATACCTTTCGGGCGGCAGCTACCGAGCAACTCAAGTCATGGGCCGACAGGCTAGATTTGGATATCGTGTCCGGCCACCATGGCGCGGACTCGGCCGCCGTTGCTTTCGACGCTTATTCAGCAGGCGAATCCCGTGGATGCGACTTTGTTCTGATCGATACGGCAGGCCGACTGCACGTCAAGGACAACCTGATGGACGAACTGGCGAAGATGAGACGGGTTTTGCAAAAACGAAACGAAAGTGCCCCCCATCACTCGTGGCTTGTAATCGATGGCTCGACCGGAACGAACGGTTTGGAGCAGGCCAAGGTGTTTCATCAAAAATTCGGCCTCACGGGTTTGGTCGTCACCAAGTTGGACGGCACCGCGAAGGGTGGCGCTCTTGTTTCGATCTACCGGGAACTCGAATTGCCTATTTACTTCATCGGCCTCGGTGAGTCACCTGAGGACTTGCAGCCTTTTTCGATCGAATATTATCTTGATTCCATATTCCCACCCCTTGTCGCCGAAACCAACGGTTAGGAAAAACAGGAATGCAATTGAAGATGGAGGAAGGCAAAAACAGGCAATTGGAGGTCAGGTTGGGGGAGAGAACTTATCCCATCACGATTGGTTCCGACTTGGGTAACTTGCTGTTGGAGGAAAGAAGCAGGATTCTCAGTCAAGGTCGAAAGGTCGTGGCCGTCTTCGATGAGGGTTTGGTCGAGGCAAACCCTGATTTTTGCCATGAGTTCAGAACGGGAACCCCTTGTTTTTCGACGCCTTCGGGGGAGTCGACCAAGTCGATCGATTGCCTGGCTGGTCTTTGGGATTTTCTTTCCGGGCAGAAGGTCGACAGGTCGAGTGTTCTTTTTGCCGCTGGAGGTGGAGTCACCGGTGATTTGGCAGGTTTTGCGGCCGCATCTTATCTTCGTGGCATCTCTTTTTATCAAGTCCCGACGACCCTGCTCGCCATGGTCGACAGTTCGGTGGGAGGCAAGACGGGTATCAACCTTTCGTCGGGCAAAAACTTGGTCGGCGCCTTTCATCAGCCAGCGGGTGTGTTCGTAGACGTGGATTGCCTGCGAACCCTTCCTGTACGCGAATTTTCGGCTGGGATGGCTGAAATCATAAAATACGGGATGCTCGGAAATCCTAGCCTTTACGCGGAACTCGCAGGTCGCTCCGTTCCTCTTTGCTCAACAAGTCCAGAACTCCAAGATATCATTCTACGCTGTTGTACGGACAAGGCTCGAATCGTCGAAGAGGATGAAAAAGAAACCAATCGTGGAGGCGGAGGTCGGGCTCTGCTTAATTTGGGGCACACGTTTGCTCATGCGATTGAGGCTGTTTCCGGTTATGGTACTTATTTGCACGGTGAAGCCGTGGCCGTCGGATTGGTTTGCGCCCTGAGGCTTTCCCGAATGCGGGGTGCCTGCAGTGATGATGACGAGGGACCTCTGATCGAATTGCTTCGCTCGTATGATCTTCCCGTTGCCCTTGAACAAAACCTCCCTTTATCCGATCTGATGGAGGTGATGGAATCAGACAAAAAGGTCATTGAAGGCAAGCTTAGGTTCGTACTGATGAAAGAAATCGGCGTTTCTCAAGTTGTCGGAGAGGTCGACCGGAGAGAAGTCGAATTCGTTTGGAAATCGGTCGGAGCCGACTGAACTCAGAGGCCATGGAGATGGAGCGCGAGTTGGTCGAGTCTTATTTCGAAAGCAACGGCTTCCTTGTCAAGGGGACTGCTTCGTCAAGGGATGCGCTTTCATCCAAAAAGCAGAAAAGGCTCCCATCCATGGCGATTTTCAATCCATTGACTCATGGCAACGACTCGAATTTGGGGTTTCGCCTGTTTACGAGCGACCTATCCAATATACGTTCTGCTTTGGTTGGTCTTCTTGGTTGGGAGAATACTTCCTTCTCGAATTCACTTCTCGCCAGCGATGCCCGGATTTTCAAGTATTTCAAGCAAGAGACAAAGGACGATCGGGTGGCTGAATCCTTGAAACCGGATCCGGATCTGACGGGAGCCGGTTTCGGTGAATTCCTTCGATTGCTCGTGGTTCCGGCTCTGCCCCGTTCCGAAGGAAAACTGAGGGAAACCTTATCTTTATTTAAGGGTTTGGGTGTGGATGGAGTACTTACGATTCGTTCCATGCTGGAAAACTTGCTTCGTCAGACCTTGCCATCCAAGTCTTATCATGGAAAATCGATTTTTCAGATTCTACGTTTGATGAAGGCTTACGATTTGGTCAAAGAACCTCAGTTGGAGATGTTTCCGGAGAAGCAATGACGACCAATCTGATTCATGCGACTGCAATCATCGACCCTGAATCGGAACTAGGGGCGAACGTAACCGTGGGGGCTTATTCCATCATTGAGTCAGGGGTGATCGTGGGAGACGGAAGTTCGATTGATTCTCACGCAGTGCTCAAAAAATCCACTCGATTGGGCAAAGGCGTCAGAGTCGGTCATTTTTCCGTGGTGGGAGGAGATCCCCAACACCTGTCCTTCGATCCAGCAACTCCTTCCGGTACAACTCTTGGAAATGGAACTAGGCTGGGTGAGGGAGTGACCGTCCATAGATCGATGTACGAGAATGGACGGACTGTCGTCGGTCGGGACTGCTTTCTAATGGGATACTCCCACATAGCTCATGATTGTCAAGTGGGTGACAAGACGATTTTGGCCAATGGCGCATTGCTTGGAGGACATGTCAGCCTTGGATCGGACGTTTTCGTTGGCGGAGGCGCTGGGTTGCACCAATTTACCAGGGTAGGCGAGGGCGCCATGATCGGTGGCTTGGCGGAAATATCCGCCGACGTGCCTCCTCAGGTCACTGTGTCGGGGAGAAACCGGGCATGCGGGCTTAACCTGGTCGGCTTGAAAAGAAGAGGAGTTACGCGGGAGGAAAAAGCCGAATTGAAGCGATGCTACCGAGAGATCCTGATGAAAAAAGGTAATCCAACCGAGTGGGCAAAGGGCATCGTTGACGGCTCGTCTCCCCCGGAAACCGCAATAGGGAGATCCTTCGTTGAATTCTTTCTAGAGGGCGATCGGGGTTTTGCAACAAGTCAATCTGTCCGATGAAGGAAAAGTCTGCGTTGTGGAAATTTCAAAACATCCTAACATGGGGCAAGTGAAAGAATTGGCTGATCTTGCACCCGGCGTATTGCAGGGAAACGAAAAACTGGTCAGGGTCACGGAATCCGCTGCCTGCAAGATTTTCCAACTTATCGAAAGAGAGGGTGCCGGAACGTTCCTGCGGATTCGTATAACGGGCGGGGGTTGTAATGGACTTTCTTACAAGATGAAGTTTGTGGAAGGTGGAAAAGCCGGAGACATCATGGTCTTGAGCGAGGGAGTCCGCTTGCTCGTCGATTCCAAAACGGCGCTTTACCTTCGCGGAACCACTTTGGAATTTTCCGATAAGCTTGTGGGCGGAGGATTCAAGTTCTCGAATCCCAACGCAAAGGCAAGCTGCAGTTGCGGGGAGAGTTTCAATTTGTGAATGGAATGATAAAATTAAAGCTTGCCTAACCATTCCGATGATTTCATTAAGTTTAGGCTCAACTTCACTTTCTAATTACTATTTTGACCATCCCTACCCTCAGATAACCACATGGTAAAGAAACCAGGTGGAAAGAACAAAAAACGGTTTCATAACCGTGACTACATTAGGAAGAACGACAAAATACGAGCTCGTGAAGTTCGTGTCATTGGTCCGGATGGAGAGATGCTCGGCGTAATGCCGCCCGAGGAAGCACTGAAGATCGCCAAGTCCCACCTTCTTGATTTGGTTGAGGTCGCTTCCTCCGCCAATCCCCCTGTTTGCAGGATACTTGAATTTGGCAAATACAAGTACGAACTGAGTAAGAACAAGAGGAACAAAGAAAAGACTTCCAAAAGAATCAAGGAGGCAAAGTTTCGTCCTCGAATTGAAGATCATGACTACATGACCAAGGTTCGCCGCTCCGAAAAGTTTCTGCATCAGGGAAACAAATTGAAAATCACCTTGATGTTCAGAGGGCGCGAGATGGAGCACATTGACTTGGGCATGAACTTGGTCCGGCAGGCCATCAAGGATTTGGAAGGCGTTGGAAAACCCGATGATCAACCCAAACTTAACGGTAGGTTTATTATCGTTACCCTGTCCCCCTTGCCACAGCATCAAAGGGTTTTGCGGTTCAATTCTCTTGAGGAAGCTGAAATTGAGGAACCCGATGACGATCTTTCGGAAGATTTTCAGGACGAAGGTGGCGAAGAGGGCGTAAACGAAAAAGAGTCCGAGTGACTCTCTTCCCGAGTTAGATTCAGTCTCTCATGGGGATCAAGTTTTTCCTTCTCGTGGCGGCAGGAGGATCTTGCGGTTCGGTTTTGAGGGCTTTTGTTGGTTTTCTCATGAAATCCTATCTTCCTTGGCCAACCTTGGTGGTTAATCTTTTGGGTGCTTTCCTCATAGGGTTTCTCGTAAGGTTTTGCGAAAATTCGACCAACGAAGAGACCTTTCGGGCTTTCTGGATAATCGGAATTTGCGGCGGTTTTACGACTTTTTCGACATTCGGAATGGACGTTATGGATTTCATCGAGTCGGGAAAATGGACTCACGGATTCATTTACCTAAGTTTGAATGTTTTCGGTACTCTTTTGGCCATCTTTCTCGGTTTTCGGCTCTATTCGGTTTATAGTTCGTAGGTGATTGTCACTTGCTACTTCATGATTTTTTTGACAGTTTAGATCCATGCGCAGTTTTTTCCGCATTGTGCTGATCGCACTTTTTTTTTCGCAGGGCTTTGATTTTTTGTTTTCACAGAGTTCCCCCTTCCGAAATCCAAATTCTCAGATTCGTCAGCGATCGCTACCCAAGCCTAATTTCAGTCCTCCCAATCTAGTTCAGAAACCGAACAAGCAGGCAGACCATTCGGGAGAAGTGGCGTTTCGTGGTTATTTCTACTTAAACAGCAAACCTCGTTTTTGCCTTTATAACGTTAAGGCGAACGTTAGCGAATGGATTACCCTCGGGAGCTCAACCTACGAAGAGTTCAAGGCGGTGGCCTTTCATGAGGAATCCGAAACCCTTACCGTTGCATACAAAAATCATCCCGAATTCAACCTTAACCTCTATGGACCGAGCAACGCGCCTACAATCCGTTCCCCGTCTGTCTCGCGACCTGCCTCGATTCCCGGAAGGGCACCTGCCAAACCAAGTGCACAACCAAGGGTTATGCCGCCGGTTCCTAATTTCAGGCCAGCCTTGCCTCCATCGGTCGTCAGCGCCGGACAGCAGTTTGGAAACGCTCCGCGGACTTCGAGCACAGGAACAGGGCCTCCTTCCTCTGCCTTTGGCATAAGGGCACCTGCTCCAGTCCGCTTTCCTGCTTTCCCCGGTCCCGGATTCCCAGGCGGTACCTCCGGTCAGCGGGTTCCTGCCCCAACGGCTCCCGCCTCTTCGGCCAACCTGCTTTCGTCCAGGCCCATCTCGTCGGTGCCATCAACTTCGATTCCCGAATCCAATCCTGATCCCGTTCAAAACCCAGCGACGAATCCGGTCACCGAAAACGAGTTGGATCTCAGCACTCTTCCGCCACCCCCGCCACCCCCTAATATTTTGCCTCCAAGTGCTCCGCCGAATATCGAGCCTTCCCGAGAAGGACAGTAAAATCAGGTTTTTTGGGGCATTGGCTTTTTCAATCTGCCTGATCACCCCTTCGCAAGGGACGTCGCGCAGGCTTGCGAAATTGGATCATTTGAGTTGGTCTTCCTATTACGATTTGGGTGTCAATTCCTTTCCCTACGAATCTTCCGTTCACTATCCCGATTTTTCTCCCGTCGGGGCCCTGTTTTCGGAAGACGGAGTTTTGGGAACCGGCACCTTGGTTGCGCCTTCTGTGGTCGTTACCGCTGCGCATTTGTTCAGAAACAGTCTGTCAAGCCCATCTCCGCGACCGATGGATTGGCAATTTATTTTGCATTCCCCCTTTGATCAAGCTTCGGCATCCCAAAAATTCGCGGTTTCCCAGGTTGCTTTGCATCCGAGTTGGGTAGCGCGTCTCTCCCAACTTGGTGGCCGTGGTGATGGAGATATGCTTGGAGTTGATTTGGCTGTTGTTTTGCTGCAGGAGGAAGTCGTGGGGGTTTACCCGGCCAAATTGCCTTCGGAAACTGTGGAACCGGTTGGCGCAAAGGTGGTTCTCGGCGGTTTTGGAAATTTGGTTGACGGAGTGACCGGTTCGCAAGGGGTTTTGAATAGAAGAAGAGTGGGCGGAGAGAATATCCTCGATCGGGTCGTGGTTCAAGTGGAGGATGCCAGCGTGCCCGCCGAACACTTGGGCGGCCTGCTTGCCATTGACTTTGATTCCCCTCGATCGGATGCAAATAGTCTGGGGTCCGGTGAACCGGCTGTCGATTATGTTCCTTCCGGCACAAGTGATCCTATGCCCTTGGATCTTGAGGCAAGCACGGCGGTTGGCGATAGCGGCGGACCTGCCTTCATGAACATTTCAGGAGCGTGGAGAATCGTCGGTTCCGTCTCCTATGGTTCCTCCGATTCAACCTATGGCGACGTGACCGTTTACACGCGCTTGGCGAACCACCGGGGTTGGCTTGAAGATTTTCTGCCCGCCTGGAGTCAGGCCCGAAAGACCGGTTTAGGCGGTTGGTTGGAATCGGACTGGTTTGGTTTTTTCCTCCCCGGTCCGTCCAACTGGAATTATCATTCCTCTCATGGTTGGCTGTATTTGCCTCAAGCAAGTCAGGAAAACTTTTGGGCTTGGCAGTCAAGCGTAGGTTGGTGGTGGTCGAGCTTGTCGGTCTACCCGTTTGTCTACTCGAGTGAGCGAATGAGTTGGCTTTACTTCGACCCATCGCGATCTAACTGGCAAAAATCCGTCTTTTTCGATTATGGGAAAAACGATTGGTTTCAAGCCCCTTGATTGATCTCGTACTTTTTCGGGCTTTTGATATGAATGGCAAGATTCATGGAACCGATTAGAAGCCTATTCAAGCGTCGGGAGTTGCTTTGGCAGTTTCTCTTGAGAAACGTCAAGGTTAGGCATCGAGGGAGCGTGCTTGGGGCTCTTTGGTTGATTTTGAACCCATTGCTCATGCTAGGTCTTTATGTCTTTGCCTTCGGGGTGGTTTTCGGGGGAAGATTCACCGATTCTCCAAACGAATCCACTTTGGATTTTGCTCTCGGAATCTTCTTGGGGTTGAATGTGCTGGGTTTGGTTTCAGGCATCATCGGAGCCTCTCCGGGCATTATCGTCGGGCAACCGAATTTCGTGAAGAAAGTAGTCTTTCCTCTTGAAATACTACCTGCGGCCATGACCGGAGCCTTAGCCTACGACTTGCTGATTGGCCTCGGTTTGTGCTTAACCGGGATTGCCATTCTTGGGCCTGGTCTGACCCCAAACGCTTTTTACGTCCCGATCATAGTGTGTCCGGTTTTTCTTATGGCTTTTGGCTTGTCCTGGTTTTTTTCCGCTTTGGGTGTCTTTGTCAGGGACATTGGACATTTGGGCTCTTTTCTCGGGTTGGCTCTCCTTTATGCGAGCGGTGTTTTTTATTCGGCGGAAAAGGCTGAGGCAGCGGCCCCGGGGATATGGAAGTTCTTGCAATGGAATCCACTTCTTCAGGTTATCGATTCCTTGCGCCAAGTTACGCTTTGGGGCGGGGAGTTGGATTGGTGGAAAGTTGGGTATGCCTGGGTTTTCGGGATCGTTGTTTTTGTCTGCGGAGCTTGGTTTTTCAACCGCCTGCGACCTGCTTTTGCGGACGTTCTTTAGATCCCTGAATACAGTTGCATGGCAACTTCATCCCAGGAATGCGAACTTGCCCACTTGACGCCTTGTTCCCCCATTTCCCTCCTCAGCTTTTCGTCCTTAATGAGGTTGCCAATGCATTCGACAAGGATTTCGGGCTTATCAGGATTGATCAGAAAGCCGTTTTTCCCATGTTGGACGGCATCCTTGACCCCGCCCGTATCATGAGCAATTACGGGAAGTCCGTGCGAGGCTGCCTCCAGGTAAACAAAACCAAATCCTTCCACGCTTTTTTCCCGTGGCATGGAAGGCATGACAAAAAAGTCGGCTTCCTGATATACGGTTTTAAGCTCCCCGTCACGAAGGTCGCCGAGAAACGAAACATCGCAGTTTAGGTTGGAAGCGAGTTTTTTCAATTTGTCATAAAACTTTTGTTTTACGACAGGCCCCACGAACAGGCACTCGATTTGGCTCACCAACTTACCGGGAAGGTTTGAGATGGCAGTCAACATTTGGTCTTGGCCTTTTCTAGGATGAATCCGCCCTACGCACAGGATCTTGATTTTTCCTTCCTTCCTCTTCGGTTTCTTTGGGCCCTTTCCCATAAGACGCCTAGCCGGAGCACCGGGGAAGAGCAAAACCCGGTCTTCCAATTCCGGGGCAAGTTTCAAAAGCGCGATCTTGTTGAAACTCGAGAGTACGTGAATTTTCCGAGTCTTTTTCAATAGGCGTATGAAAAGAAATTTTTCCATTGGGTTTGCGCAAAACCTGAGTAGTTCCGTCCCATGAATCGTAACGATTAAGTCAGGTTTTTTGCCCAGCAACCAACCTAGCCGGACGAAGGCCCGCAAACTCCCCGGTTCGGCCAAATGGAGAGTAATTCGATCCGAATCCGTTTTGAGTTTTTTGGCAATTGTTCGGACTGATTTCATTGAACAAAACCAACCATGCGTTCCTTTGACCGGTAGATATTTCAATTCCTTGGATTTTGTTTTTCCTGCGTACTCGGGAACCCATATCTCTGTCGGTATCTTAATTTGCCGGCATGCATGGGCGATTTCTTCGCAGTAGGTTCCAGCCCCCCCTCGTTTGGGGGGATATTCATGCGTTATCATTACTACGGTTTTCTTGCTCATGGATGCTTGCTCCAATATTCGAAATCTTCAGCTTGGCTGCAAAGCCCAATTTTTGGTAGCTTCTGAAAAGATGAAAAAGAAGACTGCAATAGTTACCGGTGGTTCATCCGGTATCGGGTTGGCGATTTGCGAGAGATTGCTTGCGGAAGGAATGGAAGTATATGCAATTTCAAGAAATCCCAATCAATCGGAGCATAAATTATTTCATCCGGTTCAATCGGATCTTTCCGACTTGGAATCAGTCTCTCGATTCTCGAATTCTTTCGTTAACGAAAACGGTGCTCCTGATCTATTGATCAACAATGCCGGTTATGGCGCTTTTTACGAATGGAAGGAATTTCCGGATGAGGAAATCAAACGGCAATTATCCGTTTTGTTCTCGGCTCCCGTTTTGCTGTGCAAAACTTTTGCGCCTCTAATGCAGGTCTCGGGTAAAGGTGCGATCGTAAACATTACCTCCCTTGCCACTCTTTTTCCACTGCCTTTCATGCCACTTTACAATGCCGGAAAATCAGGGCTTTCCAGTTTCACCCAATCGCTTATGCTTGAGTACCCGGAGTATCCGAAATTAATCGATTATCGACTGGGTGACGTGCGAACTTCTTTCAACCAATCGGCCCCAAAGCAGAACGAATCGAAACAAACCGAATTCATGAAAAAGGCATGGAGAAAAATAGAAAGCCAACTGGATGATTCGCCCCTCCCTTCTTCCGCGGTTATTCGAATTATGGAGGTATTGAGAAAAAAGAGATCCGGTGTTTTTTACGGAGGTGGCTTCTTCCAATCTCGCGTTTCTCCATTAATTTATCGAGTTATGCCCTTCTCGTTGCTTCAATTCGTGTTGAAAGTCCGCTATGGGTTGTCTTGAGATTTTCCTTGTTATAGCGAAGGTTCTTCCTTTAGATTTTCTTTGCATTCCCTTTGAAACTACGAATATAATGTAACCATGTCTATGCCCCTGAAAACATTGCTCTTCCTTTTGGGAGTATTTTGGTCTTTCTCTTTGTTCGGTCAA
>JAYOMW010000087.1:0-13269 GCA_038121045.1 Opitutia bacterium
GTGGAAGAATTCCTTGTTCATACCGGGCAGCACTTTGACGAAAATATGTCGCGAGTGTTTTTCGATGAAATGGGGATCCCCGAACCTTCGGAAAACCTCTCGATTTCAGGTGGAGGACATGGCTCCATGACCGGCAAAATGCTTATCAGTATCGAGGAGTTGATCATTCAACAAGAGCCCAACTGCGTTTTGGTCTATGGAGATACCAATTCAACGTTGGCAGGAGCCCTCGCCGCATCCAAGCTAAACGTTCCCTGTGCTCACGTGGAGGCGGGTTTGCGCTCGGACAACCGGGCGATGCCCGAGGAGATCAACCGCATTCTTACCGATCATGCCTGCGACTTGTTGTTCGCTCCCACGGATGATGCCGTAAGACGCTTGAAACTGGAAGGGATTCCACATGAAAAAGTAATCCGAACCGGTGACGTCATGCTTGACGCGGCTCTGCTTTACGGAGAGAAAGCAAAGTCTGAGAGCGTTGTTCTTGACCGTCTCGAGCTGGAAGAAAAAAAGTACGCCCTTTGTACCTTGCACCGGGCTGAGAACGTTGATTCCAGAGAAGTCGTCGAATGGCTGATAAGCGGCCTTGGCGAAATTGCTCGCGACCTTCCCGTCCTTTTGCCCCTTCATCCCCGAACCAAAGCGCGTCTCAAAGAGTTCGAACTTTTTGAGACGCTTCCTCAGGGGATCAGAACGGTGGATCCCGTAGGCTATCTTGATATACTCAGGCTGGAAAGCTCGGCCGCTTTGATCCTGACGGATTCGGGCGGCATGCAGAAAGAGGCTTTCTTTCAAAAGGTTCCTTGCGTTACCTTGCGTTCGGAAACGGAATGGACCGAATTGTTGCCCGGTGGTCACAATAGGTTGGCTTGTCCTCTGACCGATTCCATTTCAGGCAAGGCTGCCGAGGCTTTGACTGCGGCACCGGATTGGACGATTGATTTGTACGGCAATGGACGATCCTCCGAACTTATCGCCTCCTCCGTTTTGAAATTTGCCAAGTGAAAATAGGAATCGTCAGCTCGGAATTCCATCCCTTGAATGCCGCCGCCGCGGCCCGTTCGGGCTCATGGGCCTCGCTCTTTGCCGAACTAGGTCATGAAGTTACGGTCTTCAGTTCTTGCGAAGCTCACTCGGAAAAACCAAACTTGGTCAGGTCGTGGTTCCGAACCCCGGACAACCGGGCTTCCGTTGCAAAACGTCTCCTCCAAGAAGTTTGCCTTGGGCTGGATCTTGCCTTCAGGATTATGCTGAAGGCAAAAAAGACCGAAGTGAACCTCATTACCTCGCCGCCCTTTTTTATGGCTGCCTTTTGCGCCTTTGCCTGTCGGTTGGCCGGTGTCCCTTATGTTTTCGACGTACGGGATCGTTACCCGAACGTACTTTTCGAGTTGAAAGTGCTTTCCCGTGACGGATGGCCCGGCCTCATGCTTTTGGGACTCGAAAAAGTCATTTGCGAATCCTCCCTTTTTGTTTCTACGGTAACGAAGGGTTTGGTCGCCGATTTGCGGGAAATTGCTCATGGGGGAGCCCCTTTTCTGTCCAGCAATGGCTTCGCCGAAAAGGCTTTTCGCGATCAACTTTTGTCGCGTCCTCAATTTTCCCGTTTTACCATTGTGTATCACGGTCGGCTTGGACGATTCTATGATACGGAGACGCTTTGCGAGGTCATAGAGATCCTTGAGGAAACGAACCCCGAAATCAGGTTCTTGATGATAGGGGAGCTATCTGCTTTCAGGGCTCGGAAGCCTTGGAAAACCATTGAGTTTATGGACGAGATGCCCCTTGAGAAAATGGCTCCGGTCCTGGCTCGTTGCCATGTTGGAATTTGTCTGCTCAAGGAAACGGATGCCATGAGAAAGGCACTGCCTGCGAAGACTTTTGACTTCATGGGCGCCGGTTTGCCTATGATCGTTTCGCCTGGAGGTGAACTTCTCGAACTGGTTGCGAAAGAGGGCATGGGAATTGGTTTCCAAAAGAACGATGCCCCCCGAATTGCCAAGTCGATCATTGACCTTAGCCAAGGGAAGTATCAACTGGAAACCCTGCGGCGGAACGTCTTGATCGCCCGAACTCGATACGGTCGTGACAAGCAGGCCAGAGGCTTGCTTGAAAAAATAACAAGAGAGTTCATTTCCTGATGTCTAGAAAATCGGATTGGAACTTAAGCAAAGGGAGCAAGGTTCTCTCAAGTTTTTGCATTGCTAGCGGGGTTGCCTTTCTCGTGCCCAGTCATTTTTCACCCCAAAGCGAGACCTTGGTCCAAGTCGGAGAATTGCCTTTGATCCTATATTCCATTGGCTTTGGTTTGGCTTTTTTGGTCTTTGGGGAAATGTTAGGTTTGTCCGAACGTCGTATCATCCGCTTTTCCGTTCGCCGATTGATTCTCTACTTTCTTGCCGCCTTTTTGGCGAGCTTGGCCCTCTTGCTTGGGGTATGGATCATCGAGTTCAGTTTCGTAGGCCGTTTTGCCATCCTCAAGATCGCCTTGAGTACTGGTCTTGCCAGCTTCTTTTTGTTTTGGTTGTTCAATTCTCTGGCCAGGCAGAGCCGGACTCGTATTTTTCTTTTGGCTTCCGCCGAGAGCTCGAAATCGCTTCGGTCTTCGATTAGCGAACAGGCGGGTATTTTCGAGTGGGTTGATTCAGAGGGAGCTGGAACCGGGAGCGAGTTGGTTGAATTTTGCAAAGATGAAAAAGTGGACTTGATCGTCATGGACAAAAGCCCGGAGGCGGGAAAGGTCGAAATCATTCCCTTGCTCGAGGCTGGAACCCGGGTCATGGGCGTGGTCGAATTTTGGGAGCAGTATCTCGAGAAAATTCCGCCCCGCCAAGTGGATCAATCGTGGTTGGCAAAGTTGGATTTGCGCTTGCGGGATCCTTTTTCTCATAAGCTGAAGCGACTTGCCGATCTAGTGTTGGCGGTCTTCGGCCTTTTGCTCTCCCTTCCTCTTGTCCTGCCCGTGCTTGTCGTCATAGCCATAGATTCTGGCTTTCCTCTCTTTTTCAAACAGACGCGGACCGGTTTCATGGGACGCCCCTACACCCTTTACAAACTCCGGACAATGAAAAGGGATGCCGAGAAAAAAGGAGCCGAATGGGCGAGGGAGAAAGACCAACGGGTCACCCGGTGCGGGAAATTCCTACGCAAATGGAGAGTCGATGAAATCCCCCAGTTTTGGAATGTCGTAAAGGGAGAGATGTCCATAGTCGGTCCCCGTCCCGAGAGACCGGAATTTCAGGAGGAACTGATCAAAAAGGTTCCGCACTGGAATTGCCGCCATTTGGTCAAACCCGGTTTGACCGGATGGGCTCAAATTCGCTTTCGCTATGCCTCCGACGTGGACGATTCCGAGGAAAAATTGTCCTTTGACTTGTATTACGTCAAGCATGCCTCGCTCCTCATGGATCTTCAAATCATGCTTTCCACCCTCCGCTCCATAGCTCGAGGAAGCCGATGAAGACCTTGGTCACGGGTGGGGCGGGTTATATCGGCAGTCACACGGTTTTGGCCTTGCTGGAGCATGGCCACGAGGTGGTGGTCCTTGACAACTTCTCGAATTCCTCTCCGGTTGCCTTGGCCCGGGTGGAAAAACTTACGGGCAAATCACTCGAGCTTTACGAGGGTGATCTACTTGATGGCGACTTGCTGGATAGGATATTTGGGGATCATGCCGACATCGCCGCCGTCATTCATTTCGCCGCCTTGAAAGCGGTCGCCGAATCGACGACCAAACCGCTTCGGTATTATCGAAACAACGTGTCCGGAACTGTTTCGTTGTTGGAGGCAATGGACAAAGCGGAAGTAAAGAACATCGTATTCAGTTCTTCCTGCACGGTCTATGGGGAACCGGAAGAAGTTCCGATCCTCGAGAGCCATTCAACCGGTGGGGTGTCCAGTCCCTATGGACGGACTAAACACATAGTGGAAGAGATTCTGGCCGATCAAGCAGTCTCCAACCCCGGATTTAAGGCAGCCGTCTTGCGCTACTTCAATCCTGTAGGGGCTCACGCGAGTGGTGAAATCGGGGAAGACCCCAATGGAATTCCCGATAATTTGGTTCCTTTCGTTTGTCAGGTTGCAAAGGGAAAGTTGGAAAAGCTCCAGGTTTTCGGCAGTGATTATCCAACCCCTGATGGAACGGCTATCCGTGATTATCTTCACGTCCTTGACTTGGCGGATGCACACCTCCGCTCTTTGAAGGCCTTGTCTGGGAGGGAAGAAGGCTTTGTCTGCAACTTGGGAACGGGAAGAGGATCTTCGGTCATGGAAGTGATCGCGGCCTTTGAGCGGGTCACTGGAAAGACCATTCCTTACGAGCTTGTCGGCCGAAGGGCGGGGGACGTTACCGAGGCTTGGGCCGAGCCATCGCTTGCCCGTGAACTGCTCGGTTGGGAGAGCAAGCGGTCCTTGGAGGAAATGCTTGCCGACGCATGGCGTTGGCAGGAGAAAAATCCGGACGGATACGGTTCGCTTTAGGGTAGGCCGTATTCTTTGGGGTCAAGCTGCCTTTCCCGCAAAGCCTTCGACACCGCTTCAAGGTCAAGCCGGTCACCGATCCTGATTCCCAAGGTCCGAAATCCATTCAAGTTGAGTTCCAAAACGAATTGAACTTTTTTCGAACGAGAGGGTTCGCCGCTCAGGTCGTAGGGCTTGGCGGCATGGATTTCCAATAACTTGCCGTTGGAAGAAAAATAGCCTATGTCCAAAGGGATTCTCGTATTCTTCATCCAAAACCTTTGGGGCCCGGGCTTTTCGAAGACAAAAAGCATTCCTTTCCCATCGGGCAAGGAATCCCTGTTCATAAGCCCTCTTTCACGCTCGTTGGGTTTGGCGGCAAGTTCGGCCCACACTTCCTTTTCCCCAATCCCGAAGGCAAACAAGGTATCCTTCGGGATCGGCTTTGGTGGGGAGCCCGGTGTGCTTTCTTCTTTGCATGAGATCAAAAGCAGAGCCCCAAAAGCAATCAAATGACAATTGAGAATCCTCCATCGTTGGTTCATATATTCATTACATGAAAGATATTCTCGACCGAATCAAGAGCCTTCGCCTGCTTGTGGTAGGAGACGTCATGCTCGATCGTTACGTGGTCGGCGAGGTCAACCGCATTTCGCCTGAAGCGCCTGTTCCCGTTCTCACGGTCGAATCAGAGAGAGCGGTTGCGGGGGGGGCTGCGAACGTGGCCTTGAATGCCGCCGAATTAGGAGCTCAGGTGGAGTCGGTCGGTTGGTTCGGACCGGATGATCAGGGCAACCAATTGAGGAGCCTCCTTGGCGAGCAGGGCATAGAGGTTGATCCCGCCTTACGCTTTGGAAGCGCTCCCACAATCAGCAAAACCCGGGTGATGGCATCCAATCAGCAAATCTGCCGGGTCGACCGGGAGGAAGGACCGGAGGCCTATGAACCCGATCTCAACCAGTTGGGAGAAGCGCTGCGGGCCAAGGCCGAAAAAGCCGATGCAGTCATTCTTTCCGATTACGGAAAAGGTTTCGTGACGAATGAGTTGATCTCCCTTGTCCGTGAAGTCTCCCCCTTTTTGTCCGTGGATCCCAAGCCAAGCCGTTTGCTCGACTATTCCAAGCCCGACTTGCTTACTCCGAATCGTCATGAGGCTTTGGAAATGGCCGGTCGATCCCGACTGTCCCGTGGATCACTTCCTCAAGAAGAGATTGTGGGATTGATCTTCGAAAAATTCGACCCGGGTTTGCTCGCCATTACCTTGGGTGCGGATGGCATGCTTTTGGCACGGAATGGAAAAGTTGAAAAAATCATGCCGACCGCAGCCCGTGAAGTTTTCGATGTCTCGGGTGCGGGTGACACCGTCATTTCAAGTCTTACCTTGGCGCTCGTAGCGGGGGCCGACCTTGAGCAAGCGGCCGAACTGGCCAATGTTGCGGCGGGCATCGTCGTGGCGAAAGTGGGAACGGCAACGGCTTCCCCCGACGAAATCCTGAGCCATTTGTAGTCCTGTGAATCGAGCAGTTTTTCTCGATCGGGACGGAACGCTGATCAAGGACGTCCATTACCTCAAGGACCCCGCCAAAGTGGAAACCATCGATGGGGTGGGGGATGCCCTCGTTCGCATGAAGGCGGCGGGTTGTCTGGTTTTCATGCACACCAATCAATCGGGAATCGAGCGCGGTTATTACGATTGGGACGACGTTCATGCGTGCAACCACAAGATGCTGGAATTGCTTGGCCTGACGGAAGATTTTTTTGACGGTACCTGCATCGCTCCCGAGTGGCCGGAAAAAGAAAACGGATACCGAAAGCCGTCCCCCCGATTCGAGCGTGAAATGATCGCCAAGTTCGATTTGATTCCAGCGGAATGCTGGATGGTGGGTGACAAGTGGATCGATGCTCAAACGGGTTTGACCGCCGGTATGCGAGCGGCCTTGGTGAAAACGGGTAAAGCGATAGACGGTGAGCTTTCTTCCAAAGCGATTGAAGCGGGCGTTCCCGTTCACTCGGATTTGCTCGAATTCGCTGAGCAAACCCTGAAGGTGGAACAATGAATTCCCGTGATTTGAGTAGGTGGATCAGGTTGAAGGATGACTTGCATGCGGACTGTCGAATCTTCGAGGTGCGCAAAAGCAGGTTTCGCCGTCCTTCTGATCAAAAAGAAGGCGACTTCTTCGTTTTGGATACCAACGATTGGGTCATCGTTCTGGCTGTGACCAAGAACCATGAACTCGTTTTGGTCCGACAATTTCGTTTTGGCACGGAGGAGTTTTCCCTGGAACCTCCGGGAGGAGTGATCGAGAAAGGAGAAAGTCCCGTTTTGGGCGGTCAACGGGAGTTATTGGAAGAAACCGGCTTCACCGGAAAGAAGGCCCGAGTGATCGGACGCGTTTATCCGAACTCCGCCATCATGTCCAACCGCTGTCATTTTCTCCTTGTCGAGGAGGTCGAAAAAACGGCCTCACCTTCCTTCGATCCCCATGAGGAACTGGAAACCGTGCTTGTGCCGCTCGGCGAAGTGAAGAACTTGATCAAAAAGGAAGAAATTACTCATTCCATGGCTTTGAATGGGATTTTTAACCTGCTCCTTCACTTCGAAGAATGATCTTTTTCATTCCTCCTCGGGCGTGATTTGAAATTCGCTTTGATTCTTTACCCCACCCCCTCTCTTTTGTAAAATAAACTGGATTATGAGCAGTCTGATATCATTGCTTCTCGAAACCGCCGACCCCCGTCCCGAACGACTCGCCAAGATTCTTGGGAAGGACAAAGAGGATGTGGAGCGAGAACTCGAGGAACTTAGGCAGGACAAGACCATTCTCGGATGGATGCCCATCCTCAACCCCGAGAAGGCCGATGCGGAAAAAGTCCGCGCCGTGATCGAGGTTAAGATCAGCCCGGAGCGGGAGGGAGGATTCGATCGCATGGCCTTGCGCATCTCCAAGTTCGAGGAGGTCGAATCCTGCTATCTGATGTCCGGGGGCTATGACTTGTTGGTCTTTGTCTCAGGCAAGACCCTCAATTCCGTCGCCTTGTTCATTTCCGAGAGACTGGCCACGATCGAGGGCGTGTTGTCCACGGCCACCCATTTTCTCCTTCGTCCCTACAAGGAACAAAGCCACCTTCTCGTTCAGGAAGGTTCGTCCGAGGAAAAACCCCCTGTCAGCGCCTAACCTCCCGTGAACCCGGAATCCTACGTTGCCAACCATGTAAAGGGGTTGCCCCGCTCGGGGATCCGAGATTTTTTTGCCATTGTTTCGGAAATGCCTCAGGCCATTTCGCTGGGGATTGGGGAACCTGATTTCGTTACCCCTTGGAAAATTCGGGAAGCTTCCATCTTCGCCCTTGAAAAGGGAAAGACTTCTTACACCGACAACCGTGGTCTACTTTCACTCAGGAAGGAAATTTCGAGGTACGTATCCTCTTTCTTCGGGCCCGAGTATGATCCATCCAGTGAGATTTTGGTAACCGTCGGGGTATCCGAGGCAATAGACGTCGCATTGCGCTCGCTCCTTAATCCGGGGGACAAAGTTCTTTATCACGAACCCTGTTACGTCTCCTATGCCCCCAGTGTGACCTTGGCTTTCGGCGAGGCGATCCCGGTCGCCACCTCTCCCGAAAATTCCTTTGCCCTTGACCCCGATGCATTCGAAGAGGCATGGCAGCCGGGCTGCAAGGTTCTCATGCTCAATTTCCCCACCAATCCGACGGGAGGAACGGCGGATTTGGAAAAACTCGAGCGCTTGGCCAAATTCGCAGTGGAAAAGGATCTGATCGTCATTAGCGACGAAATCTATGCCGAGCTCACTTACGAAGGGAAGCACGTCAGTCTGGCTTCTCTTCCCGGAATGAAGGAACGGACTCTTTTGCTGCACGGGTTTTCCAAAGCTTTTGCCATGACTGGCTTTCGGGTTGGTTTTGCCTGTGGTCCAGATTGGCTGATCGATGCCATGATGAAGATTCACCAGTACTGCATGATGTGCGCGCCCATTCTCAGCCAGGAGGCGGCCATAGAGGCTTTGGCACGTGGTTCCGATGAAGTCGAGCGCATGAAGGAGCAGTATTTCCAGCGTCGTAACTTCGTCGTTCGCAGGTTCAATGAAATGGGCCTCCCCTGTCACCTCCCGAGGGGTTCTTTCTACGCCTTTCCGTCCGTTGAAAACACCGGTTTGAACGAGGTGGACTTCTGTCATCGACTGCTTCGCGAAAACGAAGTGGCCGTGGTTCCCGGAACGGCTTTCGGTCCCCATGGCCAAAATCACGTCAGGGCCAGTTTTTCGACGTCTTATGAAAAACTTGTCGAAGCCACGGACCGGATGGAATTGTTTCTGGAGGCAGTCGCATCCGAAGGCAAGCAGCGGGACGTCGGGTAGGATCCGCGAAGTTTTCCCTTTTTTACCACTTTCAGCCAAACCATGAGTGTTACCCAAAGCGTTGCCATCGTCGGACGACCCAACGTTGGAAAAAGCCGTTTGTTCAACCGCTTGGCTGGCCGCAGAATCTCGATCGTTCACGATCGCCCCGGGGTGACGCGCGACGTCGTTGTGGCGGACAGTCCCGAGGGGTATGTTTTGATGGATACCGGTGGCATAGGGATGCTTCCGGAGATGACGCCTGTGGAAATCCAACGTGCCACCGAAGATCAGGCGGATTTTGCCATTCGGGCCGCTGACCTTTTGCTATTCGTGGCGGATGGACGCGAAGGCCTGGTTGCTTTGGACGAAACCCTTGCCGTCAAGTTCAGGAAAATGGGCAAGAATCCCATTCTTGTCGTAAACAAAATGGACGAGGCGGAAAAAGGGTATTCCATCTCCGAATTCGCCCGCTTGGGTTTTGAGCAGACAGTGGCAATTTCAGCCGAACACGGGTTGGGTATCGATCAACTGCTTTCGACGATAAAAGACAGGCTTCCTCCTGCACCCCCATCCTTACCGAAAGAGTCCGAAATCCGGACGAGGATTGCTTTCATCGGAAGGCCGAACGTCGGCAAATCCTCTTTATGCAACCGTCTTCTGGACACGGAGCGCCTGATTGTGAGCGACGTTCCCGGAACGACTCGCGAAACCGTCGAGCTCGATTTGGACTACCAGGCAGAGGGACAGGACGAACCCTGGAAGTACCGCTTGTTCGACACGGCGGGGCTTAAGCGGAGGAAACGGATCGATTCGTCCTTGGATTATTTTTCCGCAGTGCGCACGAAGCATGCCGTGGAATCGGTCGATATCGTCTTCCTTGTTCTGGATGCCCGGGAGGGTGTGACGAAGCAGGACAAGGTCATGGCTCACCATGTTTTGGAGGAGGGAAGGGCGCTCTCGATCCTAGTCAACAAATGGGATCTTGCCCTGGAGAGTTTTCGCAAGGATCCTCTTCCTGGATACGAGGACGAAAAGGATTTCCGCAAAAGCTATCTGAAGTCGATCCGCAAAGAGCTTTACTTCCTCCCTGACTCACCGGTTTCCTTCGTTTCCGCGATGACCGGGTATTCGATCGAGGGTTTTCTTCAAGTTGCCCAGGATTTGAATGCCCGCATGGACAAATCGCTTTCCACCTCGGCTTTGAACAAGCTGATCGGTGACATGTGGGAGCATCGTCCGCCGGCCAAAATCAAAGGCAAGCGCTTCAAGGTCTTCTATGCCGTTCAAGTGGAAAATCGTCCTTTTCGCATCAAGCTTTTCTGCAACCGGGAAGAAAAACTCAACGAACAGTACAAACGCTACTTGGAAAAAGGCATTCAACAAAAGTTCGGTTTGTCCGGCTGTCCGCTCAAGTTTTCTCTCGCGGGCAAGGAGGCCAGATACAAGGAGGAAAAGAGCTAGTTCTGTTTTCACGTTCCTTTTCAAAGCCGCAAGCGCGGCTTTTTTTGCGTCATTTTCGTTGTGCGTTCCATGATCTTCAGGCTAATGATTGAACCGTATTCATGAATGCAAAAAAGCAAAGGATCGCTTTCTTTGGCTCGGATGAAATCGCCTTGCCTTTTCTCGGAGCTTTGCGAGCCAGCGAGGTGGAGGTTTCGGCGGTTCTGACTCAACCGGATCGTCGTTCGGGCCGGGGGCGAATTCTCAAGCCCAACCCAATCAAGCAGTGGGCCGTTGAGAGCGGCGTGCCTTGTCGTGATCCTCAAAAACCATCAAGCGAAGAAACGGAGTGGTTGAAATCACTCGAGATCGAGTTGATTATCGTGATGGCTTACGGCCATATCTTGAAACGGGATCTGTTGGAAGCCGCTTCACTCGGATGCTTCAATCTTCATGCCTCGCTCCTTCCTGCCTATCGGGGGGCATCGCCCATTGAAACTGCTCTTGCCTTGGGCGAGAAGGAGACTGGCGTTACGCTCATGCGGGTTGTTCCCCGGATGGACGCGGGTCCCATAATCGACGTCGAGGGCGTCCTTGTTTCGGGAGAAGATACGGGAGCAAGCCTTCGTGAGAAAATCGCTTCGGCATGCGTGCCTTTGATGGTGAGAAACTTGGATGCGCTTTTTGCGGGCCGTTACGTCGAAAAGCCTCAGGACGAAACGCAAGCCACCTATTGTCGTAAGTTAACCAAGGCGGATGGCCATATGGATTTCCGGGTTCCCGCCCAACTATTGGCTCATCGGATTCAAGCCTTCCGGACTTGGCCGGGAGTATCCTTTCCCTTCGGTGGTCTCAGAATAAGAGTAGGCAAATCATCGGTTGAGGATTTGTCTTTGTTTCCCGGGAAAGTCGCCTGTGACCGGGAAGGAAAATTCTTGATTGGCACAGGGCAAGGAGCTTTGGTCGTTCACGAACTGCAAAAACCAGGAGGAAGAATGTTGCCCGCGAGGGATTTTCTCAGGGGGTTTGCCATTCCGGATGGAACGATTTTGGAGTCGGAGTTAATGCCTGGCTTGCTTGTTGAGGGAAAAAGTATTTCGAAAGGGTAAAAGATTTCTTGCTTCCTAGCGGGATTTCTCTACATATTTTAATGTGGTGGTTATGTTGTGGTTTAATCGTTTTAAGGTTATGAATAGATTGGTGTTCGAAGTGTCAGGGCGGGTTGCCCTTTTTGCGTCTTGTTTTGGTCTTTGCGTTTCCCCCTCCGTTGCATTGGGGAGCGTGAACCTACAATTGGCCAACCTCAAACAGGATATGGAGCTTGTTTCCCGCGAATTGGCTGGATTGAGGACGGAAGTCGAGCTTTTGCGTCGTGAAAACGCCCAACTTCGGGTCTCCGTTGATCAACTTACCCGCCGCCAAAACTCAGCATCCGGAACGAGCCAGAGTCTTACCCAACAAGTGGATGCCCGGTTGCAGGCGTTGGAGAGGCGTGCTTCGCAGGGCGAAGAAGATCAGATTGCCCTTCGGAAGAACATCGACAAGCAACTCAAGGATCTCCTTGCTGAAACGAACAAGGCGATTTCCCAAGTCAGTCAATCCTCTTCCTCTGGATCCAGCTCTTCCGCCAAGACTTTTTCCTCTGATTACCCTCAAACTGGATTCGTGCACAAAGTCGAAAAAGGCGAAACGGTCAGCAGCGTTGCCCTTAAGTACAAGTCGAAGATCAAGTGGATCATCGATGCCAACCAAATTGGTGATCCGACAAAGGTTTTTGTGGGCAAGGAATTGTTTGTTCCCCAGCAATAACCCTTGTGATGTCCAAACCTTCGTCAAGACTAGGAAGAGGGCTAGGCAGCTTGATTGCAGGTGGCGCAGGAACGCCAGCCGCAGAGAGCACGGCACCTGCCGCCTCTTCGGTTGAGGAAGGCAAACCGGCTCTCGTTGTTCGGAAACTAAATGAGCATCCTGCCTCCACTGGAATTTCCGAGGGGAAAGAACAAGGCGAAAGCTTAGTCGAGGTCTTGCTTAGCGATCTTGTTCCCAACCCTCGTCAACCGCGCAAGGTGATCGATCCCGAGGCGATTCGGGAATTGGCGGCGAGCATTGAGTCGGAAGGACTCTTGCAGCCTATTACGGTTAGGAAAACGGAAAACTCATATGAATTGATCGCGGGGGAAAGGAGATGGCGTGCTCACGAGCACTTGGGTCGGAAAACCATCTTGGCTCGAATCTTTATGGCGGACGATCTTTCCTCCGCTAGCCTGTCCTTGATTGAAAACCTTCAGCGCGAAGGTCTTAACCCGATTGATGAAGCCATGGGTTATCACTCCCTTGTTCATGACTTTAGCTTGACCCAATCAAAAGTGGCCGAACGCGTTGGCAAAAGCAGGGCCTACGTAACCAATCTTTTGCGCTTGTTGCAATTGGATGACGAATTGAGAAGTTTTTTGTCAACGGGCAAGCTGTCCACTGGTCACGCAAAAGTTTTGCTCGGGATTGCCGACGAGAGCAGGCGCCTCGAATTGGGCAGGAGGGCCGTTCGGGAAAATTGGACCGTTCGACAATGCGAGCAAGCGGTCGAAGAAATTCGGAATCCATCGGCTTCTCAAGTGCCTTTTTCAGAAAAAAACTTCGATTCCGTTATGTTTTCGTCCCTTGCCAAGCAGGCTCAAGTTTCATTGGAGCGAAAAGTATCGATCAAGGCCGGGGCTTCCGGAAAGGGCAAGTTGACCCTTGCCTTCGAGGACCGTAAAGATTTGGAAAGCCTTCTTGCGACACTGGGCGTCTAAGTTTTCCTAAAGAGGATTGCCTTTTGTTTTCAAAAAAGGCATGATGAACTACTTTTAGCGTCCAATGATTATACTCACATTAACACTACTCCTGATATTTCTCTGTATCGCCATAGTCATGCTGATCTTGATTCAGCGTACTTCAGGCGGCATGGGTTCCGCTCTGGGCGGAGGTGCCGCTGACCAAGTTCTTGGCGCAGGCTCAGCCGCTCAGTTAACCA
>JAYOMW010000088.1:0-3103 GCA_038121045.1 Opitutia bacterium
GCGGCAAGACTCGATGAGTTGATGGATGGCGAGGCTTCGACTTCGTCGATTGAATTTTCGCCTCCCAAGGGCTTGATTCCACGTCAATCGACGGATTCTCTCGCTGCAGATGACCCCTTTGTGGCCAATGCGCTTCGTTTCATTTCGGAAAACGGACACAAAAGGATTCAAGTCGACGACGTGGTTTTTTCCAGTGGCACGAACCGTCGAACCTTGGAGAGGAAATTCAGGGCTTCCATGGGACGCAGCATTGCGGAAGAAATTTCCCGTTTGCGCATCGAAAGATCGAAGAGGCTGATGATGGAAACCGACGCTTCTTTAAAAAGTTTGGCCGTCGATTTGGGGTTCCGGGACGCGGATCACTTCAGCAAGGTTTTCAGCCGAATCGAAAAAATGACTCCTTCCCAGTACCGGAAGAAGAAAAAGAGGAAGGGTTGACCGGATCCGGAATTCAGGCTGCCTTCAAGTCGGGAGAGGAGTTGATTTCTTCGAGCATCGCCCTGACTTCACTTCTCATTTCCCGAAGCTTGGTCTTGGACAGATTGATCTTGTCGTGGGCAGCCGTTTGGAGCTCGTTGCTGATTTCCGTAAGCCGTTCGCTGAGAACCTCGAGCTTTTCCAATACTTGTGACCAGAGGTCCTCGTTCGAGTTTTGAGATTCTTGAATACTCGTGATCCTGTCGGTCACTTGACGTTTCGTTTCGCGAGTCTCGGCGAGCAGGATTCTTTCTTTGGGCACGCGTTTTAAATCCGAGGCGAGTCCCAACTTGTAGAGGGTCCAAATAAACCATTTGGATGGGTCGAGTTGCCAAGGTTTAACGCCGTTACGGTAATCCCATTGAAACTCGTGGTGATAATTGTGGTAACCCTCGCCCATGGTGAAAATGGCGGCAATCCAGCTGTCCCGACCCGTATGGCTGGTCGAGTAGGGGCGGGAGCCGATCATATGGCATAGCGAATTGATGCAAAAAGTAGCATGCTGAACCATGACGATGCGTGCGACACCCGGTATGAGGAAACCGCCCAAAGCTCCCATAACGGGGTCCAAATCGTAATAAAAGGTGTATCCGTACCCGATGAGCGTGGGGATGACAAAGCTGAAGATTAAGGAAATGGGATGCACCCACTTGTGTTGCCACATGACCAACGGGTCTTTTCTCAGATCTTGGACGTTTACCATCGGGGCCTCCGGTTTGAGCTTGAACATCAGCCAGCCAATGTGAGCCCAAAGAAATCCCTTCGAAATGTCATAAGGGTCGTCGTCGGTGTCGACGTGCTTGTGATGGTAGCGGTGCCCCGAACTCCACCAGAGGGCGGAGTTTTCGAAAGCCGCGGCTCCGAAGATGAGGACAAAGAGTTTTACCGGCCATTTCGCTTTGAAAGCCTTGTGAGAAAAAAGCCGGTGATAACCCAACGTGATGCTCATGCCCGTGGCGACGTAGTAGAAAAGAAAAACCCCGAAAAGGAACAAGAGGAACGAGTTCCACCCGTAATAAAATAAGTAAGCAGGTACGGCCGTGCAGGTAAGAAATGCCGTCAAGATAAGAAAACCGCTTGTCACCCACTCCACGCGATTAAAAGGTATGTTCTTGAACATGAATCCCTTTATATCAATTTTCGGGGCGAAGACGAATCTTTTTTGATTCCTTCCTTTAAAACGAAATCTAGCCCCAATGGCAGAATCGGTTTTGACTTTAGGCTTTTTTTGAGCTGATCTTGGATTGTTCAACCCAATATGAAATCATTAGTCCTGTTTATCGCATGCCTGTTAGCGCCGATCCTTTCCGTTCTCGGAGGGCATCATGAAATTCTTGATTTGCCTGGCAAAAAAGGCCCGGGCAAAGGCAAGACGATCGTTTTGGTCTCCGGAGACGAAGAATACAGAACGGAGGAAAGCATGCCCATGTTGGCCAAAATCCTTTCCCAAAAGCACGGTTTTCATTGCAAAGTCCTTTTTGCTTGGGATTCGACTGGTAAGCACATCGATCCCAACAATCAGGCGGGCGTTCGCGGTTGGAATCACTTGAAATCGGCGGATCTCATGCTCACTGGTACCCGATTCCGCCGTCCCTCTGCGGAGGATGCCAAGCACGTCACCGAATTTCTCAATGCAGGCAAGCCTGTGATCGGAATCCGTACTGCGACTCATGCTTTTACCGGTGGGGGTTCCTTTGGAGGTAAGATATCCTACGGGGCATTTGGCCCTATGATCATGGGCGAAGGATGGGTTAGTCATCACGGTCGGCACAAAGTCGAAGGGGCCCGCGGAGTCATTGAGGCGAAAAACGCCAAGCACCCGATCCTCAATGGAGTCAAGGATGTCTTCGGTCCTTCAGACGTCTACGGAATTCGGCGTCTTACTGACAAGGATACCATCCTTCTGCGGGGTGCGGTGACCGAGACCCTTGATCCAGAGTCCAAAAACGTCGAGGGCAAGAAGAACGATCCCATGCAACCCCTCGCATGGTTGCATCCCTACGAGGCTCCCAACGGCAAGGGCGGGACCACTTTCTGCACGACCATGGGTGCTTCGGTTGATCTAGTCAGTGAGGACTTGAGACGCTTGTTAGTCAATGCTTGCTATCACTTGACGGGTCTCGATGTCCCGAAAAAAGCCGACGTGGGCTATGTCGATCCCTTCTATCCTTCCTTCTACGGCTTTATTCGTGACAAAGAGTTTTGGCCTGGGCAGGACATGCAACCGGCCGACTATGGTTTGGGTAAGACACCCAACGCTCCGGAGCCAAAGGGTTCGCCCAAGTGGCCTTGGCGGGACAGTCCGGAAAAATAAACCTTTTGTTACCGCCTGATTGACTTGGCGGTAAGGCTAGTTGAATGCGTTGGCGACAAGCCTGATGGCGAAGCCTACCGCAAAGGCGACCAGTGAAAGACAAAAAAAGACAATGAGCCACTTGAGGTAGTTGCCCTGCGGCAAACCCGCGGACAAGTTTCCACAACCCAAGTTTTCCGCCTTCTCCTCTTTGAAAGTTGAGTTCACCCGCTTTCTGTCTAATGGCTCGTCGCTTTTCTCTGGTTTTCTTCTTCTTTTGAGTCTTTCGACGGGTGGCTGTATCGATGGCGTTTTCACCGTGAAGTCCGGCTT
>JAYOMW010000088.1:3113-13264 GCA_038121045.1 Opitutia bacterium
CCCAAGTTCTCCGCCTTCTCCTCTTGGAAAGTTGTGTTCACCCGCTGTCTGTCTATAGGCTCGTCGCTTTTCTCCGATTTTCTTCTCCGGCTTTTGGGTCTTTCGACGGGTGGCTGTATCGATTGCGTTTTCACCGTGAAGTCAGGCTTCGATCCAAACGAGCCGCCGTTTTGCCTTGATCTCATTTCTTCCGGAATGAATTCCCCGAAAGTGACCCTTTGATGAAGGGAGTCGTAACCGAGAACCTCTACTTGGATTTCAAATAAGTCTCCCTCGTTGAGAGGGAGGACCGGCTTGCGGGCTTTCTTCCAGTTGCCGTCGGGATGAATGAGGATGGCAATTTCATACTCCCTTTCGCCAAACAAAGCCAAGATGGTTTGGCCATCGACGTAGCTCTTTTCGTAACGGCTCGTAAAGGTGCGTTCGTTCGAGACAAAGGTGGCCTCGATGGTCATGGTTTTTTTGATGAAGGGCGAAAGCATTTCGTTGCCTTCTTCGGACCGGTGTTTTCGGGCCGCTAGGGCGGTCAAGGCTGATAGCAGCTTCTCTTTCATTCTAGGCTGTTGGACTAGGACGCACTGGAATTTGGCAAAGAATTGATTTACTCCGTGGCAATCCCCGCCTTGGCGAGCTGTTCCTTGGCTTGCGCTACGCTTATCCGGCCGCTCGGCAGGGGGAACCCGAGGTTGTCCCCGTTGGGGGTAAATCCGTTGCCGTCGATGTCCACAAAGATCGGGTTGTTGTAGGCGCAAGGTTTGTTCGCGGATTGACCACTGCTTCCGAAACCGGTTTTCAGGTCGAAGTTCTCACCGTAGGCCACCACGATCAAGTGGGCGTCGGAAGAGAGGGAGAGAGGGATGGTCCGATCGAATTTAACGACCCCGTCGGAAAAGAACTGGGGGTGCGATTTACGGGTGAAATTCAAACTCTTCTCCTGCCTGCCGTTGACCAAAACCTGGATGCGGTCGACGTCGATCCAGGAAGAGCACTGGACGCGAACTTTCAAACCAATGGTTCCGTTTGCCCGGGCTAATCCGCCGGCCTGAATTCCGTCGGATGTTTCTACCTCCAAATAGGGTCCCGAGCTGAGGATCATCTGCCCGGCCTTGGATCTGCGACTGATCTCTTCCCAGTCGATCTTTTCCGGTTCATCGGTAGAGGATCGGACGTAAGTGCGCCAACCTCCAACCCCGTTCCCGTGAACGGCGTGCGCGTCAGACACAGCGATTCCCCAAGTTTTCATTCCGTGGTTAAGCATTTGCAACCAGACGAATTCGCGAACGATCGTGACCTGTTCGCGGCTGGCTCTGCGGGTAATCCGGAAGGGAGCCTGCGTCAGAATGGTGGCAGGGCGGTAGTTTTCGGTTTCGATCGCGTCAACGAGGGACAGAATGCCTTGGTACCCGCCGTCCGCTTTGCCGTCCTTGTTGCGGTCTACAAAGTTTTCGATCATGTCCGGATGATTGATGTGAACCCAGCCGCTTGGATGATGTCCGGGATGATTTCTCAAATTGAGGGCATTGATTCTCGGATCTTTCACCCACTGAGGGGCTCCGTTATCCTGGTGGTAGTGTTTGGGAGTGAGGGGGAAGGCGTTCAGGTGGGCTCCCGAGCCCGTCAGTTCCATTCCGGGGATTGTCGATATTTCTTTTTTCAGACCAAGGCTTTCGATGAAGGGAGTCCAATCCATGATCCGGTTGTGTTCGGTGGTGGGAGCGAATTCGATATGTTCTGCAGCCAAATTGATGAGTCGATCCGCGGTTCCACAGACATTGTCTCCGCTGGGGGTAGAGTGATTGTGAAAGTCGGTGCTTACCCACCCGGGCGTTTTTACGCTGCGGGTGAGGGTTGTCTCGAAAGCGAGGTATTCGCCCTTTGGCACGGAGACGGTTTTCTCGACATGGTCGTGCTCGATGCCCCGAGTGATGATCAACTTGTACTTGCCCGGGTCAAGAGCCACGGAAAACTCTCCTTTTTCGGAATGGTACTGGTCCTTGCATCCGTGCGCCCGATCGCCCGGACCGAGCTTGGGGTTCGGCGTTCCTTCCAACCCAATGAACTGAACCTTGCAGGGCGTCGTCGATCCGTCTTCCTTCTTGATTGAAAACCGTATCCCCGATTGCTCGTTCATCGAAATGCTTTTCTCGACGGTTTGCCCATCCTTGATCTCAAGGAGAAGCTCTTGTGTTTTCCGTCCAATATCCACACAGGACACTTTCCACGAGCCGATCGGTAACTGGATTTCGATTTTCCCATCCTCATCCGGGTAAGCCCGGACGGTCGACTCCTCGAGGCGAAAGTCCACCGAAGCCGTGGATACGGGTTTCTTGTCAGTGCCCGTGACCTTTAGTTTCAGCCGTCCTGTCTTCCCCAGTTTTGCCGCGACCACGCCGAGGGCATGCGCCGGAGATTTTCCCACGGCGACAAAACGTCGAATTTTGATTTCATCTCCTGGGTTCAAGGTGCTGTTTCTGGGAGCCACTTTTCCGTTTTCGTCCGGAAGCCAAGCGTAAGCATAGCCCGCCTTGTCCGATGGGTCGACGGAGTCAGCCCACTCAATTGATCCGAATCTTCCCGAGGAATTGAAGCGGGTCCATTGGTCGCTGATCGGACCCGAGACAGGCTTGGAGCCTTCGTTGCGAAGCCAGGTGTCGATCGTAATGCCTGCCTCGTTCTCCTTGACCTGATAAAGATGCCGTTTGAACAAAGAGCCCGAAAGAGCGGAGGACACGACGACCTCCACGCCGTTTCCGTCGGGGTAGGGTCGGACGTAGGAAACTTTACCCTGTTGGCGGGATGGGGAAAAGATCGTCAGTTGGTCGTTGTCACTTCCCCGGAGGCAAAGGTCGTAGAGGCATCCCGGGGTCACCCCGTCGGCACCCCAAAAGGCTCCCATGTTGGCCTTTCGGTTGTCTGCCGATCCGCCGATTACGCACTCGATCAACCCGTTTCTGATTACGAAGTCTCCGATAATTCCATCGGCTTCCTTTCCTTGGGGTAGAAGATTGACGTTGTTCTTGGAGATCTCGAATACCTCGACCTTTGCAAAGGCCGAAGTGACGAGGGCGAAAAAGGCAGGCAAGATGAGAGTTTTCATAGGCTTTGAATAGTTTCGAATGACTTTAGTTTGAAAAAATGAATGGAGGTGCGCAACCCTCGTTCCCATCCTTTCGGTAAAATATAATTCGATTTTGAGGTGACCGAGCCTCTCTCCCGTGCTAATTGAACTTCATGAGCACAACAACTTCGGTTACCCTCATACGCCATGGCGAAACGGAATGGAACTTGTCCGGTCGTTGGCAGGGGCATGCTGATTCTCCTTTAAGTGAGAGGGGGGTCGCGCAAGCCGAGGCATTAGGCAAGCGGATGAAATCGGATGACTTTGATTTTTTCTACTCCAGCGATCTAGGGCGGGCCATGCATACTTCTCGTCTTGTCGGCGGACCTTCCGGGTGGGAGGTCATTCCCCGCGAAGACTTGCGCGAGAGGGATCTGGGCGTCCTGGAAGCCTTGACCACCGAGGAAATGCTCGAGAGTGAAGCCGAAATTTACCGGTCTTTCCGCAACGACGGACCCGAATACGTTCCTCCGGGCGGGGAGAGCTTCAAGCAGTTTTGCGACCGTTGCTCGAAGGCGGTAGAGGCAATTGCCCTTGCTCACGAGGGAGCCAAAATTGGAATTGTAACTCACGGCGGCGTATTGGGAGCGCTCTTTCGCTACGTACTGAACGTCCCTCTTGAAAAGGAGCGCAATTTCGTTCTGCTCAACTGCTCGCTGAACCGAATCGAAAAAAAAGACAATGCTTGGAACTTGGTAAGCTGGGGAGACATAGCTCACCTGGAAGGTATGGATTGCCTTGACGACGCTTGATCGGACTCGAGGTAGTTGAAGGCAGGAAAGGTTGGAAACTGCCGTGCGAAAAGTGCGGTGCGGTAATCGAGTAAGACGGGGTGAGCCCTGCTTGGTTAGGCAACGGACGAAAGGGAATAGGGAAGTCGAGATTCGTCCTTCCTCGATTTTCAATTCCTCGTCAGCTTGATTTTCTTCCCAAGCCGAGCTCTTTACGGCAAAATTGAAGACTGCGTTCGAGTTCAGCCAGTTGATAGTCCTGCTGAGCTTTTTTCCGGTCGACTCCGGGAGGAGGGGAGAAGGATTTGAGCTCCTTTCCTTTTCGTGAAAGAAGTAAAAAGCGTGAAAAGTCATCAGCCCGAATCGCGGAGTAAGGTGGCCAAAACTGGCTTTGGAGGTAGGGGAATTCCTTCGAGAATCCGGAAATAGTTTCGATTTGAACAGGTGCGTCCGGGCATTGCCGAGCCCATTCCGCAAAGATCGTCTTTAGATCCACGCATCCTTCTCCCATGGCAGTCCATTGAACGCGGACTCCGTTTTCGCTTGGCCAAACCATGGAATCCCGAATGCCGCTGGAAACGGTGTACGGAGCCAGGTTACGAAACGTTTCGACCGGATCTTCGAGAGTCCAGGTAGCGTTGCCGGTATCGAGAGTGGCGCCTACGAAATCTGGGCCCGCCCGCTCGATCAAGTCGACGAGTTCCCGACTATGCATGTCTCCTGCATGATTTTCCACGGCAATCCTGACCCCGGAGTCAAGGGCTTGCTTACGAACTCTCTTCAAGGTCTTGATGGTGCTTTCGATATGGAACTGGATGCCTTTTTCGCCCATCCGGTCTTTGCTTGAGCCCAAGTAGCAACGGGCGACGGAGGAACCGACTTCTTTGGCCACCCGGATCAGGAGCCGGAGGTGTTCCTCGGCGCTTCCGTGCTTGTCGTTGAATTTGGCCGCGGTCGGGCAAATTCCACCCGTTCCTGCTTGAAGGATGATTCCTTGCTTTTTTGTTTCTTCTCGAATTTCGCGCAGGTAGCCATTGTCGTGAGATTCATAGACGTCCAGATCCGAAAAAAGAAGAGCGTCTACTTTTTGTTTGGCGGCATACTCGATTAGTCGTTCGGCTTTCCATCCGAGAGCACGGATTGAAAAGTTGTCGAACCCGAGGGGTGGGGCGGTTCTTACCGGAGTTTCTTTGGAGAAAGCTGTCGTAGAGGTGCAGAGGGCTGTTCCCATGACTGCAGCCTGCTGGCAAAAAAGACGTCTGGAGAGATTTTGTTTATGCGAGCTCATTCGTCTGATGGGTAGGAAACTTTGCCAATCGATCAAGACTGAAAAGAGAAAGTTCCAAAACTTTTGACTCGAGCGTGGTTGAAGAAAGCTTACTCTCCGTGGTCCCTGGTGGAAGTTACGAAGGTATTGTTCTTGTCTGCAAGCACGACGTTGCCCGAAGCGGCCCAAACGGGATGAGCTTCGACGTTTACGCCTCCCTCGATGATTTGAGCGAATTCGATCGAAGCCCAAGGAATGGCTCTTTCCGAGACTGGTTCGGTGTGCAGTCCATTGGCTTCGCTCAGCCTTTCGCCTGCAATGGCTCCACTTGAACTGATCTTTCGAAAGTGAAAGGAACGCCCCAGCAAAATCAGGCAACTATGGTTCTCTGCAATGACGCGTCCAATGTAAACGTGTTTGTACTGACCTTCGAAAAAGCGACGCATACGAACCCTTACGTATTTGTGGGAGAAAGAATAAGATTCCATGGTCCATCTCATATTTTCCTTTTGGTTCTTCTGCAAATAAACTTTGAAGAAAAGTGCGATCCAATTGGAAAAATCGTGAGGTTCGGGGTATATTTGGTCATATGAAAAAGGAGAGGGAGAAACCAGTACAAGAGTATAAGTTTCATTACCACTTCGGCGATGCCGTGGGATCTTCGGACAAGTACTTCTTGGCTCATGACCTGGAGGAAGCCAAAGAGATGTTTGAATACTCCTGTCAAAAGCGGTCTTTGCAGCCCGAAGTAACGAAGGTCGAGCAATGGAATCGATGGAATTCCACTTGGGAAGTCATTGACCAAAAGCCCGCCGATCCGAGTAGGAATTGAATCAGTACTCTGCGTAAACCAAGTTTGCCTTGGTGAGCTTGCTTGATTTTGTGTGACGATATCCCCACAGTCTTTTGTCGCAAGTCACGCATCCGTCGAGGCAAGCTATGTTTGCATTGATTTTCGAGACATGAGGCTCAAGGCAATAATGTCCAACGAAAACCGGTTTGTCGTGTTCAGGGTAAGGTTCGACTTCGCGAATTTCCTCGGGGTCCGGTGTATCTTCGATCGCTTTTCCGTACATGGGTGAAAAGAGAGCCCCGGACAAAGGTTTTCCTTCTAATTCTTCCCACCAACGGAGCCGTCCCTTGGTTCGAACTTTTCCGAACCGGTCGCGAAGTTCGGATCCTTTCGGCAAATTCGCCTTCACTCCCTTGAGGATACGATCGACGGCTTGTCTTTCCGGGGAGTTTTTGTCGCAAGTCTTTCTCACGAACTCGTCGTTTGGAGTTTGATTCGGCGAAAGGAATGAAACCGAAGAGGAATGCCAAGCGGCGTGAATGACGCGGATTTCCTCAAGATCGAGAAACAAGGGTAGCGATTTGAACCAAGGCAGGAATGATTCGTACCCCGGGTTCGGCAAAGGTTTTTTCGTAGCGGCGAGTTGAAGAACATTGAACTCGTGGTTCCCCAGGACAAGCAAGGCGTTTCCTTGCTCCCAGGTTTCTCGAACGGTTTTCAAAACGCCGACGGAGTCGGGTCCTCGGTTGATGAGATCGCCCACGAAGATTAACTTTCTCCCCTCGGAATGCTCGTAGGATTTTCCTTTTTTGGAATAGCCAAGTTGTTCGACCAACGAGTCGAGGAGGTCCAAGTATCCGTGCACATCCCCGATCAGGTCGTAGCAACCGGATGCCGATTGCTGTTTTGGGCTTTCAGTCAAATCAGCGTGTTCCTTTTTTAACGAAGAAAGCTGTCTTTTTGCCCGTTCGCTTGTCTCCATGCTTTGGAATCCGAATCGTAAGCATACCTGGCATAGCCATCAACGATCAGCACGCCGTCTTTGATTTTCCAGAAACGCCAAGTGTGCAGTTTGTTTCCTTTCTTGCCTTCGCAAGTTCCATGTGGATTGAAGGTCGACTTGGATGTCCTCCGAAAGGTTACGAACCAAGTTTGCTTGGTCTGCCAGTTGGTCAGTCTCCATGTTTTGGCCACCAGTAAATTGCAAAGAGTCGCGTTTCGTATCTCTCCTTCAGGCGTAGAGGATGATGAAGGAGTGGGATCCGATTTCCGACTCTTGAGGAACTGTTCGTATTCCAAGGCAATGCTCTCGAAATCGGTTTTGACCCCTTTCCCCTTTGTTTTTTCCAAGAAAACAATCGAACTGTAGGAGTCGGGTTGGATTTCGACCATGCTTGCATGAAGGAGATTGTTCAAGAGGGCTGAATTTTCTTTGCGGATTGAAATCTCCCGGAGTTTTTTGAGCAAGGGTTCCTTCGGTGAGGTCTGAGAAAACCGTTGAGTTGGCTTGCCCGTTTCAAGAAGGCTCATTTGGTAAAGCAATTCTCGATTCTCGGGATCAATGAGCAACCCCAGAGCGATCATTCTTTTCCCCTTCAGACTTTCCCTGTTTTCAGCCAATTCCCCGGCGGCATATTCGGCTGCCAAATTCGCGAGAGCCTTTCCTTTTTGCAGAGGAACTTCCGGAACGAAAGGGGGTGCGAGGCCATAGGATGGCACAGGTCGTCCAATGTTTTGAAGCAAGTATTCAAAGTCCGTGTTCAGTCCTCTCCTTTTGGCCCTTTGCATAGCCACAATCGATTCTTTGACGCTCGGGTCGAGGTGAAGAGACGAAGACAGCAGGAGGAGTTGGAAGTGGCTCAGCTTTGTTCCGGCAAACCTTCTCAGGTGCCTCGCCAAGTCCTTTTCATTGGTTGCAGGACCGAAAGCTTGAGCTGGAATCTTGGCTCCGGTTCGAAGAAGGCCTTTCAAATAGAAAACCTTGTCCCCCTTTAAAGAGCAAAGCAGTTCGCTCAGTCGGAGCAATTTGTGGGCGGTGGGATCTGCCCGGTCTATCGAGAAACGCGTGCTTGCAACGCTCAAGGTGGCTTCCCCCAAACTTTGGGAAACTTCGGGGAGGATGGGCAAAGGATTGGTTTTCGAAAGAAGGGGGGTGATGGTTTGGCATGCAAGCAATCCGAGCAATGCCGCAGAGTGGCAGTACGTGCGGAAATTGAAAGAAGGGGCGGTCATTCGGATATTCTTAAGTTTACCGAGAGGCGGTTCTTGGATAAAGAAAAAAGCTTAACTCCTTCAATTGACTTTACGCAAGCAAGCCAATGACTTCTTTTTTTGATCGTACAAGCCGCCAGGACGGTGGCCCTAGGATAGGCAAAATGATTTTGCCCGGCGGCGAGGTGCCCACTCCGGTCTTCATGCCCGTTGGTACGCAAGCAACGGTCAAGGGGCTTTTGCCCGCCGATTTGAAGAAAGTCGTTCGCGCCCCGATCATATTGGGCAATACCTATCATTTGAATCTGCGCCCCGGGGTCGAAATCATAAGCGATGCGGGTGGGTTGTCCCGCTTCATGAACTGGAATGGACCGGTGCTTACCGATAGCGGCGGTTTTCAGGTTTTCAGTCTATCCAAGCTCAGAAAGGTTTCCGATGAAGGGGTGAGCTTCAAGTCACACCTTGACGGGAAAGAAATCTTTCTCGGGCCCCAGGAAGCGGTTTCGATCCAAGATGGGTTGAAGTCGGATATCGCAATGTGTCTGGACGAATGTCCGGCGGCCGAAGCCTCCCGCGAGGAAGTGGAGGCAGCTGTCAAGAGAACCACCCTTTGGGCGGGAACGTGCATGGATTTCTGGAAGAAAGGCGAGGGGCAAGCCGATGGAAGGAAACTTTTTGGAATCGCCCAGGGTGGAAGATTCAAAGATTTGCGCTCACGGTCCGCCGATGAATTGACAAAACTCGATTTTCCCGGGTATGCGGTTGGCGGAGTGAGCGTGGGGGAAACGGAAGAGGAGATGCTGGAGCAAGTCGAGTGGACCCTCCGTTGCCTGCCGGAAGAAAAGCCGCGTTACGTGATGGGAGTGGGGACTCCCCCTCAACTTCTCAAAATGATTGGTCTTGGTGTCGATATGTTTGATTGCGTCATGCCGAGCCGAGCCGCTCGCCACGGAACGGCTTACACGCGTTCGGGTGTTTTGAATCTACGCAATGAACGCTTTCGAAACGATTTTTCGCCCCTCGACGAGGAGACCGATTGTTACGTCTCCAAAGAATTCTCGAAATCTTACGTCAGGCATTTGTTCATGTCCAAGGAGTCCTTGGGCGGGGTCTTGCTGACTCTGCATAACCTGAGGTTCTACGTTCAGTTGATGGAAGAGGCTCGCGCTCAAATAGCGGAGGGATCGTTCGAGCGTTGGGCTCAATCGTGGATCCGGCAATATGAATCCCTCTCTTCCGTTCGATAACTCCGGCTCAAAAAAAAGCCGAGCGGAAGGCTCGGCTTTTTTCAAAGAGAAGGCGGGCTTTACTTCGAGCCTTTGGGGGCTTTCAAGTCAGCGTCCTTGGGTCCTGCGTCCTTGGGGGCAGTGCCCTTCCATTCGCACACGTATCCTTTGACTTTGCCTGAGAAATCAGTCGTGTCGGCCCATTTTCCGTTCTTTCCGTTGAGGATGAGGAAATTGAATCCCGGGGAGGCGGAAGGTTGTTTGGCATCCCAGTTTTTGAACTTGAACGCTTCTCCGTTGTCCCAAGTCCATTTGCCTTCCTCAAACTCGTCGGTGCCCCCGAGCCAAACCAAGTGGTCTTTGGCAAGCCGGCGAACGAATTCGTTTTCCTGTTCGCTTGTGATGACTACGAGTTGTCCTCCGATGTCGTCGCAGGCAAATTTGGCTTCCCACCAAGTGCTGTTGGTGTCGAGGAAAGCCTTGTAATGATTGCCGCGGAAAGCGACGGCGTCTTTGGCCGGTTCGACCTTGTCGGCGAAGGCCGCGTTCGTGAAAGACAATGCAAGAATGGCAGATAGTATGAGATAGAATTTATTCATATGTATAACAAGCTAATAGGACAAAGCATTGGTTTCGCAACATCTTTTCGTTTTATTCGTCCAATTTCTTCTCGAAGCTTCTCTGGGCTTTATCTTGACTAGGGAAGGGTATTAGGGCACTTTGATCCATCTTGCCAATCACATGGCAACTAGGTCGGGCCGTAGCGCAGTCTGGTAGCGCACTACGCTGGGGGTGTAGGGGTCGT